>JAAYRD010000149.1 GCA_012518955.1 Tissierellia bacterium | reverse complement strand
GCTTTGGTAGATAGGGGTACTAAGGAAGTATTTAGCAAGGTGGGTATGAAACCTACAACGGAGTCATTTAACTCACTATATAAAATGGATTTATTTAGCGGAAGCAAACCTTCAAACCCTATGATGAATTCTGGTGCTATAGTAACCACTTCTTTAATAGAGGGTAATGGAAAAGAAAAATTTAACAGGATACTGGACATTACAAGAAAGATAACATCCAATAATAAACTCAATTATAATGAGGAAGTTTATTTATCTGAAAAGAAAACTGCAGATAAGAATAGGGCCATAGCCTATTTATTAAAAAACATGAAAGTACTAGATGGAGATGTGGAGGAGATATTAGACACTTATTTTAAACAATGTTCAATAGAAGTAGATTGTGCAGATTTGGCCAAAATAGGACTATTTTTTGCGAATAAATGTAAATCTCCTAGTATTATAGAATCAAACAATGAGGACATAGCAACTTTAATTACCACTATAATGAGCACCTGTGGTATGTATGATTTTAGTGGAGAGTATGCAGTTAAAGTAGGAGTGCCATCCAAATCTGGCGTATCTGGAGGTATATTGGCAACTGTACCTGGGAGATTTGGAATCGGTATATATGGACCTTCACTAGATAGATATGGGAACTCTATTGTAGGATGTGAAATTATGAAGGATTTATCCAAGGAGTTAAATTTAAATATATTTAGGTAATAAAAACAGACGGTTCTTTTTGATTTTTAATCAAAAAGAACCGTCAGACTTATATAAAGCCAAGCTAACAGCATCTGTCATTAGATGAAGAAATTAAGCGATGAACACAAAATCGAAATAATGATTTTGGCTCCCTGCTTATCTGAGTGTTAGTGAAGAATCTTAGGTTAAGGGTCCTTAACTACGTTCAAGATGACAACTTTGGGAGTTCTGTTATTCATGGTATTAATCTTTAATAATATGGAAAACTATATTACAAAAGATTAGTATAAGGGGAATAGAATAAGAATATGAAAAGAAGAAGTATTTTGGTATTTACTTTAATAGGGTTAATTTTTATTTTATCCAGCTGTAAAGACGTGGAAGAGGGAAAAATAGTAGAAGAAATAGACCATATACAAAAGATTATAGATAATATGACTGTAGAAGAGAAGATAGGTCAATTAATGATATTTGGGTTGAATGGCACAGAAGTAGATGATCATGTTGAAAAAATGATATTGGAAAATCATGTAGGCGGATTTATATTATTTGGACATAATATTTCAAATGAAGACCAGACATTTAAGTTGTTAAATAAATTAAAAGAGATAAATACTGTTAATCAGGTACCCTTGTTTCTTTCCATAGATGAAGAAGGAGGGAAGGTCTCTAGACTACCAAATAATTTTTTAAAATTACCTGAAGCTAAAAAAATAGGAGATATAAATGATGAAAAAATTTCCTTTGAATATGGTAAAATATTAGCTACAAGGATTAAATCTTTAGGGTTTAATATGAACTTTGCTCCGGTATTTGATATAAATTCAAATCCTAAAAATCCGGTTATAGGGGACAGGGCCTTTGGTTCCACTGCCGAATCGGTAGTAGATAATGGTTTACAAGTAATGAGAGGTATAAACTCGGAGAATATTATATCTATAGTAAAACATTTTCCAGGCCATGGAGATACCGATGTTGATTCTCATGTAAATATACCTATGGTAGAAAAAAGTTTAAATGAACTGAAAGACATAGAGCTAATTCCTTTCATAAAAGGAATTGATGAGAATGTTGATGGAATAATGATAGGACACATACTTTATCCTAAATTAGATGAAAGATATCCAGCGACCTTGTCACAAAAAATAATAGAAGAGCTTCTAAGAAAAGAATTACTTTATGATGGAGTTGTTATATCTGATGATATGACTATGGGAGCAATAGTTAAGAATTATAGTATAGAGGAAGGAGCTGCTAGATTTTTAACGGCAGGTGGTGACATACTGTTAATATGCCATGGATATGAAAACCAGATGAAAGTATTGGACAGAATAAAGAAAGAGGTTGAAGAAGGAGATATACCTCAAGAAGAATTGGATAAAAAGGTATATAGAATTTTAAAATTAAAACAAAAGTATCATATACAGGATAAATTGTTGGAAGATTTAGATATAGAATCTATAAACAGTAAAACTAGAGAATTATTAAAAGATATGGAATAATTGCTGGGTTTTAAAGCTTATGGGTAGCAAGGAGGAGTTTTATGAAAAATGTTGTAATAATCCAGAAGGCATGAGAATTTTACCTGCAAAATACTTAAATGATTCTGAGATTATTGGAGCAGTTAAGTTAGTTTTGACAGGATATAGGAGGTTTAAAGATGAATGAAAAAATAGTCTATCTAGGCTCTTATAATAATAGTAATGGTGAATATTTATTTAACAAAGCTTTGGATTATGTAAAAGAAAATAAAGGAGATAAATTTTATTATATATTACCAAATGGAAAGCTTTTAAATAAATATAGAAATGAATTTATCTATAAAGCTGGGAATGTCTTTGATATAAATCTATTTACTTTTGATGATGTGGTGGACAGGTTATTAGAAAATGATTTTTATACCAATGTAGATGAAGAGATGAAAGAAGTGCTAATATCCAAGATACTGGATGAATTGAACAGAGAGAGTAAGTTGCAATACTATAGGAAAATCTCTTCTAAAAAAGGTTTTATAAAAATATTAATTAATATAATTGGAGAGTTAAAAAGATCTCTGATTACACCTAGCATTTATATGGAAAGAAGTCCAGATACATTATTCTATAGGGAGATAGGATTGATCTATAGAGAATATGAAAGATATTTATATGAAAACAGACTCATAGACAGGGAGGGGAGTTTTTTAGAAGGCTTGTCAATTCTAAGGGAAGATAATAGACTTTTTCAAGGATTAGATTTTATAATAATAGATCAATTCTTTGATTTTAGACCTCAGGAAATGGGATTACTGGAGGAAATGGTAAAGACAGGAATTCCAATCTATATAAATATGCCTTTTAATAGGACTGAGAATTTTGAGACTTTGCTTAGCACCTTAGACATATTGAGGGATCAAGGATTTAAAATAGTTCATATAGAAGATAAAGAATTTTCTTATTTTGAACAGATGGCTAATAGTATGTTTAGCCAGGAAACAAAAACTATAGCCTCGAATCCTGATATAAGCATGATAAAAGCACCTAATAACTATTTAGAGATGAAAAAAATAGCTGAAAAGATAAAAACCCATATCAATAAGGGCATAGAGCTAAGGGATATGGCTATCGTACTAACTAATGCTAGCGAATACAAAGATATAATGTTTGAAGTTTTTGAAGAGGAGACAATACCCTGCTCATTAAATAAGGACATAAACCTAATGGAAATACCCTTGATAAAAGAAATATTACATATATTAGAGTTAAAGAAAAATAATATGGACAAACCAAGTGCTATAAATAGGATTAAAAGTAATTATTTCAAATTATGTGATAATAGAGATTTAATTGAGTATATATTGAGGAAATTGGATTTTGAATCTATTCTAGAATTGAAAAGTAGTAATAAATTAGAGGTTTTTAGTGAGGGGAAACTCATAAGGGATATTATAGAAAGAATAGAAAAAGAGTCTGAATCTCTTCCTGAAAGAGCTAATATTGGGGAATATATAAACTTTATAACTCAAATTATAGAAAAATACAATTTAGAAGATTCTATAATAAATATATATGGGATAACTAAAGACTATGACCTGCTTCATAGAGATTTTGTGGCGTTAAATAAGTTTAAGGATATACTGGAAAAGCTCAATACACTTCAGAATGTTTTACAGGATAAAGTTGATTTAGAGAAATTTTTAAATCTACTAGAGAATTATTTGGAAGAGGAGTCCATAACAGAGATACAAGGGAACAATAGAGGGATTAATATACTAACCCCTGTAACATCCAGAGGCCACGAATTTAAGGTTTTATTTGTAGTTGGATTATCCCAAGGAAAGTATCCAAACTTGGAAAATGAAAACTTCTTTTTCAAAGAGGAAAATCATGAGGAATTAAAAAACATAGGAGTAGATATCAAAAATTATTATGAAAAATTGGACAAGGAGTCATTGATATTTACTACCATTATTTCAGCTTGCACTCAAACACTGTATTTAACCTATTCGGAAAACTCTACTGGAGATGAAAAGGATATACCTTCCATATTTTTAGACGAAGTGCTAAGAATAATAGATGGACAAGAGTTAGCAGAAAAGATTGATATTATAAATGTTGATATGGATTACTTACTTAAGACGAATATAGGACAGTTGACAACGGAGAAGGATATTCCTAGATATCTAATAAGAAAATACTATGAGGGAGAGTATGAAAAGGAACATTTTCATATGTATTATGAGATGGATAAAACCATCTTTAATGAGATAAACAACAATATACTATGTGAAGTAGAAAGGTATAAGGATGAGTTCAATCAATATAATGGAAATATTGGAGATGAGCACATTAGAAAGGATATAGCTAATATCCATAGGAATAAGGTATATTCTATCAGTTATTTAGAATCCTATGGGATCTGCCCCTATTATTTTTTATTGAACAATATTTTAAAGGTAGAGGAAATGGAAAGGACTCTTTTAGATTTTACACCTTTAGATAGGGGAATTATCACCCATGATATATTAAAACAATATTATTATAAATATAAGGAACAAATAAAAGAACATATACTAGGCGAGGAAGTATTTCAGGTAGAGGAAACCTATGATTATATCATAAATAAGATGAAACAAATTATGGGGCATATGGG
>JAAYRD010000148.1 GCA_012518955.1 Tissierellia bacterium | reverse complement strand
GGGTCAGGGGCCCCATGTCAATAGAACCGTGGAATAAATGCGGTTGTTCTATTTTAAATTCTGATAGTGACATTTTCATTGAATAAAACTTTATGCTTTTAGGTGACATTTTCACTGACTATTGACACATCTATTATGTTGGACCTATTTAGTTTACCTATATTTTTATAAAATAATCTTCGCTAAAACATGGGGAATTGCTTAATTGTGTAATTATTCATATCTATATGGTATAATAGGACTAGAGTAATCTAAAGCACGAACAGGCTATCAGATGACATAACTTTACAGGGGTGAATGGTATGAAAATTATAATTAACTTAGACAATATTATGACAAAGAAAAGGATGTCTTTATTTGAATTGGCAGAAAAAATAAACGTTACCAACGCAGATCTATATTCATTTATAAATAACAAGGCCGAATATATAGAGCTTTCCACCTTAGCTGCTCTTTGTAAAGAATTAGATTGCCAACCAGGGGATCTTTTAAAATATATAGATGAATAACCTATATATCAAAGGCAAGCTAATCCATGGATTAGCTTGCCTTTAACGGTTTAATTTTTATTCTTGGTGACCCCATAGTATTTCAATATAACCTTATCTAATTCTTTACTAATTTTAATTATTTCTTCTTCATTTTTTTCTTTTGATTCTATTTTTTCATATAATAAATCTCTCAGTCTTTCAACTTTATCTTTCATTTGTCTTTCCTCCACAGTTATAAAACCTTTTAGTTATGTTATTACATACCCTAGAACAATCCCTTTTATACATAAAGATAACAATTCACTTATATTGTTCATCAAATTTATGCCGTGAAAACAAAGTCAAATCCTAAAAGATCACTTTATATATTTATCTATTACTGTAATTATCTCTTCTATCTTTTCTTCTCCTTGAGATTCTCCTTCTAATATTGCATCCTTTACGCAGGATCTAATATGAGAATTTAAAACATCTATATTGGCCTTTTTCAGGAGAGCTATGGCGGATAGAATCTGTGTAGATATATCTACACAATATCTATCTTCCTCTAACATTTTAATTATTCCATTCACCTGACCCCTTACAGTCTTAAGTTTTTGTGCCGCCTTTTCTTTACCCTCATTCATATTATCACCTACTATTAGTTAATATCCAATACATCATAGCCCGCTTCTTCTATAGCTTCTTTAATAATCCCATCTACTAGGTTTTCTCCCTCAACTTCCACTTTCTTATCTTCTAAATCTACTTCAACGTTTTTTACACCTTCTAACTGACCCACTGCCTCTTTTACTGCTTTTTCACAATGTCCGCAGGACATCCCTTCTACTAATAAAATCTTTTTCATCTTTTACCCCTCCACTATTTGAAATTTTTTAGCCTTAATGAATTGGCTACTACAGATACTGAACTAAAGGCCATAGCCGCTCCCGCTATCATTGGATTTAGAAAACCCAAAGCTGCAAAAGGAATTCCTATAGAGTTATAGAAAAATGCCCAGAATAGGTTTTGTATTATGGTCTTCATCGTTCTATGGCTAAGCCTTATAGCCGTAACTATACTGGTTAAATCCCCTCTCATCAGGGTGATATCCGCCGCTTCCATAGCCACATCTGTTCC
>JAAYRD010000025.1 GCA_012518955.1 Tissierellia bacterium | reverse complement strand
TAAAATTTCTTTTCTTTAAAGAAAAGATCATCAATATTTATTTTTTCTTTTAAAATCCTCATTACTTTCGAATATAAAAAAGGTGCAGTTACATCATCAGGATAAGAACTTATTTCCCTTAATATTTGTTTTGTGAATATAAGCTTTTCTTCTTCGTCATCTGCATATTTACAAAATAATTCATATGTTTTGTTTATTATACAATATATACATTCTGTTGTTGCTTTCATGAATTTCCTTACCTTCCTTCAAACATTTTAGATATAGATGGACCACTAATATAAGAATCTAATATTCCACGGCTACTTTCTTTTTAAAATTTTTAGGGAAATAGGAGTTCCTATTTCCCTAATTGTTATTCATCTTGGTCTTGTAATTCATCTAATATCTCATTAATATCTTTAAGTCTTGCTTCAAGTGTTGCCTTTTCTTCTTCAATAAAAGCTCTTTCAGCATTTTCATCAACTAGGTTTGGTTCATAATAAGCATAATTTCCTAGACCTCTTCCGTATCCATATCTAAACCCTGATCTAGGTCTATAGGAAAAACATCCTCTGCCACATGGTCCCATTCCTCTTCCAGTTAATGGTCCAGTTCCATTTCTACCTGGCATTTTATTACCTCCTTTTTGTTTTGGGCATATGTTCACTATGCTTACATTATATATCATTATGGGTATATGTCAATATCGTTCTTGTAGTTTTGATTATTTAAGTAGACTAGTAGTTTATCAATTCGTTTATTAACCTTTTTCTGTCTTGAGGTAATGTTCCTTTGATCTTGATTATATTTGTTGGATGTGTTGTATCAAATATAGTTGGAACCTTAGGTTCTAAATTTTCTAAAAGAGTTTTTATTTCCATTAACCGCTCCTTTCCACAAGGGAGAATAAAATCGCCTCTTTTTACCATATTACTTAATTCTGTTCCATGGAAAACCGTTAGATTCATAGTAATAATCTTATTTGTTATAAATTGATTAATCATTTCAGTGGTTGCAACCGCATTATCTATAGATTCCCCTTCACCAGCTATTCCATACATAACTATAGTGTTGAATGATAATTTTGCTTCATTTAGTTTCTTTGCCTGTTTAATTGCTTGGCTTACCGTATGACCTTTATTCATCAATTTTAAAACATCATCCCGGCCTGTTTCAAAACCAATATAAAGTAATCTAAGTCCTGCATCATGAAGAGTAGATAGTTCTTCAACTGAATATTTAGATATGCTTTTTATGGATGCATATGAAGCTACGCAAGCACAATATGGTAAATATTTATGTATCAAATCCAGCAATTGTTTCATTTTATAAAATCCTATTGAAATAGGATCTGCACCTGTTAAAAATACTTTTTCAGTATAAATATATCCGTTTAACAATTGCATTTCTATATCTGGAATTGGGACCTCGCAATACTTATTATCTTTATACATAGAACAAAATGCACATTTATTATATGAACATCCTGATGTTACTGGTAATAAAATAGTAGTCATTTCATCCTGTGGATAGTAAACTGTATCTTCTTTATACATAATTCCTGATTTCAAAATCTAGCTAGAAACCAAGGTTTCACCTACCTTCACTTTATTTTTTTTGATTCCATTCTATTTACTTTATTAATTTTATTCAGCATATATTTTTCCCTAATCTGATCCTCTTCCTGTCCTTTATCCAATTCCTAATGGTTCGGGTCCATTCTTTCCTAGAATTCTCGTTACTTCATTTTTGTTTTGGGTTTATATTCTTTATGGTCATATTATACGCTTTTTGAACATATGTCAATAACCTTTTATTATAACTATGGTTATTCTATGATAATGTCATACTAAATTTATTCAGATAAAAAAGTTAACCATAAATATATACAAAGATTATAGCTCAATATATATTATTAGTTTTGTAAATGGTTCTTTCATAATTATATAAAAAATCCCGCTTTTTTTAAAAGCGGGTATACATCAAAAAATATATTAATTTTATTGAGTCATAGTATATACCTTTTCTTATTCATCTGATTCTTGGTCTGTTTTGCTTTTAAAATAATAGCCTACTCCCCATTTGGTGTGGATATATTCTACGTTTTTTGGATCCTTTTCTATCTTTTCCCTGAGTCTTCTAACATGGACGTCTACAGTTCTCAGATCTCCAAAGTATTCATATCCCCATAGATTTGCTAAAAGCTCTTCTCTGGTAAATACCTTATCTGGATTAGATATTAGCATGTAGAATAGGTCAAATTCTTTTCCTGTTAAATTGATATTTTCACCATGAATCATTAGACTTCTTCCCAATGGGTTTATGGTAAAATCACCTATTGTTATAGCTTGGTCTTCTGGTTGGGATATCTTCTTATTTACTCTTCTAAGTATTGCCTTAATTCTTGCTTTTAATTCTAAAATATTAAAGGGTCTGGTTACATAATCATCGGCCCCATATTCTAGGGCCAATATTTTACTTATATCTTCGTCTTTTTCTGTTAATATGATCATTGGAGTTTGGGAGTATTTTCTAACGGTTTCACAAACAGCCAAACCATTTCCATCAGGTAGTAGTATATCTAAAAGAATTAATTCATATTCATTGTTTTTTATTTTAGATAAACCTTCCTTTAAAGTAAAAGCAAAATCTACATGATACTCTTCCTGTTCAAGGCTATATCTCAATCCCTTTACAAGAGATTTATCTCTATTTACTACTATCACTCTATTTTTCATAAAGCATCTCCTTAAATCCACATAGGTTCATATATTATCTGTCCCCTACTAGTATTCTCTTATCTCCATCCCTTCTGGTTATTTTAAGATGGTCAAAGTATTCTAATAGGCCTAATGCTACTCTTCTATTGGTGTCTAATAAATCCCTATATTCTCCAATTCTAATAGATTTGTTTTCATTTATATAGTCTTTTAGAGCTTTTAAACCTGCTTCGTAATGGTCTTTATGGATATATACATCTTCATTTAATTTAACTATATCTCCTCTATTGAGTACGGAATTGAAAACCTGATCTATTTCATTTTTATCGTATTCTAGGTTTTCGAATAGTTCTTCCTTTCTAGGTGTCATAAACCCATTGTCTAAGTATGTTTTAATTATCTGATCCTTTATCTTCAATTGTAGATCATTGTATTCTACCTTGAATCCTTTAATTCGTATGTTTTCCATATCCTGTTCTATATGTCCTTGTTCAATCAATAGGTCTATAAACTTCTCTCCTACTCCAGAATGGGCATTTCTTAAAAACCTACTTCGTATCTCTTCCTTTACCATTCCCGTTCTAAGAGGATATTCCTTGTGGAAGTTTTCCAGCTCTTCTATTATGGCTTTCTTTAGCTGGCTGAAGTAGTCCATATGGATTACATATAGATCCTTGGTCAGTCTAAATAGGACAACCTTGTTTTGCTCTCTTAAATTATTAACCTCTTCCCTTACCTTTTCTTCTAACATAGCGGTGGTTTTGGATATTTCCTTTATGGTTGGGAAGGTTTTGCTTTTATCCAGTATTATCTTTTCAATAATATCTATGGACTCTCCTTCCTCCTTTATCTGTAGTTCTTTTATGGCTTCTTCATCGAATCGCTTCTTCTTGGTTGGATTGGGCTCCAATATCTCTCCACCGCCTATGGTGAACATGGGGGAATAAAATCTTACTATAAATTTATCCCCTCTTTTGGCTACTACTTCTTCTTCCAATCTCAATTGGGCGAAGGCTTCTTCCCCTGGATTTAATACTTCCTTGTCCAGTAGGACCAATCTACATAGAACTTCTTTGGTCCCAATATATAATCTAAGTCTAGTTCTATTCTCTATGGTTCTATTAATATCCTCTATTAGTTTAAGTTTTACATCTAGCATCAAGGTTTTTTTCATGGAATTCCTAGGGGCTATTACATCTCCCCTATCTATTTCTCCTTTTTTTAAGCCTGCAATATTTATGGCAACCCTTTGCCCTGCATAGGCCACCTCTGTATCCTCATCGTGGACTTGAAGAGATCTTATTCTGCCTAGTTTTTCCTTTGGAAAGGTTTCTATCTCTTCTCCCTTGACAAACTTTCCTGATAATAGGGTGCC
>JAAYRD010000147.1 GCA_012518955.1 Tissierellia bacterium | reverse complement strand
ATCTCTTTAATAACCTTAGCCTTTCTCTTACCATTGGCCATCAGTATTATCTTTCTAGCTTTCATAATACCTTTTATCCCCATGGTAATAGCTGTTTTAGGCACTTCATCTATCGAATCAAAAAATCTAGAATTTACTTCTATAGTTGATTTAGTTAATTCTACTACTGAGGTATTCATGTTCAACTGTTCATCTGGTTCATTAAAGCCTATATGTCCATTTTCCCCAACACCTAATATTTGAAGATCTATACCACCTTTTTCTTCTATTAATTTATCATATTGTTTACAATATTCGTCTAAATCCTTTGCTTTCCCATCAGGTACATATGTGTTTTCTAGTTTAATATTTATATGATTAAAAAATATTTCCTTCATAAAATAGTGGTACCCACTAGGATGATTCTCGTCCAATCCAATATACTCATCCAGATTAAAGGTAGTTACATTGGAAAAATCCAATCTCCCTTCATTATATTGCCTTATTAATTCCTTATACATTCCTTCCGGTGTGCTTCCAGTTGCTAGTCCCAATACTATATTGGGTTTTTTGATAATCTCATCTTTTACAATATCAGCCGCTATTTTGCTCATATCATCATAATCTTTTGCAACTATAACTTCCATATTAAGTCCTCCTACTATATTATTCTTTTAAGCTTAAAATCTATATAATCGCTAGAAACACAGTAAAATTGTATTCCTTGTAATTCTCCTTCCACTGCAAATCTATGGCCTTCAGCATGTAAATGACCATAGATACAGATATCTACATTATATTCTTCCATTAAATCTACGAAACCATTAGGAGTTAAATCTAAATTAAAGGGAGGATAGTGTAACATAACTATTTTTTTATCTAATTCTTTCTTAATAGAAGATAGGGATAGTTCAAGCCTGTGTAGCTCCCTATTAAATATCTTATTATCATGGTTATCAAAACCCTCCACATCTTCAGGAGTCCATCCTCGACTACCAAATATTCCTATATCATCATATATATAACTATTATTTTGTAGAAATTTTATAGTTTTTAGATCTAGTTCTCTCATTTTTTTCTGGCCACTCCACCAGTAATCGTGATTTCCTTTTGTTATAATTTTGGTTCCTGGTAACTGGTCTATTCTTTCAAGGTCATAATAAGCTTCTTCCAGTTGCAAAGCCCAAGATATGTCCCCTGGTAATAATACTAGATCCTTTTCTTTTACCAATACTTTCCAACTATTAAAAATCTTATCCTCATGATTTATCCATTTATCTCCAAATATATCCATAGGTTTTTCTTTAGAATAATCTAAATGTAAATCACCTATTCCATAAATCAAACCTATCACCTCAGTTAATGTTAAAGCTCAACCTTAAGCCTCAAATGACTTGTTATCAGCTTATGCAAAGGTTAAAGTATTAGATTAAGCTATATTGATTAGATTGTACTTTAACCCTAGTTCTTTTAATATTTCCTCTTCCCTACGATGACAAGTAAAGAGTAATATCTGCTTTCTATCACCTATTTCTCCTAAAAACTTTAGTACATTTTTAAGCCTTTCAGTATCGTATTGTATAAAACAATCATCCAAAATTAATGGTAAATTACTTTCTTCTATTGAATTAATAATACTAAATCTTAATGCAAAGTATAATTGGTCAATGGTACCACCACTTAGATTATCTATATCTATTATCTCCTTAGTAATAGGATTTTCTATTGCAATATTTAGTTCATCATTTATCCTTATCTGACTATACTTTCCATTGGTGACTTGTTGGATTACCTGACTTACTTTTTTATTTATAGCCGGTGCAAATTGACCATGGATTTCTTCAGAGATTTTTTCTATAGCTTCCTTGGCTATATTTATAGATTTGATCCTATCTTCAAAATCTTGGATTAAATTTTCAAATCTCTGAATTTCCTCTTCTATAACTACTAGTTCCCTGACCTCTTGATTTAAATTATCAATCCTTTCTTCTAGCCGAGCAAAGTCATTTGTCATAATAGAGAAAAGCTCTTTTTCTTTTTTTATTTGGTCCATTATCATATTTTTGTCTATGTCCCTTGCATCCTTAAAATACTCTTCATCATAATGGCTTATCTTATCCTTAAGCTCCTCTAAGGTCACATTACTTAAAAGATTATTTAAAACCTCTATTTTGCTATCTCTATCCCTTATTAAATTTTCGTATATTCTCTTTTTTTCTAGACCTTCTTTAAATTCATCTAAGGTTTTAGATCTATTCTTTTCCATAAGCAAGTTCATATTTTCTATTAATTCTTGCTCCTTCTTTCTCTTAGATTTCAAGCTAGCTTGGATATCTCCCATTTCTTCTTTCAATCGCTGTGTTTTTTCTTCCATGTCCCTTTGCTTCATAAATTGTAGACGAACATCATCATACAATCTATGTAATTCTAGTTTAGATGAACAATTGTATTTTGTCATTATATTATTTTGATATTTCTCTATCTTTTGTATTTTATCACTTTTTCTTTCCTCTTCCAATTGATTTTTTTCAATTTCTTGTTTTAATTTTTCTATATCCTCCCCATGTTTCTTATTAGTCTTCCCAACATAGAATGCCAATCCGACAAAAGGAAGGGCTAATAGTATAGTAAATGGGTTTATTAAACCTAATCCCAAGGAACCAATTACTAATAAAATTAAAGTAATCCTGTGGATTCTGGATCTATTGAATTTCTCCATCATATCTTTTAGTTGGGAGTTTAATATCTCCAATCGGGTTTTTTGGCTGCCCATTATAAGTTCATTTTTTTCCTCATCCAACTCATTATAGTGGCTTATATCCTCATACAATTCTTCAACCTTTATCCCTCTCACTATACCTCCATTCTTTTTAGTTTCTATATCCTTTAGCTCATATACTATACTATCTATTCTGGCAGACAGATCCACAATTTCTCTTTGCAAATTTTCCCTATTATTATTCATTCTTAATCCCATGGTATATTCATCAAAGGATAATTGGGAATAATCTTCTAATTTTTGAATCTCTTTGTCTATTATTTTCAGTTCCTTCTTTATACTTAGTCCTTCTTCATATATTCTCTTTGTCTGAAACATTTCTGCTTTTTCTAAAGCATTTTCTAATTCTTGAATTTTTAACTTTTTATTTGTTATTTCTTCTTTCATTATGTTAGATTGATCGATGTTCTCATTATATTCCTCTTGTTTTTGTAAAATCTCTTTTCGTTCTTCTTTTAATTTATCTAAGCTCTTTATAGCTTTTCCATAAGGACGAGTAAAAGCTTTTTCTGTACCTATGGTTTCCAATTGTTTTTCCAATTGAGATATAGCATCTTTTACAGAAATATTATCATCTAAGCTGGTACTAATATTGGCTAGCCTATCCTTAACCTCTGTAGCCAAATCCGAATCTATTCTATTTCCAAGTTGTTTGATGGATACCGTATTATTATATACTGTAGTGTTGAAATCAAAAAAATGTACTCCTGGCAGATGAACTTTGACCCTTTCCCCTGTATCAATATCTTTGGTTATATCCTTACCAGTCAAATCCTCATATACCTTTACTTGACCCCTCCCAAAATCCCTCTCAATCCTATACTCTACATCACCTTTGCTAAACCTAAGTATTCCCTTATAAAGCTCTCTACCCCAAGGTCTATATTTCTCGTATTCAACCCTGTAATATCTCCTAGTAACATAGGGTCTTAGAAATCCATAAAACATTCCATCTATGAAGTTATGTATTGTTGTCTTGCCTGATTCATTTTCTCCATATATTATGTTCAAGCCATCTTCAAAGTTAATCCTTTCCTCTTCAAATTTACCAAAAGATACTAAGTTTAACTCCTTTAGCTTCATCTGCTCACCTAGCCTTTCATTAAAACATCCAAGCCAATATATAGTGCATCTCTTATTAGCTTGTCCTCCAAATCCTTATCCTTCATCTCTCTAATAAAATATCCAATTATATTATCTTTATTGTCCTCTTCCAGTGAATCTAAATCATAGCCAATTATAGTGTTATCTATAAGCTCTACATAGTAAAAGTCACTTGATAAATCTTTAGCCATATCATCTACATTCAAATCAACGTCCTTTTCCACTATTCCATCTAATATTATTCTATATAGATTTCGTTTAAGCTGAGACTCTTCATCAATCTGTCTTATCCTATCCATTATCTCTACATATCCCATGGTTTCATCTATAGTTAAAGTTTTCTCCAAGAAAGTTCTTTTGCTAAAAGGTAGAAGTTTGATATTAGTTTTGCCGTCCTGTATCATCCCTTCTATAATTCCATGAACCCCTGTCTCACCAAAATCCAAAGGCTCTGGGCTACCACAGTAAGCCATTTTATTCGAAAACAAGATGGGTTTATGGATATGACCCAATCCAATATAATCAAAGCCCATATTCTCTAATAATTTTTTATCCAAAGGTAGATAAGGCCCCTCTTTACTAAAAACATCCCCATGAATGATCAATATATTAATTTTTTCCTCATCAATATCTGAAAAATCTTTAAATATATCCATTTCATTCTCTCCAGAATCCCAACTATATCCATATACTGTAGTATTCTTATCAAGAAATTCTTTTTTTTCTATACCTTCTGAGGAAAAAATAGTTATATTGTCTGGCCACTCTACCCGATTATATAGGGAATTTTCCCTTAGTGTATCATGGTTTCCAGCTGTAATTATTATGTTTATATTCCAAGCCTTAGCTAAATTGTCCCTAACCCTTTTCATGTCTCCCAAGGTGAAGTATTCCTCCTCGAATAAATCTCCGGCTATGAAAAGAAAATCTACATTATCCTCAATCCCCTTATCAACTATTCGTTCAAATGTATCCCATAATTCTAATCTTCTATTTTCTGCTTTTTCCCTATGGAAACCTACATTTTTAAACTGTAGACCAAGATGCAAATCCCCTGTATGTATGAACTTAATCATCTACACACCTCCAAAAACCGCCATTATAAACAAAGTAAAGGAATCTACTTCTAATTAGATTCCTAACATATTTAAAGTATATTATGATTATTATACCACAATGTTTATGCTAATCCATGATTTAATGTATTAGCATAGTGAATCCCTGTATAATATCCACTCTTCAACCTCTTGACTAAAGCCGGATCCAACATTGTTTTCATTGCATATTTCTATATACTTTTTTATGATTTCCGCATATCTCAGATTTTCAGTCCAATGATCTAAAATCAATACCCCTTCCGAATTATAAATTGTACTAATTATATGATAGCCTATTATGTATATATTCAATTTTGCCATCTTTTCATAATCTAATCTGTTGGATTTAATGCTCAATAAAATATGGTTCAATAGATCAAATTCTTCTTTTCGTAATAATAAATTTCTCCTAGTCAGTGCATTAACTGGATCGTCCTTTTTTAATATAGGACCATGTTGTACAAGACAGGCTATTCCTTCTTCAATAAGTTTTCCTACCACTTCATACATAGCTCTCTCTGATTTAAACCCTATTCTAAATAGGTATTTGATTCTATTTTCTAAGGAGATCTTTCTGCAATGGTATAGTTCATGACCTAGTATATCTATAAAGTCATCTGTTCTACCTATGTATCTACCATAGTTTATAAATATCTCTCTTCTATCTATGGTAAACCCACCATCCACCCCTCCACCATATAGGTGAATTTTGGATTTTATAGTCATATGATGAGGAACTATTTTATATACTTCTTTCAGAGCTGAATCAATTATAATATTATAATTCTTTTCTATGTAATCAATATCCTCTTTCAATTGAAATATGTCCCTTTTTATTTTATGAAATTCATATTCATCTTCATAATTATTATCTATAATTACTCTCCTAAGTTCCTCTTTTAAATCTTTTTTATCCCATCCTTTATGACGACTCCTTTCATGCTCTAAAAAACCTCTTCCTCCTTTTGTCTTTAGGAAATCATTGAATGCTTTTTTATCAAAGGTATCTTGTTTCAATATATTATACAATTCTACTATGCAATCGGTTTTTATATCCATACCATCACCCCTACTCCTAAAGGTCTATATTTAATGTATACGATAATTAGGAAAAAGGTATGAGTTGTTTTGTCATTCTTACACCCATTAAAATAGTATTGCATATTATGTATTTGAAAGGAGGAATTTCTATGTCCTATAAAAATGAACCTATTGCTTTGGCAAAATTAATGGGTGGTAATCTAGCTCCCAATATATTTGGTAATGTATTTTTTTATGATGTCCCGGGAGGAACTGAAGTATATACAGAGGTATGGGGTTTGCCATTATATCAACCTGCAGATAAAAACAACCAGCCTATAAGTCCTTTTGGCTTTCATGTACATGAATATGGGATTTGTGAAACTATAGATCCGAACAATCCATTTGAATCTGCAGGTGGACATTATAATCCTTATAATGAACCTCATGGAAATCACGCTGGGGATTTTCCCGTACTGTTTTCCAACAATGGCTATGCAAGGATGAGCTTTTTTACAGATAAGTTTAAACCTGAAGATGTTATAGGAAAATCTGTGATAATTCATCAGAACCCCGATGATTATAGATCGCAGCCTGCTGGTAATTCGGGAAAAAGGATGGCTTGTGGGGTTATATATAAGCTTTGTTAATAATAAAAGGGGCTGTTTCAAAATAAAAAGCCTATAACAGAAAAACAGGTCAAAGAGCGTTAGCCCTAAGGTCTATTTTTTAATATAATTTATCTACAATAAAAAACTAAGTTTAATTATAAAACAAAAAGCAAAGCGCTATAACCGTATTTATTGAACGCTGTAGCAAGTCTTTCAAATCGTCCTTTTGAATACTTATTTGACATAAAACCATGACACATAATAATTATTGCTTTAGTAGTAGATGGGTACAGGTTCCCAACTAAATTTAAACCCCTTGAATTTTTAAATGAAACCCGTTCCATCATATTTTGTCCCAAAAAAATCACCTCATAACTCAACCCTGATGTTTTGAATTTATTTGTCTTGTAAACTGATTATTTTGAATGTTTTTTGAATCGTTTTTCATCTCTCATCACTTCACGCAACAATAGTATACCTACCACAAGCATTACAATAACTTTTACATTACTGCCAATTATTCGAAAATAGCTTAGTATCATTACTATAATAGATACACATAACAAAACAAATACAATAGTGGAAATAAATTTATTCAATCATTCTTGTTTTCTAGGTATTCTATTCACAACTCTTCCCGTTTATATAAACCCCTTATTAACTATCATTATATAACAATTTACTACTAAAGCTTTATAAATTTATCTTATTTTTTTATCTTTATTAATATGATCGATATATCATAACCTTTATACAGATTAATGACGTAGGATCCTTAGTAAACCTCATTGAAGTATAAAAGGTCAGATTTTTAATCTGACCCTTTGTATCTATATTTTTATAATCCTATGAATTCAAATTGATATTATATCATAATCCCTTTACCTTATATATAATCTCCTCATTATAGCTTGTTACAACCCTCATATATCTATTAAACATATTATTTACCTTGTCATCTCCAGTGTCTACTAAAATTGGCTGCCCTCCTAAGGAGACAAGTTTATTTTTTGTGGCAATAATCCGTATATTATCTATTCCTATCTTTCGTATGACATTTCCACTAAGTTGTTGGTTCCCTCTGCCAAATATATATCCTTGTCCTCCAATAACCGTAACTATTATTTTGGCCTTCCTACCTTCTATATGTTCTAAAATTTCCCTCTCACTAACGTCAGAAGCTACTATCTTCTTATTTTTCACAATATCAATTCCTAAAAGGGTGTTGGGTAATCCTAACTTCTCCATTATGGGTCTTGTAGATGTACCGGAGCCTATAATATATAGAACATCAGGCTTCATTTCTGCTACAACCCTATCCGCTATTGAATCCCTCGCTGACTCTTCTTCCTCTGGTCTTCCTGCTTTAAGACTTTGAACTAGCTGTTGTTCAAAAGGTACTTTCATATAACCATATAATTTTGCCGTTACCTGCTCTTTTCGAAAGGCTGCCTCATCTATATCCATTACTTCAGCTTCCCTTATTCTTGTTAGCTCTCCTTTAAGATACTTCAATGCTACCTCTCCTGCACTTCTAGGATGATTTGCATAGACTGCTGAATGGATCTTCACTCCTGCTGGTATACCAAGGACTGGCACCTTATCACCTACAACATTGTATATATTTCTCGCAGTACCGTCTCCTCCAGCAAAAAGTAATAGATCTATATCCATGTCCAGCATCTTTCTAGCAGCTTCCTCTGTATCATCAGGTCCTACAATATCCTTTTTTTCTCCTAAAACCTTTGGATTAAATCCTAATGCAATAGCCTCATCTTCTCCCATCTTACCAGGATAAGTCAGAATCTCTATATCATTAATAAGAGGAGTTAAAAGTTTAAGAGCTTTTTTTGCCTTCTTGGGGGCTTCGGGATAAGCTCCTAATCTACGTGCTTTTTCTAAAATTTCCATCCCATCAGTACCCTTAAGACCTACTTTTCCTCCCATACCTGCAATAGGATTTACTATAAATCCTAGTTTCAAAGATTTCAACCCCCTTTGTTATATCGTATATTATATTGGATTTTATGCCGCCTACCAAAGACTGTACACTTTGGTAGGCGATTGTATAATAATTTTAACAACTATTATTTTTTATGTTTTCTTAGATAAGCCCTCCAAGTTATTGCCCATTTTTCTGGATCATTTAATTCTTCAGGTTTAGCTATATTATGACTTGCACATTTGTGAGGGGAAGCTTTTACAAACTCTGAATCTTTTCGAGCTTCTTCAGCTATTTTTTTCAATACTGCAGCATATTCCTCTAAATCTACCTTTGAATAGGTTTCGCAAGGTTCGAGAGTAAATGGCTCTGGCACCACCCAAGGGTGATGACTGGTCCAATAATGTTGAATTCCATAATCTCCTATTCTCCTCATAATATCATCAGTACCCACTCCTGTTTCTTCCTCGAGTTCAATCCAATTATATCTCACCTGCTCTAGTCGGCGACGTCCTTCAGCGTACCAAGTACCAACTCCGGGTATTTCCTCTACCTTCTTTTGCAGATAATTGTTGTTTAAAACGGAAATCTCTGCAACTTCTTTTAACCCTTCAGCCCCTAGCATCATAACCCAGCTATATGCTTTCAAAGTAACTGGAGCAACTCCAAAAAATCCCCTTACCTTTCCTATACTTTCAGGTTTATCATAATCTAGATAATATTTTTCTCCATCAAACTCAACTGTAGGAACCGGTAAAAACCTAACCAAATGCTCTCTTACTCCCAAGGCTCCTGATCCAGGTCCTGAACAGCCATGAGGTGTACCGAAAGTCTTGTGGACATTAAAATGACACATATCAAATCCAGCTTCTCTAGCCCTAGTAATTCCCAACATCCCATTGGCGTTAGCCTGATCATAAAAACACAAGGCTCCCGCATTTTGAACTGTTTGAACAAATTTATCAATTTCCCTATTATAGATTCCCGTATCTTCTGGGTTTGTAATGAATACAGCTGCAGTACGTTCGGATACTGCCTCTTCTAATGCCTCTAAGTCCGGAATACCAGTTTCTTCATTTGGATACAATGTTACAACCTTAAATCCAGCAGTAGCAGGAGTTGCAGCATCACAAGGATGTGAAAATATAGTAGTTATAATCTCATCTCGCTGCTCTAGCTCTCCATTTGATTCATGATATGCTCTAATTATTGATGCAGCAGTATATACTGCATGGGAGCCGCCACCAGGTTGTAATGTAAATTTATCCATCCCCGATATTTCTTTTAAGAAATGTTCAAATTTATAATTTATAGCTAAAAGACCTTGCATAGTACTTTCATCTTGTAATGGATGTACATGATGGATCAACCCTGCTAACTTTTCATTTATTCTAGGATTATATTTCATAGTACAGGTACCTTGACTTATATCATTGTTCAAGTTTGACCCTAGTGTTTCCTGCGAGAGATGTAAATAGTGAGCTAATACTTGTTTTTGAGATATTTCAGGTAAATTGGGTTCTTCTTTACGACACATAGATTCTGGTAGATTTAACAGCACATCTCCGGCTTTATTCTTAATTTCTGGTTCTGGTTCTGGAACTAGTATTCCTCGTTCTCCTGGTGTTGAAAGCTCATATATAATCGGCTCATCCCATCTAGCCTGATGATAATTTTCTCGTATCTTTAGCTTTGCCATGTTTATACCTCCCCTTTTTTCAATACTTTTATGCTAATACTTTCTTAAGAATATCTGCCAGCTTATCTATATCACTCTTTGTATGAATTTCAGTAATACAATAGAGTGCGCTATTTCCTAACTCTGGAAATTCTTTAGAGAGATCTTTTCCCCCAAATATTCCATACTCTAATAAATTTCTATTTATATCTGATACATCCTTATCAGTATCATCAAAGTTTACTATAAACTCCTTAAAATTAATGGAATTTAATGTTGGCACTTTAACTCCTGGAATTTTACCTAATATGTGCTGAGCATAATTTACTCTTTGCATTATTCCTTCCCCTAACTCTTGCATTCCCTTAGGACCCATAAGTGCAAGATATACCCCTGCTGTAATACCCCATAAAGCAGCCTGAGTACCTAGAAAATCTTTTGCATTCTCCCTAGATGCATAGGAAGTCCTTTCAAAACTTACATCGCCAAACCCATATTCTCCTTCTTTAATGGTTTCCGTTATTCCCCAAAGTTGAGTTGGATATTCTGCAACATATTTTTCTTCATCTCTAGAAGCTATAAACCCTGCAAGACCTCCTCCAGCATTCATATGCATACCTAATGGTTGAAGCTCTCCACATGCAATGTCTGCACCGTAATGACTTGGAGGTGCCAGTACTCCTAATGAACTGGGGTCTACCCCTACTATACTAATAGCATTGTTTTCATGGACAATCCTTGAAATTTCTTCTCCTTGAGTTTCTATAAAGCCAAGATATGAGGGGTTTTCAAAATATATAGCCGCAGTCTTATCCGAAATATTATCCTTAAGATCTTCTAAATCAAGCAAACCTGATTCCTTATTGTAATCAATAAGTTTAATTTTAATTATAGGTTTACATACATTTTCTATACATAGATAACGATCAGGAGCTATAGTTTTAGGAATTAATACTTCATTTCTACCTGTAATTCTAGCCGCCATTCTTATAGCAAAACCCGCTGCCATTCCCCAATCGTATGTAGGAGTACTTACCACATCAAAATCTAATAACTCTCCTAACATACTAGTGAATTCAAACATAGCTTGAAATTTACCATGGTCTGCATATGCAGCTCCTACATATGCTGTTAGAAACTCATCTCTAGAGTTTATTGTATCGCATACCTCTGGTACATAATGCTGCCAGGTTCCACCACCCAAAAAATTTATATATTCTTTACAATCCTTATCTTTAGCCAGCAGTCCTTCCACATGCCTTTCCAATTCATATTCTGATAAAAGAGGCTCTGGCAAATCCATTTCACCTTTAAATCGTAAATGATCTGGAATTTCTGCATAAATTTCTTCCACATCCTTTAGACCTAGTTCTTCTAACATCTGTTTCTTAATTTCTGGTACTGAGTTAGGTATATAAGGATATACTATTTTATCCACATTAATCCCTCCATTAATAATTTTTTACTGAATACATTTTAAATTTCCAAAACATGGACAATCTTCTATACAATATATGGCTCTATCGTATAAAATATTCTAAATTTTATTTAATCAATTCTAACTGCTATTTTCCTTTATAATTACTCCTAAAGTAAAAAGCATAGTATTATTGAATAACCATGGAATATAAATCCTTTTATGTCTTATTAAAAAGATATTAATTTTAAATAGCTCTATAAAAAACAAACTTTGGTCTAAAAATTAGACCAAAGTTTGTTTTTTCATATTACATAATTTATATTTTTCATTTATAGTATACTTTGCCAAACCTTTAGTTTAGGCTCGGTTTTTTTGTACGGACACCCCAAATAATCAATCCTATAAGAAATCCACAAAACGCTGGTAAAATCCAACCAAATCCATAATCAAATCCAGGTAGATGTGAATGGGCAAAATCAACTATTTGCTTAATCACTACATTACTCTGCATGGATTCAGGTAATGCTTTACATAGATCGAAAAATGCTGCAATAATGGTTAACCCAGTTGTCCATCTATAGATATCCCTTTGTTTATGAATCAGTGGAGCTAGCAGGGATAGTATTATTAAAGTAATTGCTAAAGGATATAAGAACATAAGCACTGGTATTGATAATCTAATTATATTGTTCAACCCAAAATTAGCAATTATAAATGAAAATAGAGTAAATACAATGGCATAGTTTCTATAAGAAATAGATCTTGGAAACATTTCACTGAACATTTCAGCGCAGGCGGTTATTAAACCAATAGCTGTTTTCAAACAGGCAACTCCTACAATAGCTGCCAATAGTACCTTTCCAACAAAACCAAAATAGTTGTTGCTAACCAAAGATAAAATAATCCCTCCATTATCAGCACGCTCTACACTACCTAAGCTTGTAGCTCCCATATATGCTAAAGATGCATAAATAATAGTCATACCAGCAATGCTAAATAAACCGGATTTACATGTCTCAATGGCAATTGAATGAGGATTTTTAACACCTAGCTTTTTTATATTAGAAATAATAATGATAGCAAAGGCTAAAGATGCCAAAGCATCCATGGTATTATATCCATCTAGTAAACCAGTAAATAATGCCCTATCCATATAATTTCCTTGAGGTGAATACTCACTTACTTGTCCCATTGGCTTTACAAATGTTGCAATTAATAAAATAGACAAAAGTACTAAGAATATAGGAGTAAGATATTTACCTACCCAATCTAGAATTCGTCCTGGTCTCAATGAAAAATAAAGAGTTAAAGCGAAAAAAATAAATGAAAAAATAAATAATCCTAACTTTAAATATTGTCCTGGAATAAAAGGGTGCATTCCCACTTCAAATGCAACGGTAGCAGTACGGGGAATAGCAAATAATGGACCTATAGTTAAATATAATGCACAGGTAAAGAAAGTTGCATAGCCTGAATTAATTGGTCTAGCCATATCAAATAGACTCTTACTTTCCGAAAGTGCTGATGCAATAACCCCTAGTATAGGCAATCCTACACCTGTGATTAAAAATCCAATGGTAGCTGGTAAAGTATTACTTCCAGCTGCTTGTCCC
Organism: Tissierellia bacterium; assembly: GCA_012518955.1. Classification (GTDB taxonomy): domain Bacteria; phylum Bacillota; class Clostridia; order Tissierellales; family Tepidimicrobiaceae; genus DUNJ01. Next base: position 20,017 of record JAAYRD010000147.1, on the reverse strand, counting down.
ATTTGTACCGGGAAAATCAAGTTGCCTGCTCCAAAAAATAATCCAAATAATAATGAACCAATCAATAAGTTTTGCTTAAAATTTAATTTTTCCTCCAACAGTAAGCCTCCTTGCTCTTGTTATAATATTAACTTTTTTATTATAACATAATTATATATACTAATAAACTTTTCCCATATAAAAAACCTCCTTCCTCTAGAGGAAAGAGGTTCTTTATATCTTCATTTCCATAAATCTACATTTATTCTAATCTAATCAACAGTTCTCCAGCTTCTACATTATCCCCTTCTTTAACTCCTATGGATTGAACTGTTCCAGCTACATTAGTAGTAACATGGGTTTCCATCTTCATGGCCTCTATTACTGCCACCAATTGGTTTTCTTTAACCTCATCACCAGGTTCTACCAATATCTTTGCCACAACTCCTGGAATACTTGCTCCAATTTCTAGCTCGTTTTCCGGATCTGCCATCTGTGTATAAGCTACGTCATTTACTACATTGCTTGCTTTATCAAATATCTTAACAGCTCTCCTACTGTCGTTCACCTCAAAGTATAAGGTCCTATAGCCTTCATCGTCTAGTCTACCTATTTCTAGAAGCTTTATGACCAATACTTTTCCTTCATCAATTTCTACTTCACAGGTCTCCCCTTCTCTTAGACCATGGAAAAATATATCGCTACCCATCCTACTAAAATCGCCCTGCTCCTTAATATATTTTAGATAATCCTCAAATACCTTAGGATATAGTGCATAGGATAGGATATCCTTCATATCCGGCTCTATGCCATGTTCATCTCTCAATTCCTGCTCGATCTTTTCAAAGTCTTCAGGTTCAAGTAATTCTCCTGGTCTACAGGTTATAGGTTCTTCTCCTTTTAGTACTAGTTTCTGCAGTCTCTCTGGGAATCCACCCATAGGTTGACCCATCATTCCCTGGAAATATGATACCAATGAATCTGGAAAAGCCCTATCTTTGGCCTTTTCATAGATGTTTTCTGGAGTCAGATCGTTTTGTACCATGAATATAGCCATATCTCCTACAACCTTAGAAGAAGGTGTAACCTTTACTATATCTCCCAGCATTTCATTTACAACCTTATACATCTCCTTAACTTCTTCAAATCTATGTCCTAGTCCAAAACTTTCAACCTGAGGCCTAAGGTTTGAATATTGACCTCCAGGAATCTCATATTTATATATTTCAGTAGTTCCCGATTTTAGTCCTGATTCAAACTGACTATAAACTGGTCTTACAGCGCTCCAATAGTCAGATATAGTCTGCAAATCGTCTAATTCCAATCCAGTACTTCTATCCGTATGTTCCAAAGCCGCAACTACAGAATTTAGAGCTGGTTGACTTGTTAGCCCTGCCATACTATTGAATGCTGTATCTACTATATCCACTCCAGCATGGGCTGCCATCAATACAGTTGCAATTCCATTGCCACTTGTATCATGGGTATGCAAATGGATTGGAATACTTATCTCTTCCTTCAATGCTTTCACTAATTGATAAGCTGCCTCTGGCTTCAATAGGGAAGACATATCCTTAATTCCTAATATATGAGCTCCCGTTTTCTCTATTTCCTTTGCTGTCTTTACATAATAATCTAAAGTATATTTATCCTTGCTTTTGTCCAAAATATCACCAGTATAACATATGCAAGCTTCTGCTATCTTACCAGATTTTAACACTTCATCTATGGCTACTTCCATACCTTTTAACCAATTCAAAGAATCAAATATCCTAAATACATCTATTCCACTTTCAGCGGATTGCCTTACAAATTCTCTTATTACATTGTCCGGATAATTCTTATAGCCTACTCCATTGGCTCCCCTAAGTAACATTTGGAATAATATATTAGGTATCTTCTTTCTTAAAAGTTCCAACCTTGTCCAAGGGGATTCATTTAAGAATCTATAGGCCACATCAAAAGTAGCTCCTCCCCACATCTCTAAGGAAAACAAATCCTTACCCAATACAGAGGTTGCCTTTGCAATTTTTAACATATCCGTAGTTCTTACCCTAGTAGCCATTAAAGATTGATGAGCATCCCTCATTGTTGTATCCGTCAACAATAGGTTGTCATTGCCTTTAATCCATTCAACCAATCCTTCCGGCCCTTTTTCATCCAATATCTGCTTAGTACCATATTGTCTTTCAGGTCTAACTACCTCTGGAACTTTAGGAACATCAAAATCTGGTTTATTACCTTTGGTTTCATTTACTACCTTTTCTCCTATATAATTAAGAACTCTAAGCTCTCTATCCCTGCTAGTAGTTATATCAAACAATTCTGGATTCTTTAGTATAAATCCAGTATCACATTTTCCACTTAAAAACTTCTCATGATTTAGAACATTTACCAAGAATGGTACATTAGTCTTTACTCCCCTAATCTTAAGCTCTCCTAATGCTCTGCGAGCCTTTCTAGCAGCATCATCAAAAGTTCTAGACCAAGAAGTAACCTTTACCAAAAGACTGTCATAATAAGGGCTTATGACTGCTCCAGTAAATCCACTGCCCCCGTCTAATCTTATTCCAAATCCAGAACCGGTTCTATATATATCTATAGCACCTGTATCTGGAGCAAAATTGTTCAATGGATCCTCAGTGGTAACCCTACATTGAATAGCATATCCTCTAGGTTGAATATCTTCTTGTCCCTTAATCCCTATTTCATCAGAATCAAGAGAATATCCCTCGGCTAATAGGATCTGATTTTGCACAATATCGATACCAGTTGTCATCTCAGATACCGTATGCTCAACCTGTATTCTTGGATTGACTTCTATAAAATAATGGTTTCCATGGGAATCTAATAAAAATTCAACTGTTCCCACATTCCTATAATTAACAGCCTTTGCTATTTTAACAGCATCATCGCAAATGTTTTTTCTTTGCTCTTCTGTTAAGGTAAATGCAGGCGTATATTCAACTACTTTTTGATGCCTTCTCTGGATAGAGCAATCCCTTTCATATAGATGTACGACATTTCCATATTTATCTCCCATTATTTGAACTTCTATATGTTTTGGATTTTCCAGATATTTTTCTATAAATATATCGTCTATACCAAAAGCTTTCTTAGCTTCATTTTTTGCACTTTGGTATTCTTTTATCAAGTCCTTCTCTTCCCTTACTACTCTCATCCCTCTACCGCCACCACCAGCAGCAGCTTTTAAGATTACGGGATATCCGCAATAATTAGCCATTTCTATAGCATCTTCTTCCGTAAAAGCAACTTTCTCTAAACCTGGGATGATTGGTACCCCAACGCTATTGGCTACTTTTTTGGATTTTACCTTATCTCCCAACTGCTCCATCATTTCATATGTTGGACCTATGAATTCAATCCCAACCTCATGACATTTCTTTGCAAACTCCGGGTTTTCAGATAAAAAACCATATCCTGGATGTATGGCATCCACACCTTTTTTCAATGCAAGATTAATGATTTCGTCAATGTTTAAATAGGCATCTATGGGCCCTTTGTTCTGTCCTATTAAATAGGATTCATCAGCCTTTGTTCTAAAGAGAGAATTTTTATCCTCGTTAGAATATATAGCTATAGATCTTATTCCTAATTCACTACAAGCTCTAAATATTCTTATTGCTATTTCTCCCCTATTCGCCACTAGGATTTTCCTAAACTTTTTAACCATTTATTAAACTACCCCCAATCTAATAAAGTTTACTTTACATTGTATCAATAATCTTCTGTGTAAACTCCTTGGTTCCAAGGTCTCCACCCAAATCTATGGTCCTATATCTTTTGTCCCTAAACACTTTAGCCAATGCATCCTCTATCTTCATTGCAGAACCATATTCCCCAATATGTTTTAACATCATTACACCTGATAATATTGCAGATGTAGGATTGGCCATATCTTTCCCTGATATATCCAATGCAGACCCATGAATTGGTTCAAATACAGCAATATCATGGCCTATATTAGCTCCGGCTGCTAATCCTAAACCTCCTATAAGTCCTGCGGATAAATCAGATAATATATCCCCATATAAATTTGGTGCTACTATTATATCATAATCTTGAGGAAATTGAACCAATTTCATACTCATTGCATCAACTATTATATCTTCAAATTGTATATCCTCATATGATTTTGCACACTTTTTCCCAGATTCTAAAAACAGTCCATCGGAAAGCTTCATTATATTGGCTTTATGAACTAAGGTAACCTTTTTTCTACCTTGTGACTTTGCCAGCTCAAAAGCAAATTTACATATCCTTTCACTTGCTTTTCTAGTTATAATCTTTATGCTTTCAGCGGCATCCTCTCCTACCATATGTTCTATGCCAGCATATAGATCCTCGGTATTTTCCCTTACTATTACAAAGTCCACATTCTGATGTATACTATCAATTCCTTCAAAGGATTTTATAGGTCTAACATTAGCAAATAGATTCAATTCTTGTCTCAACCTTACATTTACACTTTTGAACCCTTTGCCTACAGGAGTAGTTATAGGACCTTTTAGCGCTATCTTATTATTCCTTATACTATCTATAACAAATTCAGGAAGGGGTGTACCATGCTTTTTTATAGCATCATTTCCAGCTTCTACAATTTCCCAATTTATAGAAACACCAGTAGCTTCAATGACCTTTCTTGCTGAAGTTATTACTTCCGGACCTATGCCATCCCCCGGAAGCAGTGTTATATTATATGTCATAAGTATTCTCCTTTCAAAAATAGTATGCTAGGATTTCATTAAATTCAAAAGACCACCTGCTACTAGCATATCTCTTTGCCTTTCCGTTATATCTAATAGTAAACTATATTCTTCTTTTTTAGTTCTATTCTTTATAGTTACTTTATTTCCTTCAATCTGATGTGAAGCTTTCTCTACAACTAATTCGTCTAACAGATCTATACAATCGAAGTCTCTCTCATTTTCAAATACCAAAGGAAGTATCCCATTATTTATTAAGTTTTGTTTGTGTATCCTTGCAAAGGATTTAGCTATAACCACCCTAATCCCTAAATATAATGGAGCCAAAGCCGCATGTTCACGACTTGAACCCTGCCCATAATTGAATCCTCCAATAATAATTCCTCCACCATTTTCTTTTGCCCTCTTAGGAAACTCTGGATCACATGGTACAAAACAATAATCTGCTAAATAGGGGATATTGGATCTATAAGGTAAAAGCTTAGCATTGGAAGGCATTATATGATCCGTAGTTATATCGTCCCCTACTTTTATAAGAACTTTACCCATTACTTCCTCTCCTAAAGCATCTGATTTTGGAAAAGGTTGAATATTGGGCCCTCTAATTATATCGATATCACTACCATCCTTAATTGGAGCTACTATCAAATTATCATTTATCTTAAATTCCTTGGGAACCTCTATGTTAAAACTAGTTATATGATCTATAGGATTTGTAATATATCCTGTTATGGCAGAAACGGCAGCCACCTCTGGACTTACCAGATATACATCAGCAGAAGTAGTTCCAGATCTGCCTTTGAAGTTTCTATTGAAGGTTCTTAGTGAAACCCCATCTGTACTAGGTGCCTGGCCCATACCAATACAAGGTCCACATCCGCACTCCAATATTCTGGCTCCAGCTGCAATAAGTTTGGATAATGCTCCATTTTCCGCAAGCATATTTAACACTTGTTTTGAACCTGGAGATATAACCAATGAAATATCCTCTGCTACGGTTTTCCCATCTAAGATTTCAGCAACCTTCATTAGATCCATATAAGATGAATTAGTACAGCTTCCTATTGCTACCTGATTAACCTTAATATCATTCAAGGTAGATACAGGTACTACATTATCAGGGCTATGAGGACAAGCCACCATAGGCTCCAACTTTTCAAGATCTATTACTATCTCCTCATCGTAAACTGCACCTTCATCGGCTATTAGCTCATTATAATCTTCTTCTCTTTTTTGAGCTTTTAAGAATTGATAAGTTATATCATCAGAAGGAAATATGGAAGTAGTAGCCCCTAATTCTGCTCCCATATTGGTTATGGTAGCCCTTTCAGGTACAGATAAATATTTGATCCCATCCCCTGAGTATTCAAATACCTTATTCAAGCCACCCTTAACTCCGGCTCTATTCAAAACCTCAAGGATTATATCTTTAGCCGCTACCCCTGGATTTAATTTTCCTCTCAATTCTACCTTTACTATATAAGGCATGGTTATAAAATACTCTCCACCTGCCATAGCTACAGCCACATCCAATCCTCCTGCACCTATAGCCAACATCCCTATACCTCCACAAGTTGGGGTATGACTATCAGAACCAAGGAGGGTATCTCCTGGAACTCCAAATCTCTCTAAATGAACCTGGTGACATATTCCATTACCTGGTCTTGAAAAGTATATTCCGTGTTTTTTAGCCACCGTTTGTATATATAGATGATCATCCGCATTTTCTGGACCTGCTTGCAACATATTATGATCAATATAGGCCACAGATTTCTTTGTTTTAACCTTATCTATTCCCATAGCTTCAAATTGAAGATATGCCATAGTGCCTGTTGAGTCCTGAGTTAGAGTCTGGTCAATCCTTAGACCTATTTCTGTTCCCTTTTTTAACTCTCCAGTGACTATGTGATCTTTTATTATTTTTTCCGTTATTGTTAATTTCATATTATACCTCCATCCCAATTTTAAATAGCCTTTGTTTCTTCATTTCCTAATATATTTGGAATATATCTAAATACTAGATCCTTAAGTTCATCATTTCTAATCTTTGAGGTTCTACCATTTGCATACTCTTCATCTACCCATTTTTTAATTGGAAGTATTCTTCCATCATTTTTATCTATTTTATTGGAACCATCTAGCTTAAAATAGCCATTTATCCATGCAGCTATACCAGCTAATCCAGAATATGGATTTACAGCTACAATAGGTGGACTTCCTAGAATCTTTTCTGTATCAAAACTATTGTATATCTCCTTATCTTTCAACAATCCATCTGCATGGATTCCTGCTCTAGTAACATTAAATTCACTACCTACAAAGGGAGTGCGAGCTGGTATTGAATAACCCAATTCTTTTTCAAAATAATCCGCTATCTCTGAAATAATCTTAAGGTTCATTCCTTCAGTAGTTCCCTTGATTTGTGCATATTCAAACAACATACTTTCTAATGGACAGTTTCCAGTTCTTTCACCAATTCCAAACAAGGTTGTGTTTACAGAAGATCCTCCATATAACCAGGTAGTTGTAGAATTGGTAACAACTGCATTGAAATCATTGTGTCCGTGCCATTCAATGTTTTCTGAAGGTACATTACAATAATATCTTAATCCATGAATGATAGCAGGTATAGATCTAGGCAATTCTACCCCCATGTATGAAACTCCTAACCCTAAGGTATCACAAGCCCTTATCTTAACAGGTAAATTGTATTTATCGGATAGTTTCATCAGGTTCTTTGCCAATGGCGCAACAAATCCAAAGAAATCTGCTCTTGTTATATCTTCAAAATGACATCTAGGTATGATTCCACTATCCAGGGCAGATTCTGCTATAGATAAATAAGTATTCATAGCTTCTTTTCTATTCATTTTCAATTTATGAAATATATGATAGTCAGAACAAGACATAAGGATTCCCGTTTCCTTAATCTTCATTTGTTTAACCAACTTAAAATCTTCTTTATGAGCCCTAATCCAAGAAGTTATTTGAGGGAACTCATATCCCTTATCCATACATTTTTCTACAGCTTCTCTATCCTTAGGAGAATACAAGAAAAACTCTGTCTGCCTTATAACTCCAGAACCATTATCCAAACGATGAAGATAGTCATATATTTTCACTATTTGGTCAACTGTCATAGGTGACATGGATTGTTGACCATCCCTAAATGTTGTATCTGTAATCCATATCTTCTCTGGAATTTCCATTGGCAGTTGAATATTATTAAACTTAATCTTTGGAATTTCCGAATAAGGAAATACATCCTTAAAAAGATTTGGTCTTAAAGTATCGATCCCATTATAATTCATATTCTTTCCCCCTAAATATTTTTGTTTTCTACGATTTGCAAGTTTGGTGAATATAAGTTTCATATATAGGTTATTTATATGTTATAAATCTCTAGTGTATTCCCTTTAAAACATCACATATCTTTTAATAAAATCCATTCCAAGCTTTAGCTTACACCCCAGTTCATAGTCCTATACTATGTGCTTTGCTAGCTTATTACATGGCTATTGGAACATAGAAAACAATATTTTAAGTAATTCTAACACAAAGGTTAATAGATAGCAATAGTTTTTTGCAAGTTTTTTTATTTGTTCTTGCATATTTTTGTAAAAACAATCCCTTCTTTTTAAGTAATTTTTCCACTTAGATATACTTAGGACCACTTTATCACTTTATTATGATAAAAATCATTGACAAAGAAGATTTTTGGTAGTATACTTATTTCTAATATTTTCAATATAGTAAAAGTATTGATGGAGACAAAAATACTTACATATTAATCACAGGGAGCCTAAATTAGTGAGACAAGGCATTAATAGAGTATATAATAATCACTCCTGAACTGCCGAATTGAAACATATTTGGAGTAAATGAGGCCGGGAATCTAATCTAACTAGATTCTGCCACCGTTATATGGCTAGGGTTCAAGATATCTATACTTCGACCTGAAGAGGCAATTTGTTAAAACAAATTGTAAACTAGAGTGGTACCACGGGATATTCCTCGTCTCTAGAGCACAACTTTATGCTTTAGAGATGAGGTTTTTTTATTCTAATTTATTTTATAAGGAGGATTGTATAATGGACAATTTATTAGCTTTAACAGTACTATGTGTGATTTTTGCCATTGGAGACCTAGTCTCAGCAAAGACCAAATCTATATTTTCGATGCTATTCGTATCATCTGTTATTCTCTTAATTGGATTCTGGGTAGGTCTACCTACTACAATTTTTGATGATGCTGCATTACTAAGTATCGGCGGAATAATGATAGCTTATTTAATTACTCATATGGGAACGCTCATGAGTTTCAAAGATCTTAAAGATCAATGGAAAACAGTTGTAATTGCAGTGGGAGCAGTTGTGGGAATAGGTTTGTTTCTATTCATAGTTGGGGCTCCTCTATTAGGAAAGGAATACGCAATAGCAGCAGCCCCACCAATTTCCGGAGGAGTTGTAGCAGCTATAATGATGGGTGAAGCTGCTAAGGCAAAGGGACTTGAATCCATAGCAGTTTTTGCAACATTAATAGTAGTAATTCAAGGTTTCTTTGGTTATCCCGTAGCTTCTATATTGTTAAGTAAGGAAGCTAGAAGATTGCGTGATAACTATAGAAAAAATAAAGATTCTGTAAGTTCTCAAACTGCTGAGGAAGTAAGTGCAACTGCTACTAAAAATCTAGGAGAGAAACCAAAACCAATACCACCTTTACCAAAGCATCTTCAAACCCCTTATATCCTATTGGCTAAATTAGGAATAGTTGCTGTAATAGGTTTTCAATTAGCACATTTAATCAACGATATAATAAATCCCTATGTAATGTGCTTAATTGTTGGCGTTGTAGGAAGAGAGTTGGGTTTTCTTGAAGAAGATATAATGACAAAAGCAAATGCATTTGGGCTTGCTATGGTAAGTCTTATGGCAATTATATTTGCCAATCTTACACAAGCCACTCCTGAAATGCTTGCTACTTTACTATGGCCTTTGGTAGGTAGTTTGATTTTGGGTCTTATAGGAATTGCTATAACATGTTCCATAATCGGCAAGTTGCTTGGGTATTCCAAAGAAATGGCTATTTCCATTGGGGTATCTGCTCTATTTGGTTTCCCAGGAACTTTTATTATTTCAAATGAAGTAGCCAATGCAGTAGGAGAAACCGAAGAAGAAAAAGATGCAATCCTAGGTGAAATATTACCTAAAATGTTGGTTTCGGGATTTATAACCGTTACTATTTCATCAGTCGTATTGGCAGGAGTTATGGTAAATCTTATGTAGTTTAAAACTTTGAAAATTATTTAGTATAAAAAGGAGGAATTGTTATGTCTAATAAAACTTTATACAAAGGATTTACAATGATCGATGGCACTGGGAAGGAACCAGTTTCTAACGCTTGGTTCCTAGTGGAAGGAAAAAAAATTACTAAAATAGGCCAAGGGGATGATTTACCCTCAGCCGAAGATATAAATATAGTGGATTTAGATGATAAAGTAGTCATGCCAGGTCTGATCAATTCCCATGTTCACATTACCATGGAACCAGTGGGAGATCCTTTTAGTTTATTAATGTCAGAATCTCTAGCTAAAACTGCCCTAAGAGGAGCTGCTAACCTAAGAAAACATCTATTATCTGGTACTACTTATTTCCGTGATTTGGGTGCACCTGGTGGAGTAGATTTAGCATTAAGAGATGCTGTAAAGGAAGGCCTTATAGAAGGTCCTGAATTTCTAGCCGCTTCAAAAGTTGTCACCATGACTGGTGGTCACGGATGGCCTATGGGTAGAGAAGCAGATGGAGTAGACGAAACAAGAAAAGCGGCAAGGGAACAACTTAAAGAAGGAGCAGATCTAATAAAGATAATGGCTACAGGAGGTGTTATGACCCAGGGAGTAGAGCCTGGTTCACCTCAACTTTCTAAAGAAGAAATGGAATCAGCAATAATAGAAGCTCATAAGGCAGGTAAGAAAACTGCCAGTCACGCTCAAGGGACTGAAGGTATTAAAAATGCTATATTAGCTGGAATTGATTCTATAGAACATGGCATTTTCCTTGATGACGAAGTAATCCAGCTAATGGTTGAAAAAGGAGTATATCTAGTACCTACTCTAGTTGCTCCATATTTTATAGTTGAAAATGGTGTAGAAGCTGGTATACCTAAGGATGCTGTAGATAAGTCTGAAATGGTTATGGGAAGTCATATGGAAAGCTTTAGAAAAGCCTATGAAGCTGGAGTTAAAATAGCTATGGGTACAGATGCAGGTACACCTTTCAACCTACATGATGGAGCACCCTATGAATTAAAACTGATGGTGGATTGTGGTATGACGCCTATGGAATCCTTAGTCTCATCCACGAAGACCTCGGCAGAACTATTAGGAATTGACGAAGAGTACGGGACATTGGAAGAAGGAAAATTTGCAGATTTCTTAGTATTAGACGAGAGTCCATTAGATAATCTAGATACCCTATTCAATATCAATAGCGTTTATAAACTGGGCCAATTAGTAAAATAATAGAATATTTTTGTATTAAAGGATATGACGATTTAATTTGTCATATCCTTTTATTTTTTATAGTTAAAAAATATTTATGCCTTTATAAAACTTTTATCTTATTTTCCAGGTATATATATATGAAAGGGTAAAAAAATAGGATTTAGATAGGATATGACAAGTTCAATGAATAAGGAAATTATACAAAATATCATAAATGGGAATAAGGAAAGCTTTAAAGAATTGTACGATATTCATATTCATAAAGCCCTTCGTACCGCTACAGCCATTACTAAAAATAAAGAATTAGCTAAAGACGCTACTCAAGAAACTTTTATGCGAGTCTATCTTAATATTTCAAGCTATGGGTCAAAGAATTTAAAATAGTAAAATAATCTAATATCTTCATAGCTTTGAAATAATTCTTATGGGTTCAAATTCATAGATTTAAAAAGCAGCTCTAGTCTTACTATAATTCATAAGACTAGAGCTGCTTTTATTTCTTGTTTTTCTTTTGATTTTTTTTATTTTTACTATTCAGTTTTCTGTTCTTTTTCATATCCTCATTGTCAATTATTCCATGCTCAGCAGCTATTTCGTAATTCATTGCTTTAAAAAAATTCTTATCCAGTTCCTTGTTTTTTTGTTTATTCTTCATTTTATCACCTCATAAGTATTTTTCGCTTAACCTATTGCTTCATACCAGGTAATTTAAGGATTTTTCCGTAAATATATATTGAAATTAATCTAAACACAGTATGTCTTTCTTTCGAAATTCCTTGGAAATTACAATCTTTCTAATTTTTTATAATGCTATAGATACTGAAATCATAACTTTTCTAACAATTTTAAAGTAGTCTATTTTCAAAATGGCTGAGCTCACACATTTGCAAGGGCTCAAATATTATGCTATACTTATATAATATAGCAACATTCATATGGTGAATTGCATCGCTTAATTCTTTTTTAAGAAGCGGGGGAACCAACTTTTGGGGTGAATCATGTTTTGAAGAGCTTCCCTTTTGCTCTAACCCGACAGCTAACCTCGTAGGCGTTTAAAGGGAGTCATGTTGTGCTAATTATTAGGCTATGGTGCTCCATAGTTTTTTTGTTTGTATTTTTAGTATGAAAAATGTGTTTCTCTCTTTAATATAATGTAATTTTACAATTGCTAAATGCATTCATTAAGTAAAAATACTAAATATTAAAGGAAGGTGTAAAGAAATGAAAAAGATAACAAGTGTAGTATTGTTGTTTTCTTTAATTGCTTTGACAATGGTTGGATGTTCCGGAGGGACATCTGGAAATAAGGAAATTGCTTTTGCAGATGCGGGGTGGGATAGTATTAAATTCCATAATGCAGTGGCTGGTATAATAGCAGAGGAAATATATGGGTATTCATGGAGAGAGGTTCCTGGTTCTACCACTGTATTACACGAGGGACTGCTAAAAGGGGAAATAGATGTTCATATGGAAGTTTGGACTGATAACTTAGCCACATATGGTGATGATTTAGCTGAAGGTAAATTAAAGGAGCTTAGTATAAACTTCGATGATAACTATCAGGGTGTTTATGTCCCTAGATATGTAATCGAGGGAGATACTGAAAGAGGTATTAAGCCTTTAGCACCAGATTTAAAGTATGTATGGGATCTAAAGGACTATCCTGAAGTATTTCCAGATGATGAAAATGAAGGTATGGGTAGAATGTATGGTGCGATTCCAGGATGGGAAGTAGATGAGATATTGCACAAGAAATATTTACATTATGGTTTAGATGATAATTTTATATATTTTAGGCCAGGTTCTGATGCTGCGCTAGCAACTGCTATAACATCGGCTTACGATAAAGGTGAGCCTATAGCTGCATACTATTGGGAACCTACATGGTTATTAGGTATGTATGACATGGTTCTATTGGAGGACGAGCCTTTTGATGAGGAAACCTATACTGAAGGAGAAACCGAATTACCAGCAGTTAAGGTAACTGTCGCTACAAGCAACGATTTTGCAGAGGATAATCCGGAAATACTTGAATTCCTAAGCAATTACAAAACATCTAGTCAGCTAACTTCTGAAGCTTTAGCCCATATGCAAGAAACAGGAGACGACTATATTGAAACAGCTAAATGGTTCTTGAGGGAAAATGAAGAGCTATTGGATGAATGGTTAGAATCAGAAGATGCTGAAACTATGAAGAATTATTTAAATAAATAGGGGGGATTTTTATGAATACTGATTGGTTATACGACTTTCCTTTTAAAATCCCTATTGACCTTGGAGCCATTGATGATGCTGTAAGAGGATTTAGCACCAAATATGATAGTTTTTTCAATGTAATCAGATCGGCTTTAAATGGGTTTGTTAATTCTATCTATAATATTTTAGACTTTATTCCTTGGTTTGTGCTTATCCTATTAGTGTTTATAGCAGGCTGGAAATTGTCTAAAAAAATTAGTACAGGAATATTATACGGAGCTTCATTGTTTCTCATAGGCGCAGTAGGATTATGGGATTTAATGAATGAAACACTATCCATAGTCATAGCATCAGTAATTATTTCACTATTATTAGGATTTCCATTGGGAATCCTAATATCTACTAGTGATAGGGCTGATAGAATAGTACGACCTATATTGGATACCATGCAAACTATGCCAGTGTTTGTTTATTTGATACCAGCATTGTTGTTTTTTGGATTAGGTAAGCCACCAGCAGTAATAGCAACCACCATATACGCCATAGTTCCCATTATAAGACTTACAAATCATGGAATAAGACAAATAGATAGGGAAGTTATAGAAGCTTCCTTGGCCTTTGGCTCAACTAAACTACAATCTCTGGTAAAGGTCCAGATACCCCAGGCCTTGCCTACAATAATGGCAGGAGTAAACCAAACCCTTATGATGGCTATTGGAATGGTCGTAACTACCTCCATGATCGGTGCTACAGGTTTAGGTATGGAAGTATTAATAGGAGTTAATCGAGTAGAAATTGGTAGAGGATTGGTATCTGGTACTGCTGTAGTAATAATAGCGGTTATTCTTGATAGGATCACCCAAGGTTTTGTTCAACGTAGTGAGGTGAGATCTGATGGAAAATAATAACTTATTAAGCGTAAGAAATGTATCAAAACTTTATGGTTCAGAAAAGAACAAAGCTATAAAATTAAAGCAATCAGGGGCTGATAAAGACACGATATATGAAAAAACAGGTGTCACAATAGCCCTTTGGGATGCAACCTTGGATATAAAAGAAGGAGAAGTTTTTGTAATAATAGGTCTATCTGGCTCAGGTAAATCCACATTGGTAAGATGTTTTAATATGCTAAATAAACCAACATCAGGACAAATATATTTTCAAGGTAAGGATATAAGTAAATTTAATAAAGAACAATTAAATGATTATAGAAGAAATAAAATATCCATGGTCTTCCAACAATTTGGACTCATGTCCCACAGGGATGTAATAGGAAATGTAGAATACGGCTTAGAAGTAAAGGGAATGCCTAAGGAAGAACGGCGTACCAAAGCTAAGGAAATGATTTCTATGGTAGGTTTAGATGGCCATGAGAATGAACCTATCTCTAGTCTTTCAGGTGGTATGAAGCAAAGAGTAGGCATAGCAAGAGCCTTAGCAAATGATCCAGAAATACTTCTAATGGATGAGCCTTTTTCAGCCCTAGACCCCTTGGTTAGAAAGGATATGCAATTTGAATTATTAACGATTCAAAGAAAACTAAATAAAACCATAATATTTATAACTCACGATATCGATGAAGCTTTTAAACTAGGAGATAGAGTGGCTATTATGAAAGATGGAGAAATTATTCAAGTGGCAACCCCAGAAGAAATGAGTGAACATCCTGCAACTGACTATGTAAAACAATTTATAGATAGTGCAGATAAAACTCAAGTAATAAGTGTTAGAAATGTAATGATTAGACCAAATAGCATAGTTAGATTAAGAGATAATCTTAATTATGCAATCAATACTATGAAATCCAATGGAGTATCTAGTGCCTATGTAGTAGGAGAAAAGATGAAATTGCAAGGTGTAATTACTATTGATGATGCTATCCAAGCTAGGAAAGAAGGATTGACTATATCCGATATATTGATAAGGGATATAAATAAAACATCCCCAGATACTCTATTAACGGATATTATATCTATGGCAACTGAAACTCCATTTCCCATAGCCGTAGTTGATGAAGATAATGGCTTAAAAGGCATTGTGTCTAAGGTCCATGTTCTTTCATCTATGCTGTAAATTTAATACAATTTAAAAACCATGATTAAGTAATTTTCTTAATCATGGTTTTTAATGTTAAAAAACAATTGCCTATATTATTGTTGAGTATTTACAAAGTGTTTATGGAGACTTCCATCAATCTTTATCCCATATTCCTTCAAAGTCTTATCCAATGCCTTAAGGGTAATATATATTTTTTCTTCATAACAATTCTCACCCATATGACCTATTCTTATAACCTTATCCTTTAAATAGTCAAAAGCCCCTGCTATCATTATATTATATTCTTCTATCATATGATTGTTTATTTCATCAAAGGTTACCCCTCCTGGAACCAATATTGTAGTGACCGTATTAGAATGCCCATTTATAGGATAGAGCTCTAGACCCGATTTAATTATAGCATCCCTTACTCCCTGAGCAATTTTTTTATGCCTTTCTATATGGTTATCTTCTTCTAAAATTCTATCTATTGCACAATTTAAACCATAAATATTGCTTATAGGCTGAGTGTAGGGAAACCATTTTTCCTGATACCAATTTTTCCATACTGCCAAATTACAATAAAATGATGCTATTGGAGCCCTTCTATTAAGAATAGCGTCCCAAGCTATTTCACTAATACTTAGAAATGTTAATCCAGGAGGCGCAGATATGCATTTTTGACTACCTCCTAAAGCTATATCTATTTGCCATTTATCCACCTCTATTGGCTCTCCACCAATAGCCGAAACCGAATCTACCACAGAAATTATTCCATACCTTCTAAGCAAAGGACATATTTTGTCTATGGGATTGGTTATGCCTGATGGCGTTTCACAATGAACTAGAGTTGCCAGTTTAAAGTCATGATCCTTTTCTAAAAAACTCTCTAGCTCCTTAATGTCTATACCCTTTCTATAATCTCCTTTAAAATACACTACCTGAGCCCCATATATTTTACCAAAATCTCCGAACCCTTTTCCAAATATACCATTATCTATACAAAGCATTCTATCACCTGGCTCAATAATTGAAGCACAGGCAGCTTCTAATCCCAATATACCTTCGCCATCTAATATAAGTACATCTTCTTTCGTTTTTAAAAGTTTCTTTAACTTTTCACAAGTTTCCTTATAATACTCAAAAAAATTCGGATCCAAATCTGGATTTGTAATATCCTTAGCCATTGCCCGTCTTACCTCTTCATGAACCTCTGTTGGTCCAGGTGTCATTATCAATGGTTTTTTCATAATATATTATCCCCCCATATGACTTTTATAACATGTGTATTGGTACATTCTAAAACTGTACCTGTGTTATGTTTATGTTATCAGTACAGTTTGTAGTTGTCAATGAGTTTTCAGATCTTTTTATTAAAATTATCCTCCCTTAATTTAAGGGATACTATATAATTGATATAAAAAGGGGGATGAATATGACAACTAAACGAAAGGGAGTTCTAGCAGTTATAATATCGGCTACTATTTTCGGTAGTCTGCCTTTAATGGCAAAAATCATTTATAATCAAGGTTGTAATGCTATAAGTCTAGTCTTTTATAGGTTTTTATTTGTACTTCCGATATTATATATTTTAATTAAAAGAGATGAAAATGAAACCTTGAAGATTACAAAAAAAGAGCTAAGAAATATTATTATAGTGAGTGCATTTGGATATGCTGCAAATGGGTTACTCCTTTTTACATCCTATAGTTACATACCTTCTGGTATGGCAACAACAATACACTTTACATATCCTATATTCGTCATACTTGGGTGCATAATATTTTTTAAAGAAAAACCAAGTCTAATTAAAATAGCTAGCGTTATTCTTTGTATTTTAGGTATTATGGCATTTTATGATGGAGATGGTCAAATTAACTTTACAGGAATTGCCTTAGCCTTTGCATCAGGCATTGCATATGCATTTTATACTGTATATGTAGATAAAAGTGAATTAAAAGAAATGAGCACATTTAAATTAACATTTTATTTGTGCTTAGTATCATCAATAATGATCTTTATCTTCAGTATTGTAACCAAATCCCTTATAATAAATATGAAACCTTTAGGATGGATAATGTCAGTAATTGTATCTTTATTAGCAGGATTAGGAGGTGTGAGCCTTTATCAAATAGGAATTAAAACTATTGGATCTCAGGACACATCAATTCTAAGCACCTTCGAACCTATAACCAGTATTATTTTGAGTGTCTTGATACTGAATGAACCTTTTGGAATTAAAACCGCTATAGGGGTTGCATTGATAATTATGGCTGTTATACTAGTATCTGCTTTTGACAATGAGGTTAATGATGAATAGAAAGAACCTTTTTGGCATATGGTTTTATCAATAATTCCATTAGACCAAAAAGGTTCTCTTTATTAAAACTTAAATTTTCAGTTTGTTATGCTTTATTCTTCTTTATTTCTTCTTCAACTATAGCCACGCTAGAACTAGCACCAATTCTTGATGCACCTGCATTGATCATTTCCATAGCAGATTCATAGTTTCTTATTCCGCCAGATGCTTTAACTCCCATGTCCTTTCCTACAGTTTCTCTCATCAACTTTACATCTTCTAATACCGCTCCACCTGTTGAGAATCCGGTAGAAGTCTTCACATAGTGAGCACCTGATTTCACCGATAATTCACAAGCTTTTACCTTTTCTTCATCATTTAAAAGACAAGTTTCTATAATGACCTTAACAGTCTTTCCTTGTGCTGCCTCTACTACACCCTTTATATCTTCCAACACATAATCATATTTTTTATCTTTTAATGCACCAATATTGATGACCATATCGATTTCATCTGCACCATTTTTTACCGCTAAACTAGTCTCGTATGCCTTAACCTCAGTTGGCATAGCTCCCAATGGAAAGCCTACTACGGAACATGTTAATACATCACTTCCAGCAAGAGCTTCCTTTACATATTTAACATAGCTAGAGTTAACACATACTGATTTAAAATTATATTTTTTTGCCTCTTCACACACTTTAGTTATATCTGATTCTACCGCATTTGGACTTAATATGGTATGATCTATAAATTTGCTTATTCCTGTCAAAACTATTCTCCTCTCTACTCCTTTGCTTTCTGAATTTCATCTACTTTTCATTATAAACATATCATAAGTTTTAGGTTTAGTAAAACAATCCCGGTATATCAAATTAAAATAATCTATTCCAAATTCCTAATAATTTTATTGTTTAAGTTTTATAAATTCATCTACCTCTCTTTTAGTGGGTAAAGAATATTGAGCCCCTGGTTTTGTTACAGTTAAAGCTGCTGCAAAGGTAGCAAATTCAATAGATTCTGGAATAGTTTTTCCTTCGACTATTGATGCAGCCATAGCTCCTACAAAGGAATCTCCTGCCGCTGTTGTATCTATGGAATCTACCTTTTTACTTTTAAAGTACTCTATTTCTTTATTTTGTAAATATAGTCCCCCTTTCTCACCCAAAGTAACAATAAGATTTTCGCAACCCTTGTTATAAACTTTTTTAGCAACATCTTCTAAGGTTTCTGAGGAATCATTATGAGTACCAGATAAGATATTTAACTCTGTTTCATTAGGAATTAGGATATAAGTTTTTCTAATCAGTTCATCTTCAATCCCACTTGTAGCTGGTGCTGGATTAAATATTACTTTTACATCTTTTTCATAGCAAATATTTATCACGTGTTTCACAACTTCATAAGGTATCTCAAGTTGCAAAACACAAACACTACTATTTTCTATTACCTTTCTATGCCTTTCTATCTGTGCTATGTCTAAATCTTTATTAGCTCCAGGATATACAACGATATTATTTTCTCCTTTTGAGCTAACATTTATAAAAGCAGTTCCAGTGATATTTTCTGAAACTTCAATACTAGTAGTATCAACTCCTTCTTTTGTTAATGAATCTAACAAAGCTCGCCCATTTTTATCTTTCCCTACTTTGCCAATCATAGAAACACTACTTCCTAATCTAGCTACGGCTATAGCTTGGTTAGCACCTTTTCCTCCACCATAGTAATTTACATCTGTAGCTAATATGGTTTCGCCTATTTTAGGTATATATGGTACCGATACTACCGTATCCATATTTAAACTGCCTACGACTACAATCTCTGACATGATAGTTTCCTCCTTTATTCTGACTATCACCGTTTATGTAAGTTTATTTTCATCCTTATAATATTGATTTATAACAGGATAAGATTTATATGAAATAATTTTGAAAAAATTAAAGTTTCCCGAACTAAACATATTGATTGTTAAGGCCTAGGAAGCTAGCTGTGGCCCTATAATTAACTTCGCCAATTATTTAAACAATTTTTTCAAAAATTTAAATATATCAAAAGTTGTTCTATTATAAACTTTATTGTAAGCATACTTTTTAGGATTTCTAACCCACCCATAGCCTCTGGGCATTTTGAATCCTCCTCTATGAACCATTTGTCTTTTTAAACTTGTTCTTGCAGATATTCTTTTTTTCACACTCGGCTTTCTAAAACCAAATTTCATAATAATCACCACCTTGTCCATTTATATTTTTTCAACTCTTATATTCTTATGTATATTAT
>JAAYRD010000146.1 GCA_012518955.1 Tissierellia bacterium | reverse complement strand
ATGCTATGGAAGTAAAGGGGCTTGAATTGCCAGCTTATGATGTAAGAGGATTGAAGGCTCATGGATTAAATTATGCTACTAGCTATACTGGTGCCGATCATAATCGTGGCTATGCCTTCCAAGAGGTCTTTGGTATTTCCAGTACCCCATTGAGCTCAAAAATCTCTACTGATCTATTATCTGCACCCACCAAGTCGACTGATATGAATTATATAGCGACTTGGTGGATTTTCCTTTATAAGCTCCGAAATTTTAAAAAGATCTTGTATCCCTAACTATGGTATATGATATACTAGTATGTAAAAGCTATGGAATAATATAGTTTAATTTTATTAAAGGGAGAATGAGATTTAAAGTGAAAAAGTCATTACCTATTATTATAGCGATCATAGGGATAATACTGTTCATAATTTACGGAAGAGGAATGACAGTGGATAAAATCCTCAATTATACCCCAGAGAATCAGTTTATGACTGCTATTTTTATATTGATAATGTTTCTATGTAAATCCCTAACGGTAATGTTTCCTGTTGCGGTGATTTATGTTGTTACAGGAATATTATTTACTCCATTTGTGGCTATATTGATAAACATATTGGGAATTAGTATATCCTTTGCCTATTCTTATTGGATAGGCTATATGTCGGAAGGAAATATTAGGGAACAGCTGATGATTAGGTATAAGAAGTTGGAGAAAGTGGATACTTTAATGAAAAACAATGAATGGGTTGCCACTTTCATAGTGAGGATAGTTGGTATAGTGCCCTTGGATATGGTAAGTATGTTCTTGGGTTCTATGAAATTATCCTTTAGTAAATATATGACTGCATCTATTCTAGGTGCGTTGCCTATTCTAGTGACAACTACCCTAATTGGTATTACGGTTAGGGATCCCTTTTCCATGGAATTTATATTTTCCATTCTATTTAGAATTTCCATATCTGGTATTGCAATATTTATTTCTAAAAGAAAATTTAATTAATATCATCTATTCCATACCTAATAACCACAATATACTTACATTTAAAGAATCAGCAATTGCAACGAGTTCAATATCAGTTACGGATCTAGTCTTGGACTCTATCTTAGAAATAGTGGTTTTTTCCAGTTCTATTCCACGGACAGCTAGACGCGCCAATAATTCCATCTGGGTTATTTTAGGTTTAGTCTTACATCGTGCTTGACGAACCCTATCACCTATTAGATTTTTTCCCCTAATATCATCCAATACATTCATGACTTAATCCCCCAATATTTTTAAAAAACTTGATTATATAGCAAATTATGTCATTAAGTTTGCTATATAATCAAGATAATTGGAAAATATTAGGAGGAATATAATGGATAAAATTAAAAAGGATATAGAAAAGCTTAGGGAAGAGTTAAATATACTATTAAATGATAATGATAGATATAATGATGGTAAAATATTAGAAATCAGTCAAAAGTTAGATACTATAATATGCGAATATATAAAATATAAGGATGAATAAGAATTTTATTAGATTGGGTATTGATTTAATGGTAAATTAGCTTTGTCTATTGTTGTTGTTAAATATCAAAAAACTTAATAATCAAATAAAACCAAAACTCCTTTCCGAAGTTCAAACTTCAGAAAGGAGTTTTCTATCTATAAAATGTTCCTAAGAGCTTAAAATTATGCTCAGCCAATATAATATTTGTATCTATAAGATTTAAATCATTATTTAATGCATAAATTATTATAGAATCCCTGGGATTTTTAGCATACAAAATACCTAACTGACCTATGGTTAGACTTCTATTAGTTTCTTCTAAACTAAATCCATTTCCGATACAAATCTGAAGAAGTTTGTCTCTACTTGGTAGTTTTTTTCCACTTAAAATCTCATAACCATAAGTTCTATAAATATCTGCGTTTTTTATAATTTCATTTTTTTTCAAACCTTTGGCATTACATATTTCTAATATATATTCTGAAAGTTTGAAATGATCTTCTTTAGATTCTGAGAATTCTAT
>JAAYRD010000145.1 GCA_012518955.1 Tissierellia bacterium | reverse complement strand
TTTTTAACATTATCTTAATTTATCAACATATATTCTCCATATAGGAGTAATGCAGCCATCCAAAAAAGTTGATTATAATGGATAGATTAGAACTAAAAAACAAGGTAATTGATGATAAAAAAAGATAGGGTAGTACTATAAAAATTTCATCATGGTGAGGCTTAGAATAGGGGCTTTATAATAAGTTCTTCTCTATATAAATCTACTTGAAATATTGCAATCATTTTAAATTTTATCAATACTTTATAAAAATAACAATTGGGGTCAGCACATATCCACTGAATCCAATAATTACATTAAGCATAAATATAAGTTAGATCAATCTTTTCTAGGTTTACCAACGAGACTGTAAATAACCCACTTAGATAGATATATCTAACTAGGTGGGTTATTTTTTAACCATGGTTCTACAATTTCTTTAAAGACTACACGATCTACTAAAATCCTATTTTGCCAATAAAGTGCATTTTGTTCGTATATGACTTGTGGTGCTAGAATATAAGCTGATAAAAATCCTGCTTTTTCTATAATTGGTACTAGTTCATCTTTTCCTTCTCCATAAGGGTAAGCAAAATCTACTATTTCTACTCCTTCCAGATTAGTTTCAATAGTTTTTTTGCTTTTGATTAAATCATTTAAAAAGGCATCTTTCTCTATAGGATCAAAAAATATGGGATCATCATCTTTGAGAGAATGCATATCATAGGTATGGGACCTCACTGTTGCAAGTCCACTATCTACCATTTCTTGTATCTGTTCCCAAGTAGCCAATGATAGATTATTAAAATCTTCATTTCCTACATGTCCTGCTATTACAAACAATGTAAAAGGAATTTTATATTTCTTTAAGATGGGAAAAGCATTTTCATAAACCGTTTTATCCACATCATCAAAGGAAATCCAAACACAATTTTTCGGATAATTCCCTTTTTCTCTAAATTCTCTTAATTCAGCTGGAGTAACAAAAGTTGCATTATTTTCTAATAAAATTTGTATCTGCTCCTCAAACTCACTTTTATATACAGAATAGTTTCTAAGTTCATCAGAAGTAGTTAAAGTTTCTATCACTTTGGTTATAATATGATCATTTCTTACACGGTGATAGGTTAGTCCAAGACAACCCTCTTGTTTTAATGGTTCTGGAAAACTCATAGCTGGCTTAATTTCAGCTTTTGATTTGTCAATAATTATTAATGCTATAAATACTACTATTAGAGATATACCAATGATTTTAAAAAATCTATTTATAAGCTTCATATTGCTTCTCTCCATCCTGAATAGGGTTTGTTTTAAAAACAATGACCTTTTTATTTTGTAATTCCTCATAGATGATTTCATCTATCATATTTAATTCCATTAAATCTTCTTTTGTTGTTAAACCTGGATATTTTCTACGCGTTAAATTACCATATCTTTTTCGATTATAATAGCTCCAGATAGAAAGCAATAAATAAATTAAGACAAACAAAATTCCACCAATTTTTAAAAAGTTTCTAATATCCATATTAGTCATTTTAAAAACTATTTTAAATAACTGTGGATACTCATGATTTAGGGAAAATGTAGCATCGATAAAAAAATATATAACTGTTAAACAATAAAGCCACACTAATAGCGTGAATATACCTACTATAATTTCACGCCACCAAACTCTTTTTGATTTTATGATAAACAGTTGATTCAACTGGCTTTGCGTATTCCTCTGTCTGGACTTGACCATGTAGCATATCCTCCTTTTAATCTGCTTTTAATTGTCCTAGGGAAAGCAAATATTACAATCATTGCATTTAATATCCAATAAATAAACGGGTACCAAGATCCCCATAAAAAATATGGAATTACATTATCATATTTACTATCGATTATTAGGGATATAAATAATTGTATCAGGCATAGAAAAACCAAGGAAAAAGATGAAAAAGCAAACCTTATAAATAATTCCTGAACAGTGTCAGATATAATAAAGGAATAAACCGTTACAATAACCCAAGAGCAATTCCAAAGTAGACTAGCCCATTGTTC
Organism: Tissierellia bacterium; assembly: GCA_012518955.1. Classification (GTDB taxonomy): domain Bacteria; phylum Bacillota; class Clostridia; order Tissierellales; family Tepidimicrobiaceae; genus DUNJ01. The sequence goes on along the minus strand of JAAYRD010000145.1, from coordinate 1,327 downwards.
ATAATAAATTGGCCATATGCGACGATGACGCCAATCAAGTATAACCTTCCAATGGCGTAAGATAACTTCTTGACCTCCTTGTGCCCAGCGAATCCTTTGCTTCCAAATGCCACCAATAGTTTCAGGTACCAACATCCAACACAAAGCTCTTGGTTCATAGCGTATATCCCAAAATCTTTCTTGTAACTTCCAAGAAATGGATATATCTTCAGTTATCATATCATGATCCCATAATCCTACGTCTACCAATGCTTTTTTTCTAAAAGCTACAACTACACCAGAAACTGTCATGATTTTTCCCCAGATACGTTGAGATCTTTTTATGACACCAATAATTGATGCATATTCAACAATTTGTAACTTCGCTAATAAAGTATCCCTATTGCGGATCCGAGGATTACCAGTAACAGCACCTAATCGTTCGCCGTTATGCAGAAAATGATAAATTAAATAATGAGCCGCATAAGGATCTAGTACTGCATCTGAATCAACACAAATTAGGTATTCTGCCTTTGAAGCAAAAGTCGCTAGTTTAAGAGCAGTTGCTTTACCACGATTTTCTTTACAATCTATGACTTTTAGATTATCATATTTTTTGGCTAATTTATGCAATATTTCTCCAGTTTTATCTTTGCTCCCATCATTGACTGCTATAATTTCTTTATTTGTATAAGCTATTTTTTCCATAAAAGCAATAGTCTCTTCGATAGTATTTTCTTCATTATAACAAGGTATTAAAATACTAATCATTGGCCAATTAATTTGATCAATTTCTAATTCTATAAATTTTTCTCTCTTTTTAGCAAATATTATTGAGCCAGCAATCCAAAATAAGGACATTACAAATGGGTACCAAAAAACATAATTTGCTAAATCATTTATGAACTTTTCCATTTATATTACCTCTTTATTTTCTAATATTAAATAATCCTATGATATTATAATATCATAGGATTAAGCTGATTTTCAATATATGATGGTCAAGTATAAAATTTGAGATGAAAACCCCTAAATAGTCTATATTTCCCTATCCTTTTTAAATATTAAAAATACTAAAATTATGGTTATTAAAGCAAACCCATAGGATCCTGCATAAGCTCTTTTATTGCCAATAGAAATAATACTATCAGTGTTATTTCCATAAGCAAAGGCTTCTTTAACTTTTCCTTTAGTACCAATATATTCTAGGAAAATCTTATCCTTTGATAATTCTAATCTATAATTATCCTTTAATATTTTTTCTAAATCCTTTGAACTTAAATAAACACCAGATTTATAGATAATAGGTTCATAGTCTAGTGCTATTTCATTATCACCTATTTTTGCT
>JAAYRD010000144.1 GCA_012518955.1 Tissierellia bacterium | reverse complement strand
TTATCTTAAAATTTAGAATAGTGTTAATTTGCATAAAACTTCATGCATTTTTATTCAAACCATGCATAATATTGCATGGTTTTATTTTTTTGAAAATTATGAAACTTGAGTATTTAGCCCTTTTTTATACTTGGCATATGGTTTGCAAGTTACATAAGGCGAGGGATAAATAAAAAATAAAGGAGGATTTTCAATGAAGGTAGATATTTTTAAGGAAATGGAAGACCATGACGTAGAACAGATAGTATTCAATTACGACAAGGCTACAGGTTTAAAATCCATTATAGCTATCAATGATACTACCATAGGCCCAGCATTAGGTGGTTGTAGAATGTGGGATTATGAATCAGAAGAAGAAGCTCTAATGGATGCCATTAGATTATCTGTAGGCATGACCTACAAATGTTCAGTAGCAGGTACCAATTTTGGTGGAGGAAAAACCGTCATAATGGGAGACCCTAAAAAAGACAAGAGCGAAACTTTATTCAGGGCTCTAGGTCGCTTTGTCCAAATGTTAAATGGTAGATATTATACTGGTACAGATGTAGGAACAACTGGTCAAGATTTTGTATACGCTAGCCAAGAATCAGATTATCTAGTAGGGCTTCCTGAAGCATATGGAGGTAGTGGAGATACAGCAATACCAACAGCCTATGGCGTTTATATGGGTATAAAAGCTGCAGCCAAATCTGCCTTTGGTGACGATACATTAAAAGGATTAACGGTTGCCGTACAAGGGGTAGGAAAGGTTGGAACCTTTGTTGTTGAACATCTACTTAAAGAAGATGCAAAGATAATAGTTTGTGATGTAGTTGAAGAAAATTTAGTGGCTCTTACAGACAAATATCCTCAAGTTAAAGTAGTAGACCCAGAAGCTATTTATGAACAAGAATGTGATATTTTCACACCATGTGCTCTTGGAGCAATTCTAAACGATGAAACCATATCAAAGTTAAAATGCAAGGTTATAGCAGGCTCAGCAAACAATCAATTAGCTGAACCAAGACATGGAAAGCTACTCCATGAAAAGGGAATCCTATATGCTCCTGATTTTGTCATAAACTCTGGAGGACTAATACAGGTAGCCGATGAACTAGAAATGCAAGACAATAATCATGATAGGGTTATGGCTAAAACTAGAACCATATATGACATTCTATTAAACATATTCAATCTAAGTAAGGAAAAAGATATTCCTACATACGAAGCTGCCAATAGACTGGCTGAAGAGCGTATAGAAACGATAGCTCAAATCAAAAGAAAATATGTAAGGGATTAATAATTAGGTGATGAAAATGGAAAAGTATAAAATTCTTGCAATCAATCCAGGTTCAACTAGCACCAAAATCTCCGTTTTTCACGGAGATGATGAAGTCTATAGGGAGGATATACTTCATGACCATAGGGATTTAAATAAATTTGAAAAGGTAATAGAACAAGAAGATTTTCGCTATAATTCCATAGCAAAATCCCTGGAGATAAGTGGCCATGATCTTTCAGATTTTTCCATAATTATGGCTCGAGGAGGTATGTTAAAGCCAGTGGCATCAGGGATTTATAAAATAAACGAAAGAATGCTAGATGATTTTAGAAATGCTATTGGAGGAGAACATGCTTCCAATGTGGCGGCTTTCATAGCTCATAGAATAGGAAAGGAAAAAGGTATCCCTGCTTACATAATAGACCCTATATCTGTAGATGAGATGATACCAATTGCAAGGGTATCTGGCTTCAAAGGAATTGAACGGAAAAGCCTATCCCATGCTTTGAACATACGGAGAGTTTCCTTTTTGTGGGCAGATAAACTGAACAAATCCCTAGATGAACTCAATTTCATCGTAGCCCATCTAGGTGGAGGAATATCCATTGCAGCCCTTAGAAAGGGAAAGTTAATAGATGTAGAAAGCGCCAATTCCCTAGGACCTTTCTCCCCAGAACGCTCTGGAGGATTACCCTTTCCACAGCTTATAGATCTTGTCGATGGTGAGAAATACAATAGGGATGGATTGAAACGCAAACTCACCAATGAAGGTGGAGTCTACTCCTATTTAAAGACCAAGGATATAAGAGAGGTTGAAAAACTTATAGAATCAGGAGATGGGGAAGCTAAATTGGTACTAGAAGCCATGATCTATCAAATTTCCAAGGGGATTGGAGAGATGGCAACGGTTTTAAAGGGGAATGTAGACAGGATACTTATTACAGGAGGTATAGCTCATTCAGATTTTGTATTTAAGAGTATAGAAGATAGAACATCCTTTATTGCAGATGTTGAAAGGGTTCCAGGGGAAGCAGAAATGCGCGGATTACAGGAAGGAGCCATTAGATTACTAAAAGGTGAAGAAATAGCCAAGGAATATTGAGAGGGGAGTAGGAATGATCAAAGATTTCAATAGTTTAATAGAAAACATGAAAAACTTTTCTCCAACAAAGCTAAGTGTGGCCCAGGCTGATGATGAATATGTAATGTTAGCCGTAAAGGAAGCTACCGAGAGAAAAATGGTAAAACCCTATCTTTGTGGAGAAAAGAAAGCCATTGAAAGACAAGTGAAGAAGGTTGGTCTTTCCATGAAGGATATGGAGATCATTGACACGGACAAGGAAAATGCAGCCAAGGAAGCAGTAAAACTTGTATCTAGCAATGAAGCTCATGTTTTGATGAAAGGTATGATAAGTACATCTGCTTTTTTAAGAGCAGTGGTAAATAAAGAATATGGGCTAAGGACGGGAAGATTATTAAGCCATGTGGCAGCCTTGGAAGCACCAACTTTAGACCGAATAATTTTTGTAACGGATGGAGGCATGAATATAGAACCATCTTTAGAACAAAAAGTAGATATCTTAAAAAATGGAATATCTACTTTAAAATCCCTAGGTTATGGTGATATTCGAGTTGCCATACTTTCTGCATCGGAGGCAGTAGCGCCTAATATGCCTTCCACCATAGATGCAGCCATAATATGTAAAATGGTAGATCGGGGACAGATAAAAGGAGCCATGGTAGATGGTCCCTTAGCATTGGACAATATATTAGACAAAGAAGCAGCTATTTCCAAGGGCATAGATAGCCCAGTTGCTGGGAAAGCAGATCTAATCTTGGTTCCCAATATTGAAACGGGAAATGTCCTAGGAAAAAGCGTAACCTTCTTATCCAAAGGACATATGGCAGGACTCATAGCAGGTGCAAGAGCACCCATAGTATTGTCATCCCGAGCAGACTCTATGTTTTCAAAGTTATCTTCAATTGCTTTGGCATGTTTAACAGTAAAAGGAGGGGATATGAATGCCAAGAACAAATAAGGTTATTATGACAGGAAATGAAGGTATGGCCAGAGGTGCATATGAAAGTGGTGCTACCTTTGCATCGGCTTATCCAGGAACCCCATCTACGGAAATATTGGAAAACCTAGCATCCTATGATGAAATATATGCTGAATGGGCACCTAATGAAAAAGTAGCCCTTGAATCAGCCATAGGAGCTTCCCTGGCAGGAGCTAGATCAATAGCATCTATGAAACATGTAGGAGTCAATGTTGCACTAGATCCTTTTATGGCCTTTGCCTATACAGGGGTAAATGGAGGTCTTGTTGTAATAAGTGCCGATGACCCAGGAATGCATAGCTCTCAAAACGAACAAGATAATAGGAATTTAGCACCTTTTGCTAAAATACCTATGTTAGAGCCTTCTGATAGTCAGGAATCCAAAATACTTATGAAAAAAGCCTTTGAAATAAGTGAAGAATTTGATACTCCAGTATTGTTTAGAGTAACTACCCGTATATCTCATAGTAGAAGCATAGTGGAAAAAGAAGAAAGAAATGAATATAAATTAAAATCCTATACAAAGGACCCACAAAAATACTGTATGGTTCCAGCCAATGCTCGTAGAAGAAGATTAATAGTAGAAGAGAACATGAAAGGCCTAAAGGAATATACTAATAACTTTAAATACAATCGAATTGAGTGGAGTAAATCAAAGGATATAGGAATAATCACCAGTGGAGTAAGTTATCAATATGTAAAAGAAGCCTTTGGAGACAGTGTAAATATTCTAAAACTTACCATGACCTATCCTCTACCAGAAAAATTAATATCCGATTTCTGTGAAAAAGTTGAGAAAGTATATGTAGTAGAAGAACTAGATCCATATCTTGAAACCCAGATAAAGGCCATGGGATTTGATGTAACTGGCAAGGAGATAATGCCAGATATAGGTGAACTTACACCAAGTATCATAAAAGAAGCCATTACCGGGGAAACAAAGGAAAAAGCCCATGAAGGCTATGACTCCCTTCCTATAAGACCACCAATAATGTGTGCAGGCTGTCCTCACCGTGGAGTTTATCATGCCATAACCAAATTAAAAGGTGTTGTAACAGGAGATATTGGGTGTTATAGCTTAGGTCTTGCACCACCTTTATCAGCCTTAGACAGTGTTGTATGTATGGGGGCGGGAGTTAGTATGGCTCATGGTTTCAAAAAGGTCTATGAAGATAATGATATACAAGACAAACCTGTTATAGGGGTAATAGGAGATTCTACATTCCTACATTCTGGGGTAACAAGTTTGATGAATATAGTTTATAATGAAAGCAATCCCACCATTGTAATATTGGACAATAGGACAACGGCCATGACAGGTCATCAACCAAATTTTGCCGTAGGTAAAAATGCCAAGGGAGGAGATGCTCCACAGATTCAAATAGACAGTCTATGTAGATCCCTAGGAATTAAAAATGTATTCAATGTAGACGCCTATGATCTTGAAGAAATAGAAGCTGCTCTTAAAAAAGGTATTGATTTGAAAGATGAACCAGCCGTCATAGTAGCACGTAGGCCTTGTGTTCTGCTGAAAGGACAAAAACCTTCTGGACAATATGCCATTAATCAAGACAAATGTACCCAGTGTAAATTATGTCTAAGAATTGGCTGTCCTTCAATTCAAATAGAAGACGATAATATTATAATAGATGAGGCAAGTTGTGTAGGCTGTTCTGTATGTTCTCAAGTATGTAATTTTGAAGCAATAGAAAAGGTGGGTGAATAATAATGACACGAAGTATATTGATTGCTGGAGTTGGAGGTCAGGGAATTATATTAGCTGGTAAGGTAATATCCAATGCCCTATTAAAAAGTGGCTACGATGTAAAAATGTCCGAACTACACGGCATGTCCCAAAGGGGTGGCAGTGTAACATCTCAAATTAGATTTGGTAAAAAGACTCATACACCTTTAATTGAAAAAGGTGATGCAGACATTCTATTAGCCTTTGAAAAATTAGAAGCTCTACGTTATATAGACTATCTATCCCAGGATGGTACATTGATACTAAATGATTTTGAAATTCCGCCCATGTCCACCATTGTAGGAGGTCAAACATATCCAGGGGAAGAAATGTTTGACGAATTAAATGATAAGGTTGAATCGTTGGTAGTATTAGATGCAGCTGAAATCGCTAAAGAAAATGGTAATATTAGAGCACAGAATATAGTCTTGGTAGGAGCCCTGGTGAAAGCACTGGATCTGGATAAGGATATTTTCGAAGAAACCATAAGAGAAGTTGTACCAGAGAGATTCTTAGAGGTTAATCTAAAAAGCTTAAATAGTGGATGGTCCATAGCTAAAGCAAATGAACCCAAGCTGGTAAAAGCTTAGTAAATCTTTATTGATTAAATAGGAAGTGTTGGCAGACAACCAACACTTCCCATATCTAAATTGAATCGGTTTGTCTTAAAAATTTAAAAGGAGGGTTATAAGTGGATAGAGAGACCATTAAAGTTAAAGATATTATAGTCTCAGGATTTGCTCTATTTGCAATATTCTTTGGAGCTGGGAACTTAGTTCTACCACCATATATAGGGCTACACGCAGGTAAAAGTTGGATACCTGCATGGATAGGCTTTGGATTATCTGGTCCTGGATTAACTTGTCTTGGCATGATAGCTATGGCTAAAAATCAAGGTGAGATAGAGAGGTTTGCGGGGAAAATAAGCTATAGGTTCAGTATTCTTTTAGGGAGTTTGGCCATTCTATGCATAGGACCTTTAATGTCAGTTCCTAGAACTGGAGCAACAACCTATGAAATAGCTATACAACCATTTTTTCCAAACTTTAGTCCAATATTGTTTGCCATAATATTTTTTGGCATCACTTTATACTTCGCCATAAATAGATCCACAATTATCGATATAATAGGTACATATATGACACCCATTCTATTGATCATACTTTTGGTAATTATATTTAAAGGTATATTCGCATCAACAGAGGCTCCAACTGTGGCAGGGACTAATCAATTTAGTGTAGGCTTTCTAGAAGGGTATCATACCATGGATTCTTTAGGACCTTTGGTCTTAGCTGGCATGATAATTTCTAATTTCCGTCAAAAAGGCATAAAATCTGAAAAGACTCTAACAAGATACACCATATATACTGAACTAATAGCAGCAACTGGCCTTTTGTTAATATATGGTGGACTGACATACCTAGGTTCCATAGCCTTCAATATAGTTCCTGAAGGGGTTGGACGAACAGAATTGTTAAATACAATAGTAAATCGACTACTAGGCGGATATGGAAATGTAGCTTTAGGACTTGTAGTAGCCTTTGCCTGTCTAACAACAGCTATAGGACTTATCTCAGCAACGGGAGACTTCTTTAGCAGAGTTACAAAAAATAAACTTAAATACCAGCATATTGTTATTGTATCAATTATAGTAAGTGGCATAATCTCCATTATAGGGGTTGACGGAATAATTAATTTTTCTTTACCAACATTGGTTATCATCTACCCTGTTGTAGTGGCATTAGTTATCCTGAATCTAGTAGATGAATATATAAGAAGTGATTTAATCTATAAGACAACCGTATTTTGTACCCTAGCAGTAAGCCTAGTATCTGGTATCGAAACAGCCGGCTTTGAAAATTTCCCACTAGTAAAACTATTTTCTCAACTCCCATTATGGGAAATTGGATTCTCATGGATATTAGCTGCATTGGTTGGACTAATTTTAGGCTTAATATTGTCTAAATTTTCAGAACAAGAAGAAATAGTAGAAGGCTAAAAATTAATAAAGGCAGACCACATAATCATACACCCTTAAAGATCCCTTCTCCCAAGATAATTTTGGGAAGAAGGGGTTTTTATTTATTTAATATATCTCTTTAGTTGTTCATAAAAGTTTTCACGAGTTCCTGCAAGAAGGATAATAACTTTCTTACCATTAACTTCGCTTATGGTGTAGGCAATTTCATAATTGGTACCCTTATATTTTATATCTAATCCATATATACCAGCTAAATCACCACGTTTAGGTTGGCCGATATAAGGATTTTCACTTAATCTTAGTAAAGCAGTTTTGCAGGCCTTTTTTAAAGGCTTTTCTTTTAGTTTTTTAAAAAAAGTTCAGCAGCAGGACTGAATAATATTTCGTACATAATTAGTCCTCTGAACAAAAGATGTCATCGAAGTTTGCTGCCTTTTTTTCACCAGCTGCAATGGCATCTGCTTCTTCAAGCATATCGGTTACAGCTTTTTTAATATTTTTACTTTGTATTTCAAACTGCTTTACTAGTTCATCGCCTGAATATCCTTGAGAAACTAGGTCTTTAAGTATTTCAACGGAAAATT
>JAAYRD010000143.1 GCA_012518955.1 Tissierellia bacterium | reverse complement strand
GCAGAAGTTATAAAAAATGTACCTAATAATACAACTGTAACAATCGATAATATAGAGCCTAATGGATAATAATTAAACACTTGGAATAAAGCTGTTTCAGGAGCCCCGGCAGCCGTTGCTAAACCTTCCAATCCGATTTTATCTGCTAAATTTAATCCCATGGTTCCAAAGGCTGAGAACCATATAATAGATGCTAATGCCGGTGCAAAAATAACTCCTGCAATAAACTCTCTAATAGTTCTTCCTTTAGATATACGAGCTATAAAGCTGCCCACAAAAGGTGCCCAAGCTATCCACCATGCCCAATAGAATATTCTCCAACTATTTAACCAACCATTGTCTCCAAAAGCATTTATACTCAAACTATCCCTTATAAAATCATTTATATAACTGCCTAACCCATTGGTAAAGTTATTTATTATCTTTAATGTTGGTCCTAATATTATTACAAGTCCTAGCAATATAATAGCTAGATATAGATTTATATCTCCTAGAATTTTAATACCTTTATCTATACCGCTTACTGCAGTCCAAATAAATAATATGGTGATAATTGTAATTATACCTACCTGTACTAAAGTTGTTTCAGGAATATTGAATAGATAGTTTAGCCCACTATTAATCTGTAGTGTACCTAATCCCAACGATGTAGCTACCCCTGCTACTGTAGCAAATACCGCCAGAATATCTATTAATTTACCAATAGAACCATTCACTCTTTCTTCTCCTAGCAAAGGTATAAAAATACTACTTATAAGACCTGGTTTTCCCTTTCTAAATTGAAAGTATGCAAGGGCAAGACCTATAATACTATAATTGGCCCATGGATGAAAACCCCAGTGCATAAAAGATGATTTCATAGCAAAGTTCGCCGCATCCACACTTCCAGGCTCCAATCCAGGAGGAGCCACAAAATGGGATATAGGTTCAGCTACTCCCCAAAATACAAGTCCTATTCCCATGCCAGCTCCAAATAACATGGCAAACCATGAGGCATTGCTATACTCAGGCTTAGAATCATCTGGCCCCAATCTTATATCTCCATACTTACTGAAAGCTAAAAAGATCGCAAAGATAACAAAGATTAACATGGATAATAGATAAGACCAACCAAAGTTAGTGGTTAGAAAGTGTAGAAGTGAGTCTGCAAAGTTTGCAAAACTTGCCTTTGCTACTATACCCCATAGAACCACAGCGATGGATATGATTAGAGATATATAAAAAACCTTATTATCATTTTGTTTTTTACTATTCATTTTTCTCCCTCCAATTCAATGTAATAAACATTCATGTTTTTCAAAAAAGGGTGATAAAAATCACCCTTTTTTGAATCTAGATTTTTACACTAAATACAGTTTGTTCTTTAGTATCTAGGGTTAGTGCATCTAAGGCGACACCAACTCTATGATATCTTAATTTCCATTGCTCCTCTTTTGACGTACTTGGATCCCCTAGTGGATAAGGTATTGATATTGTTGGAACCATTTTATTTGAACCAACAGTTTTAGCAACTGGAATTAAGTTGGCCATCTGTACTATAGGTATACCTGCTTTTTCAATTTCTTTTACTATCGTTGCACCGCAACGTGTACAGGTACCTCAGGTAGAAACCAATATAACCCCATCTACATTTGCCTCTTGTAAATCAGCTACCATTTCCCTACCCATCCTAGCAGCTTCTCCTTGAGTCGTTCCTGTCCCTACTGTGGAATAAAAATAATCGTGAACTTTTCCTATTTTTCCTTCTTTTTCATAAGCTTCCATAACGTCTAATGGAACTATAACATTAGGATCTGCATTTGCAGCTGCTGGGTCAAAACCTGCGTGAATAGTTTTAAATACTCCTGATTCTAATCTATCCATATTTGATATATCATATTTACCCCATCTAGTAGCAGAAGCAGATTGGATTCTATCAGGGTTGTCTACAGGTACTATACCCCCTGTATTTACTATAGCTATTCTAGCCTTAGATAGATCCTTTATAGGTGATGCTATAGGTACCATATCCTGCTCTGGTATAGGAAGTTCAGTTTGGAAAGGTTCTCCATGAACCTTCTTTAATAGCATATCTATAACTCTATCAGTGGCATTTACCGATGGTTCTAGCCACATTTGACGTCTTATTCCCCTTCCATAATAACCTTCCTCGTCAGCTGAAAGTAAAGTTTCTCCATTTAATAGTCTTTTACCAAATCCAGCCATCACTTTAATATCTTTTCTCATAGCAGCGGCACTTGCCCCACCTTTAAATATATATATATCCTTTCGGAACATCTCTACTCCAGGGTTCTCTTCATTCATTGAACTTATAACTGGAACGTTGAATTTCTCCTTCACAGCTTGTCCTATATGCCCACAGGCACTACCATATCTACCTGCTCTAAATGCCGGGCCTGCAAAAAAGATATCAAATTCTTTATCCTCTAAATATCCTAGGATAATTTCTATTGCTTCTTCCGTATTGGAACCCATATAGTTATCTCCACATATAATGGTATGAGTAACTTCTACATCTTCACCTAATTGTTTTTGTAATTCCATTGCTGGACCCACAAGCCCTTCTCTTATTTCAGGATAAAAATCTGCTTTTTCTTCCCCTCCAATTTGACCAAAAAATTGATTTATATAAAGTATAGCCTTTTTCATTAGTGCACCTCCTTAAAATTCTTTCACTGTCTTAGTTGACCAACCAACAACTTGGTCTCCGCAAAACATAGAGTTGTTTTCCATTATTATAGAACCATCTTCTCTAACAGAAGGCCCAAGTATTTCGTCTCCAGCCCATCCTCCAGCAAAGCCATCTCTTCCTAAGGACTCTAATTCTCCTAATACGGTTTCCATAGGAGGAAGTTCGATTAACTGAGATACATCACCGCAGGATACAATTGCATCTGCCTTAGGATCTAATGTAACCAATGGCTGAGATGCTCCATCTCTACCTGTACACTCATTGGTCAATCCTACAGTTTTTACTCCAGCATCCTCCAAAGCCACAATACATGCTATGAAGTCTGCATCAGGATTACCATATCCTTCTTCAGCAACTATTGCACTATCCGCACCTAAAGATTTAGCCATTTGGGCTACAAATAAAGCGGCTCTCTCTTTTTGCTCTAATGCTACGTTTAAATTTGACATTATAATTCCTAAAAAGTTTAAGGTTTTTCCATGCTCCTCATATAATCTTTTTATCATAGGAAAATTTTGAAAATCATAAGTTGACCATTTTGATGAACAAGGCATGAAACTACCAGATATTATTGCCCCATCTAAAACTTCATTTGGATGCATAAAAGTTGGCAACATTCTATTTGCATCCCAGCCATAAACCAGGTCATTATATCCTAATTCCTCCATTTGAGATTGAGGTTGTAAAACTAGAACTACAGACGGTAAATCGTTTTCATGACTTGGACGCTTTGTTATAGGCTCTAATTCAAAAGTTTCCAATTCTTCAGGTTCTAAATCCTTTACACAGGATCCAATATATTCTGCTAATCTCATTCCCGCCCATCTTAAAGCTCTGTTTTTCTTTTGTTGTTCTCTTTTTTCAAATTCTTCATCAGTATCAGCTACTAATACAATATTTTTTAGTTGAGAATAATAGGTGTATTTTGCTCCCTCTCCACTCATATCTATAAGACCATCTTGGAAACCACCCCAATGTTTTCCTACAACCAAAACGCTACAGTCCTTAAGTGCCAATGTTCTTCCATTTCCAGATTGCATCAAATCTCCTGTTACTCCTGGAAATACAGGACCTCCTTCGACTCTAACCCTGGGCTCAATAGCTTCTTTTACAGGTACCAATCTTACATTGTCTCCTGGCTTTACTATAAATAGATCTGCCTCAGTTATATGCTCGTCTTCTTTAACAACACTTAATGCCTCTTCTTTATTTATAGTCAATATACCATTTGAATAAGAGGTTTCGTCTCCGAAAACGATTTCTTTAACATAAAAATTACCTAATTCAAGTTTCATACATTACACTCCTTCCTTTTATATAGGTTTTTTTGATATGAAGATATGTTGTTCACATATTTAATTACATAATAACATAATCATGATTATATTTCAACCGTGATTATCGATATTTTGCTTTATTGTTTCTTTATACATATTGTGATATAATACAAAAAGCTATATATAAAATATTTTTAGAATAAAAAGTCGAGAGGAACATATATTAGATATGCCTAAAAAAGAAATTCAGAAAAGAAGAATTATGACTTATTTTATTAATGCAGCAAGCGAAATTATAGAAAAAGAAGGTATTGAGAAAATTACCATTCGTAAAGTAGCAGATAAAGCTGGATATAATAGTGCTACTTTATATAATTATTTTGAAAACTTAGATCATCTAATATTTCTTGCTGCCATGAGGTATATAAGAGATTATGCTCTTGCCCTGCCTGAGTATTTAAAAGATACAGACAATGCCTTAGATATCTTTATAAAAGTATGGGAATGTTTTTGTCTTTTTTCATTTAAGAATCCTAAAATATATTATGCAATATTTTTCGCTGATTTAAACAATGCTTTGGAAGACTATGTATTAGAGTATTATAAATTGTTCCCTGAAGATCTTGGACATCAAAGAAAAAATATTTCTACCATGCTTTTAAAGCATAATATATATGAACGGGGTATGACCACTGTAAACCGATGCGTTGATGAAGGTTTTATAAGAGAAGAGGACGCTGAAGATTTGAATGAAATGGCAACTCTTTTATACAAAGGTATGCTGGTAAAGGTTATTGAAAATAAAATCGATTATAATAAAGCCATGGAAAAAACCATGAAATATATCAATCTTGTTGTTGATTCACTGGCTATTAAATAGAAATGCTTTGTTTCCTAGTAGAAACAAAGCATTTCTATGTTTTATAACTATTAACTTTTTTTCCTACTTCTAAGTTCTTCTTTTATATCATCAATGGATACCCCTTCGTTTACCATCAAGACCAAAAGATGATATATTAAGTCACTTATCTCATATACTAATTCATCCTTATCCTTATTCTTAGCCCCAATTATCACCTCAGAAGTTTCTTCTCCTACCTTTTTAAGTATCTTATCCATACCTTCTTTAAATAGATAGTTTGTATAGGAACCTTCTTTTGGATTAACTTTTCTATCTTCCAATAAGGAATATAATTCTTTAATTATATCTACTTCTTCACCTTCCCAGTTTAAT
>JAAYRD010000142.1 GCA_012518955.1 Tissierellia bacterium | reverse complement strand
AATAGCATCTCTGATATACTAATTGCACTAGCCTTTGCCGCCAATAAAGGTTCTGGTATTCTTAGAATCAAGGTTATGGGATAGAAAAGATATCCTAGAATATCGAAAAGAGGTGTATAATTAGCTATAATCAATCCAAGTACTCCTATAGATATAATATTGGGAGCAATGGATATGGCTAATCTTATCCCATCCTTTAAATTTCTCCAAATGTTTTCCAAAAGAGGAGATGATTCATTCAACACTGCCATAGCCTCTTGCCATGCAATTTTAAATGGATTACCTTTCAAATCTGGTTCTATGTCCCCATCTTTGCCCTTATAATATGTTTCAGGTTTTCTATTCAATGGATATATCCTGGAGGTTATAGCAGTAACGGTAAAAGTAACAGCCAGGGTAAATAAAAAGTAAAAGGTCCAATGCTCTATTATCCCCGATGTCTTAGCTACGATGATCATAATGGTAACTGCAACCGTAGTAAAACCTGAGCCTATTATAGAAGCCTCCCTTTCCGTATATTTTCCCTCTTTATATGCTCTATTGGTGATTAAAAGAGCTACAGAATAGCTGCCTACAAAAGCCGTTACAGCATCTATAGCTGAACGACCTGGGGTTTTCCAAATAGGTTTCATAATAGGCCTCATTAAAACTCCTATTAATTCCATCAATCCGTAATTCATTATAAATGCCAAAAATATAGAACCTATGGGTATTATAGTAGTCACTGGTATAACTATGTTCTTGTAGATAAATGAAATCATATCCGATTCTAATAAAGGATAGGGCCCTATATTGAAAATCAACATAATAAGAAAGATAACACCTAATATATTTAGCATAGAAAATACAGTGGTAGTCCTATCTTTATTCCACGTTCCATTAACAAAGGGAAAGATAGCACCTATAATAATAAGAACTCCCCCATATATTGGCTCATAGTAAGGTAGGGCTTTTAGCATATTTACTAGATGGTCAATGGGAATTGTCCTGCTCCCTCTTAGTTCTATAGGTATAAAAAACATAAATACTCCTATAAAACTATATAACAAAAACTTAAAAGCTTTGACCTCATTCTTTTTATCTTTTAACTTCACCCTATTCATAAAAATCCCCCTTTTCCAACTCATTGTATATATATTTTATACTAATATATTGTATATAGGCAACAATGACCAGGGACTAGACTCTACACCAAATTAAATCAAAGTATATGAAATATTAAGTACAAAATAAAACACTATTCTAAACCTCCCGGTTTAGAATAGTGTTTTATACGGTTTTAAGCTCTGCTTTTCTATCTAGGGCATACCTCTTTATTGCATTATTGATAATTTTCATAATTAATCCCCTATATCCCAATTTGCAGGCATCTGCCTATCTTCCATTATGCCTTCCTCCGTAGGTAAAAACTGGAACCTAGGACGATCAGTAACTATAGCTACTTTCAAAAATAAACATCTCCTTTATAATATATACTGCCTCTATTATATTATAGACTTTTTACCTATAAATAGCAGATAAGCCATTACCTTCTAAAAAAGTAATGGCTTATCTATTATCAATTAGTGCTCAATGCAGCAGGCAACCTATCTAGTAAAACCTTTGTTACATAGGCATATAGAGGTATCTGTATCGCCTGGGTAATTATCCTTCCAGGAACAGTAGTTATCATCGGTATTTTGAATAATGTTTTCATAAAATAAGGTGTTAAAAATACTGATGTAATTACTTGTCCAACTGCTACCGCTAATAAAAGCTTCCAGAAATTGATTTTGGACTTTTTATCCTTAAACATTAATACTATTATCCCTGGCAAAACTCCAGTTAAAGCTGCAACTACTGTAAAATGTGGCATATAAGGCCCTAAAGGATTGATAGAATAACCAATTATATCACCAACGGCCCCAACAATAGCCCCAGCCAAAGGCCCAAAGACTATACCTGTAAATATTATAGGATAGCCTCCAAAACCTATTCGGATAAACTCCACTCCTCCGCCACCTATTCTAATACTGCCTATTCGTGTCAATATTACATTCAACGCAATTAACAACCCATAATATGCAATATTTCTTGTGGATATTCTTTGCATACAAAAAAGCCTCCTTTCATAAATTGATATGACAGAACCGCCACACCAAGAAAGCAGACTACTTATGATGTGTCAGCGAACGCAATAGTTTAACGCAAGCCATAATGCTTTTCGTTCAAAGGCAACGTCCCATCCTTTGACACTTTACGTAAACTACCTACTCTGCCATTTGTTTCTATTTTATTGTATAGTGGCCTTTTAAATTTGCCACTATCTATAATATACCCAATTATTATATAATATTCAACTTATTTTAAAATTATCCACCATCAAAAAATTATATTTCCTAAAATATCTATCACTTCTTAGGATTCCATCAGTTTTTACAACTAGACCCATATTTTATATAATATTTTTTTAATTAAAAGTTTGTTAAAAAAATATTATTGTGTTATAATACCTATGTTAAATTAATAAGTGGATGACGATTGTTGGAAATATCTATAATGGATAACCGAAGGAGCAAAAGACGAATTCGCACTCGATTTATCTTGAATCTCTCAGGTAACATACAGCAATCTGACACGCCCCTGGAGAGCCTTTATCATATAAAGGCATCGAAGAAGCAATCTATACACTATTGTATGGGGAAACTTTCAGATCCAAGGACAGGGTGGTAGAGTAGCAAATATTTTATATTATGCTATTATGCCTCCATGTCTTTTTGTTTTTGTAAAAAACATAATACAAAAACAAAGACAAAACAACATATAAACCATGGAGGGATTGATTTTATGTTAACAATCGTAAAAGGAATGGGGTTATTATTTTTAACCTTGGCATTATTTTCACTATTTAGTTTCAAAGCTCCTAAAGGAGATAAGGCCATGTCAGGCTTAGCAGGAGCAGCTATTGCAAGTTTTTTAGTCGAAGCAATCCATAGATATATTAGTGGCGATTTCCTAAAGATTGCTTTTCTTGGTGAAGTAGGAATATCCTCTGGTAGTTTAGCAGGTACAGCAGCTGCATCATTAGTAGCTATTAGCATGGGTGCCAACCCTACATTTGCATTAGTAGCAGGAGTTGCCTTATCTGGATTAGGTATTCTTCCTGGATTTATTGCAGGATATATTGTAGGTTTAGTTGCACCAATAATTGAAAAGAAACTACCTGAGGGATTGAACATCGTTGCTGGTGCCATCATCATAGCACCATTAGCACGGATTATTGCAGTGACAACAACACCAGTAGTAGATGCAACCCTACTAACTGTTGGAGAAGCAGTAACAGTTGCCGCAAATCAATCACCAATTGTAATGGGTTTTTTATTGGGAGGCATGATGAAAATTATATGTACATCTCCTCTTAGCTCTATGTCTATGACTGCTATGTTAGGGCTCCAAGGCCTTGCTATGGGAATATCATCCATTGCAAGTTTTGGTGGGGCTTTTACCAATGGAGTTGTATTTAAAAGAATGGGGCTTGGAGATAAGAGCAACATGCTTGGAGTTATGCTGGAACCATTAACACAAGCAGAAATAATAACTAAAAACCCAGTTCCAATATTTTTCTCAGATTTTATTGGTGGAGGACTAGCAGGAATAGTAGCAGCTTCCCTTGGAATCATCAATAATGCACCTGGAACTGCGGCACCTATACCTGGGTTACTTGCTCCTTTTGGATTTAATCCACCATTAAAAGTAGCATTAGCTTTAGTATTAGCTGCTATATGTGGAATCATAGGTGGTTATTTAGGAACTAGCATTCTCAAATTAGTAGATAAAAAATATAAATTTAATATAGATAAAAAACCTTTCGGTGCTAAAAAGGCATTTTCTGACCAATAAGCATGTAAGTGAATATTCTTTTTAATCATTTTAAAAACTCCGTATATACTGTTTATATATGGAGTTTTTTGGTATAATTAATGTATTATTCAAAAATATTATCTGGAGGGTATACCTTGAAAAAAATAATACCTATATTGTTAATTATAATTGGAATAGTCTTTCTACTAACTCCTTTTATAATGGAGCAGATAGTTAAATATTACAACAGCGCTATAATGGATAAGGACATCCTTAAAGAACCTATAGGAACCGATGCAGACCAGATAGAAGGAGAATTCGATTTTTCTGCTATAACCGACGTAGATATATGGTCCTTAATAAAAGGTTCCAAAAATTTCGATAAAAACCTTATAATCGGGACCATCTTGATTCCCGATCTAGATATACATCTGCCCATAATGAAAGGTTTAACCAATTCCAACCTTATGGTTGGAGCAGCCACTATGAAACCAGATCAATCCTTTGGACTTGGAAACTATACCTTAGCAGGCCATTATATGAAGAACAAGGATTTGTTATTCGGTAGTTTAATGGATATTGAGATAGGAAATAAGGTATATGTATCCAATGGGAAGAAAATCTATGAATATGAAATATACGACACAGTAATAGTCCCCGACACCGCAATGGAGCTATTATCCGATGAAAGAGCAGATGAAAGAGGCAAACCAATTATCTCCTTGATGACCTGCTACCATTCATCTAAAACGGGAAAAAGATTTTTTGCCCTAGGAGAGTTGATCGATGAACATCATATAGATTAGAAGCAAAATAAAAAAACGGAGAATATTCTCCGTTTTTTTATTTTAAGCCATTCTTTTTCTTAGTATGAAACCTAATAGGATGAACGCTCCACCAACAAGGTATAATATCATATTGCTTGCCTCACCTGTCTTTGGAAGAGCAGGCTTTTGTGGAGTTGTTGGTTTAGTTGGTTTAGTTGGTTTGCTTGGTTTTGTTGGTTTTTCGATAAAAGTGTTTGTAATTTCAAATCCTGTTTCTGTCTCTTTAATGCTAGTCTCATATCCTTTTACTGGTCTTTCTTGTACTGTGTACGTATAAGCTTTACCCTCTTCGTCATATTTTTCTAATTTTGTAAAGCTATGTTTCCAGTCTGTTGCTCCCGATATTTCAACCGTTTCAATCACTTTTCCATTTTTGAGTAAATCAACTGTAATAGTAGTTGGTCGATCTTTTATCTTGTCGCCTTGCCAAATTTTTGTTACATCTACTTCTGTAGTTCCAACGCGTAAGTTTATAATGTTATAACCATCATATGTTGC
This sequence comes from Tissierellia bacterium, assembly GCA_012518955.1. Lineage (GTDB taxonomy): Bacteria > Bacillota > Clostridia > Tissierellales > Tepidimicrobiaceae > DUNJ01. The sequence continues at coordinate 713 of JAAYRD010000142.1, read as the reverse complement.
TTCATAACCTTCAACTGCTTCTTCTTCAACTGCATATGCAATTTCTACGCCTCGACCATCATACTTAGGAAGATCTGTAAATGCATATTTCCAGTTTGTTCCGGCTGTTACCTCCAATTCATTAATTTTTTCATTATTCGCTAGCAAATAAACTGTAATGGATTCTGGACGGCTTTCTGAATTATCATCTAACCATATCTTCTCACCGGATACTTCTGTGGCTATTTGTCTATTGATAATATCATAGCCATCAATTGCTGGTTCATAACCTGGAACCTCATCTTCTGTAACTGAATAGATGATCTCTTTTCCTTCCTTGTCGTATTTAGCTAGGTCTTTGAATTCATATGTCCAGTCTATTTCTTCTGATACTTCAACTGAATCAACTTTTTCACCATTTGCTAACAAGTTTACCGTGATAGAGTCTGGACGATATTGACTATCTACTTCTTCCCAAGTTTTCCTACCAAATACTTCTGTGGCTATTTGTTCATTGGTAATATCAAATCCATCAACTGTTGATTCATAACCTGGGACCACAATTTCTTCAACTGAATAGGTGATCTCTTTTCCCTCTTCATCATATTTAGCTAGGTCTTTGAATTCATATGTCCAGTTTGTTTCTTCTGATACTTCAACTGAATCAACTTTTTCACCATTTGCTAACAAGTTTACCGTGATAGAGTCTGGACGATATTGACTATCTACTTCTT
>JAAYRD010000024.1 GCA_012518955.1 Tissierellia bacterium | reverse complement strand
CATAAATACGGGAATATATATTCTAGAGCCAGAGGTTCTGGATTACTATGAATATGGGCAAAACTTTGATTTTAGTAAGGATTTATTCCCTAGATTACTCCATGATGGGGTGCCTATATATGGTTATATTACAGAAGAATATTGGTGCGACGTAGGAGACTTGGATACCTACATAGAAACCCATGTAGATATTCTGTCCAATAAAAACAAACACTATCTATTAGGAGGCGGTCAAGAGAAAGGTCTATGGATAGATAAAGGAGCCATTATAGAAAAAGGTGCTAAGTTATCTCCACCGGTTTATATAGGCAGAAATTCCATAATAAAGGAAGGGGCAATAATAGAGCCCTATTCAGTAATAGGCGATAATTGCTTCATAGGAGAGGGGACTTCTATAAAAAGAAGTATTATTTGGGACAATGTTAGAATATCTAAAAACTGTGAGATTAGAAAATCCACAATATGTAACCATGTATGGATAGGTGAACGTAGCAGAATATTTGAAGGGGTAGCCATTGGATCCCATTCTAAAATCTTTTCAAATGTTACTATAAAACCAAATATTAAAATATGGCCTCATAAAACAATCGAAGAGAATGTAAAGGTAAAGGATAATTTAATATGGGAAGAAAAGGCTTCAAGAAAGCTATTTGGATATAGGAATATTTCAGGAAGATTTAACGAAACTATAACTCCGGAAATCGCTACTAGGTTAGGAACTTCTTTTGCGTCTGTGGTAAATGCGAAAGGAACCTATATTGTATCCTGTGATGAACACAATCTTTCTAAGTCTATAAAAAGTTCCATTATTTCAGGAATACTTTCTACTGGATCTGAAGCAGTAGATATTAAAGATAGTACCATACCTATGTGTAGGTTTGGAGTAAAACACTTTAAAGCAGATGGAGGAGTGCATATAAGAACCGATAACGCCCATGAGGATATGGTGTATATTGAATTTATCAATAACGAAGGATCAAATATCCAAAAAGACATGGAAAGAAAGATTGAAAACTCCTTTATATTAGAGGATTTTAAAAGATGCTCTGGAAACCAGATAAAGGATGTGGTGAATATATATAATTTTTCCTCCATATACCTAAAATCAGGAGTAGGCGATATAAAAAATATAGAGAAGATTAGGGCTAAGAAGCCTAAGATCATCATAACATCTTACTCCAAGAACATATCCGATTTAGCTGAAAGATATCTAATGGATATAGGATGTCAGGTAAAGGTAATTCCCTACTGGAAGGGATTGGAAGCAAAGGACATAAGAAGTTTAGTATTGGATGAATCTGGAGACCTAGGGGTAATATATAGTGAAAATGGGGAAAAGGTAGTTTTAACCGATGGGTTTAATATAGTCAAAGATGAAAAATATTATCTGCTATCTCTACTAATAGGTTTTAAGACAGGGAATATAAAGGACATAGTAGTACCATATAATTTTCCAAGGATTATGGAAAAGCTAGCTCAAGAATATCAAGGAGATACAATATATAGCAAATCTCATATATCCAATATAATAGAAACCATATTAAAAAATGAATTAAACTTCCAATATATTTTAAATTTTGATGGTATATGGGCAGTTGGAAAGATAATGGATTATTTGGTCGAAAATAATATTGTTTTGAACCAAGTCTTACAGGAGTTACCTGAATATTTTTATTTTAAAAAGGAAATTCCATGCAATTGGGATGATAAAGGTAAAGTAATAAGAAGATTAACGGAAGATAGACAATTGGATACGGAACTTAAAGAAGGGGTTAGATTTACGGATGATAAGGGATGGGCTTTGATAATACCTGATGAAGAAAAACCTAGGTTTAATCTGTTTATAGAAGGCTATAATGAGGAATATGCAGAAGAATTATGGGTAAAATATGATGAAAAAATTAAGAAGATATTAAAAGATTAATCTACTATCATCATAGATGAAAGGATGAACAGGGGTTATGTGGGGAAGAAATTTAAATAGATTTAAAGGGCAAGGGCAAGAGATAGAGGAGATATATAAAGCCAATAGAAAAAGCAATGTAAAAGGATTTCTATTAAATAGGTTAGACCAAAGTTTCAACAATATAGAGAATATATATTTAAGCTTTAATAGATATATATCCCAAGGTAAATCTTTGCCCAAGGGAACGGATTGGATATTGGATAATTTTTATTTAATAGAATTAATATACAAGGGATTGAGAGCTGATATTAGAAGGGAGAAAGGGATAGTATTAAACATAGTTGAAAGCGGTACATTAAAAGGAAACCCAAGGGTATATGCTTTGGCACTAGAATTGGTTACCAATTCTGCAGGAAATATTACAGAAGACAATATGATAGAATTCATAAACGATTTTCAAAGAGAAGAAATACTGTCCCTAGAAGAAATTGTTCAATTCTCTAAGTTTCTAACTTTAAGCCTTATGGAGTATATTGGAAGGATTGCTGCAAAACTATTAAATATATATAAGATCTGGGAAGAGATAGATAGAATGGACCTATCTAAAGAAGAGAATATAGAGCAAATTTTAAAAGACATATATGATATGAACTCTACAGAAATAGAAAGAGTTATTAGAAGAATTAAGGACCATAGGGAAGACTTTAAAATAATAATGGAAAAGATAGATAGGAAGTTGGATTATTTAGGTAGGAGCATAGAAGATATTTTGGAGAGAGAATATACCTTACAATCTAAAAACAAAATATCCTTGGGCTATGGAATTACATCCTTAAGAAATACATCTCAATTCAATTGGAAAAATGTATTTGACTCCATATGCATAATAGAAGAAGTGTTGAATCAGGATCCTTTGGAAACATATGAAAAGATGGACTATTCATCTAAGAACTATTATAGACATGAGGTCCAAAAATTGGCGAGAAAGTTCAATGTACAAGAAATATTTTTATCTAAAAAGATATTGGAATTTGCTAAGGAAGAATGGGAGAAAGGCAGTAGGGATAAAAAAGCTCATGTGGGCTATTATTTAATGGATAAAGGGAGGAAGAAATTATTTGAGTTCTTCGACAGTAGACATGAGAATGACAGCATATATTTAAGGAAATATAGCTATTATTACCTTCCTATAATCCTACTGTCTATACTTTTTACATATGTACTTAGCAGATATGTATATTTAGAGAGTAATATTTATTGGAGCCTTTTAGTCTTTATAATAATCTTTATTCCTGTAATGAGTATAATAATTAATTTGGCTAACTATCTCTATCCTAAAAAATTTAGTCCTAAATTAATTCCCAAGATAGATTACGATGATGGAATTCCAGAAGATAGCACTACATTTGTGGTAATTCCTACACTCCTACCTAGTGAAGATAGAGTGGTAGAGCTGATTAAAAGTTTGGAGGTTTATTACCTATCTAATAGAGAAGATAATATCTATTTTGGAATAGTGGGAGACTTTAAAGATGGAGATCAGAAGATTACAGAAGACGATGAAAAGATAATCAATAAAGGCCTAGAAATGATGAGGGAATTAAATGAAAAGTATAGTCCAGAGGAAGATATATTTTACTTTTTTCATAGGAAAAGGGTATATTCTAAAACTCAGGAAAAGTGGATGGGCTGGGAAAGAAAAAGGGGAGCATTGGTTGAGTTTAACAATTTAATGTTGGGAGAAGAGAATACAAGTTTCAATGTTATTTCAGGAGATATTTCCAAATTACAGGGAAAAATCAAATACATCATAACTTTAGATGCAGATACTAAACTACCTATAGATGGGGCAAGGAAACTTATAGGTGCTATTTCCCATCCTTTAAATAGACCTATAATAGATGAGGAGAAGAATAGCGTAAAGGAAGGCTATGGGCTTATCCAACCAAGGATAGCCATAGATATTGAAAGCAGTAACAAATCTTTATTTACTAGAGTATTTGCGGGAACTGGAGGTATAGACCCTTATAGTATGGCAGTCTCAGATATATATCAAGACTTATTTGGAGAGGGAATTTTTACAGGCAAAGGCATATATGATTTGGAAGTTTTTCAAAGATGTCTAAATACTGCTATACCAGAAAATCTAGTTCTTAGCCATGATCTTTTGGAAGGCAGCTATATTAGGGTTGGATTGGCTACGGATATTGAACTTATAGATGGGTATCCAGAAAAATATAGCTCCTATATTATGAGACAACATAGGTGGGTTAGAGGGGATTGGCAATTAATCTGGTGGTTGACAAGTAAATATGGAAGGTCCATCTCATCCTTATCTAAGTGGAAAATACTGGATAATATGAGGAGAAGTCTGTTGCCTATTTTCCTATTTTTCACCACCTTCCTTAGCATAGTATTTTTTCCTGGTAATATCTTTATTTGGCTAGGTATTGTAATGATAGGTCTTCTACTACCTATTATTACAATGGCTTTGGAATCCTTACTATATAAAAGGTTTAGAATCCAAAGGATGAAATTGAATGGAAATATTATACTAGGATATAAAACTTATATCTATCAAGGACTTCTAACTTTCATGTTCCTTCCTCATAAAGGAGCAATGATGTTAGATGCTATATCTAGAACTTTATATAGAGTTTTTGTATCTAAAAAGAACTTGTTAGAATGGACAACAGCCTTTGATATGGAGAAACAATTGGGAAATAACTTTTTAAGCTATCTTGTTATGATGAAGTCAAATATCATGGCTTCCATATTATTGATAGTTTTAACCTATGTATTTAGACCAAATAATTTGCTCATAGGTGGAATTGTAGGATTGTTATGGCTATTAGGGCCAGTTGTAGCCTATAAAATTAGCAATGATGAGGAAGAAATATTAGATGTGGAAAAGGAAGATTTAGAATTACTTAAGGACATTGGTGGAAAGACCTGGAAATACTATAGAACTTTTACAGATGCTAAGAATAATTATCTACCCCCAGATAATTTTCAAGAATATCCATATAATGGAGTAGCTAATAGAACTTCTCCTACTAATATAGGATTTTATCTGCTATCCATACTATCTGCTAGGGATTTAGAATTTATAGAGACTACTGAAATGGTAGATTTAATTGAGTTAACACTAGAAACTATAGAAAAAATGGAGAAATGGCAAGGACATATATATAATTGGTACGATACAGAAACCCTAGAACCTTTAAGGCCAATATTTGTTTCTACAGTGGATAGTGGAAACTTTATATCCTACTTAATAGTTCTGAAAGAAGGCCTAAAAGAGTATTTAAAGCCCCTATTAGATAAACAATGCAATGAAGAATTAATATCTAAGATGAAGAGTTTAATGGATAGAATTACAAAATTAATAGATGATACAAAGTTTAAACCTCTATATGATGAGGATAAGGATTTATTTTATATAGGATTCAATGTGGAAGAAGATAAAGAGCTGAACATTCACTATGATCTGTTGGCTTCTGAAGCTAGAACTGCCTCTTATATAGCCATATCAAGAAGGGAGGTACCGCTAAGGCACTGGGAACAACTAGGTAAATCTTTGATTATGGAGAACAACCGCATTAGCCTTGCATCTTGGTCGGGAACCATGTTTGAATACATGATGCCGGCTTTAACGTTAAAAAATTATAAGAATACTTTACTGGATGAAACCTACAATACATCTATCAGGATTCAAAAGGATTATGGCTATAGTAATGGAGTTCCCTGGGGGATTTCTGAGTCCGGATTTTTTGCCTTTGATAATCAACTTAATTATCAATATAAAGCTTTTGGTGTGCCGGCCTTAGGCTTTAAAAGGGGATTGAAAGATGAGCTAGTGATATCTCCTTATTCTACCTTCTTAGCATTGAAATTTGATTATAATGGAGTTCTAGAGAATATACGAAGATTAAAAGATGAAGGGTTGGAAGGGAAATATGGGTTTTATGAAGCCGTAGATTATACTAAAAGCAGACTACCATCCCATTTAGATAAGGGTATAGTAAAAAGCTATATGAGCCATCACCAGGGTATGATATTTGCCGCAATAAATAATTTTTTGCACAAAAACGTACTGGTAGATAGATTTCATAGAGACCCCCAAATGAAATGTGGAGAATTTCTATTACAAGAAAAAATTCCCCTAAGGCCTATTATATCTAAAGAGAAAGAGAACTTAGAAGAAATTCAGGTAGTGTGGAATAGAGAAGAAAGATTATCTAAACGAGTATATTTCAAGGAAGATTTGAAGCATGTTAAATCCCACCTATTATCTTCTAGCACCTATACTACAATGATTACCAATAGAGGTGAAGGGTTTTCTAAAGTAGGAGATATATTCATTAATAGATGGAGAAAGGATCATATGTCCAGTCCTTATGGGCAATTTATATATATAAAAGATATTATGAACAACCGTATATGGTCTACAACCTATGCTCCAACATATAAGGAGCCAGATTCCTATAGGGTAGAATTTTCAACATATAAAGGAGGATTTAGTAGGATAGATGGAGATATTGAAACCAAAATGGACATATTTTTATTACCAGAAGAATTAGGGGAGATAAGAAGAGTTAGATTAATAAATAATGGGGAAGAAGAAAGATTGATTGAAGCCATAAGTTATTTTGAAATAGTAGGAGAAACTTTGAACTCTGATTTGGCACATCCTGCTTTTAATAATCTATTTATTAGAACCAAGGTACAGGAAGACCAGGAAGGAATACTTTCCCATAGGAGAAAAAGAGGAGATCAATTGGAAGATAATTGGATACTGCATGGAGTTAAAAGCTTTGATAATAGTGGAGAAAAATTTCAATATGAAACCAGTAGGACAAATTTCATAGGCAGGGGAAATTCTTTGGCAGCCCCTGATGGACTTACCAAAGGATTGACCAATACTGCGGGGGTGGTATTAGACCCTATAATGAGTATAGGAAAAAAAGTAAAGGTCCAACCTAAGGAAAAGGTGGATATATATTATATAACTGCATTCACCCATTCAGAACAAACAGCTTTAGATATTTTAAATAAATATGACAATATAGACAATATAAATATGGCTATAGATCTCTCTAGAACTAAGTCCCAAACTGAAATAGGATATTTGAACTTAAATCATGGAAATATAACATTCTACGAGGAATTGATACCTTACTTAATTTATTTGGATAGGAATACTAAATCCCAATATGCCCATATACTGGAGAAAAACAGCAAGGGGAAAGAGGGGTTATGGGCCCAAGGGATTTCAGGGGATAATCCTATAGTATTGGTCACCATAGAATCTATGGAAGGAATAGAGACTTTAATAAAAATGATAGATGCCCATGAATATTGGTCCTATAAGGGATTGAAGGTGGATCTAGTTATATTGAATGAAGATGATAGTATCTATTATCAACCATTGTTTCAAAATATCAGGGAGATAGTATATGAAAAGCGAGGAAATGTAGTTGATGTTCCTGGAGGTATATTTATAAGGAATGAAAACACCTTCTTAGAAGAAGACAAAGCCTTATTATATAAATGGGCTACCTTGATTATAGCAGCAGAAGAAGGTCTAATGGATGATGAGCCTTCTAAGAAAGATATTCCCTATAAGCAATTTAGCAGATCTTTTACAGAATATCCAAGAAAAGATATAGACATAGAGTTAGATTATTTTAATGGATATGGAGGATTTGTCAAGGATGGAAGAGAGTATGTAATAAGATTGACAAAGGATTTAAACACTCCGCTACCCTGGGTAAATGTAATAGCAAATAGAGAGTTTGGTTTTATAGTAACTGAACTGGGAGCTGGATTTACCTGGGCTCAAAATAGTAGAGAGAACAAGCTAACTCCTTGGTACAATGATCCTATAATGGATAAAATGGGGGAGATAATCTATCTTCTAGATGAGGATACAGGAGAGCTTTGGAATATAACACCAGAACCTATTAGAGATGAAGATGAATATATAATCACCCATGGACTAGGATATACCAAGTTCTACCATTATAGTCAGGGTATAGAACAGGAACTTACCATGTTCACTCCTGTAGATGATAAGGTAAAAATAAACTTAATAAATCTTAAAAATGATACCAATGTGGATAGAAATATAAGATTAACCTATTATATTAGACCTGTCTTAGGGGTTACAGATGAGGAAACACAGCTTTTATTAGAAACTGATATGAAGGATGAAGTATTTGTAGTCAAGAATTCAACCAATAGCGAATTTAAGGATAGCACTTTATTTATAGGAGCATCTGAGAATATACAATCCTACACTGGGGATAGAAAAGAATTTTTGGGAAATGTCCCTGATTATAAAAAACCAGAAGGACTTAGAAAAGAAAGACTGTCTAATACAGTAGGTATAGGCTACAATCCTTGTGGCGTTATCAATATCCATATAAGCATTCCAGCAAACGATCAAAGGGATATAGTATTCCTATTTGGAGAAGGAAAAACCTTAGAAGAAGGTCATAGTTTAATTGAGAAATACAAGGATATTGAAGTATCCAAGGCTGCCTTAGAAAAGGTGGAGAAGTTTTGGAATACCAAATTGTCCACAATACAAATAGAAACTCCGGATAATAGTATGAATTATATTATGAATAATTGGCTAATGTATCAGACCATAGCATGCAGAATATGGGGTAGAGCAGGATTTTATCAAGTAGGCGGAGCGTTCGGAGCTAGGGACCAGATGCAGGATGCTATAAATGCTGTTTACCATATGCCAGAAAAGACTAGGAAACAAATCATAAGGAATTGCAGGCATCAATATAAGGAAGGGGATATACAACATTGGTGGCATCCTATTCCAGATAGTGATATCCATAAAGGCATTAGGAGCAGATATTCTGACGATAGACTATGGTTACCTTTAGGAGTGGCTAAATATATCTTGGTGACAGGAGACAGAGAGATATTGGAGGAGAAGGTTCCTTTTATAGAAAGTCCTGTTTTAAAAGAAACAGAACAGGAAAGATATGAGGTGCCCATAAAATCAGATGAAATAGGTACTGTATACGATCATTGCATAAGAGCCATTGAAAAATCCCTAAAATTTGGTGAAAGGGGCCTTCCTCTTATGGAAGGAGGAGATTGGAATGATGGTATGAACAAAATCGGTTATAAAGGAAAGGGAGAATCCGTATGGATGGGATGGTTCCTAGGGACAGTCCTTAAGGATTTCATACCAATTTGCGAGAGTATGGGGGAATTTGATAGAAGTGAAAGGTATAGGGATATTATCTCAATGCTAAAGGACGGATTAGAAACCAATGGTTGGGATGGAGAATGGTATAGAAGAGCTTTCTTCGATGATGGTACTCCCATAGGATCAAGGGAAAATAGTGAATGTACTATAGATTCCATAGCCCAGTCTTGGTCTGTAATATCCACCCTAGGAGATAGGAAAAGGTCTAAACTGGCCTTAAAATTTGTAGAGAAATATTTAGTAGATAGAGAAGATGGGATAATTGCACTATTGACTCCTCCCTTCGATAATTTGGATCTAGATCCAGGCTATATTAAAAGCTATGTTCCAGGAATAAGAGAAAATGGAGGACAATATACCCATGCAGCATCTTGGGTGATTAAAGCTTTTGCCATGTTAGGAGAAGGGGATAAGGCCTATGATCTATTTAGAATGATAAATCCAATAAATCATACAAGAACTCCAATAGAATGTACTAAATACAAGGTAGAACCTTATGTAGTGGCAGCAGACGTATATACAAATCCTCAGCATTTAGGAAGAGGTGGCTGGACTTGGTACACAGGTTCTTCTGGATGGTTATATAGAGTAGGATTAGAAAACATTCTAGGATTTAGTGTGGAAGAAGATAAATTATTGATAAATCCATGTATACCTAGAGATTGGGAAGAATATAGGATTAAATACAGATATAAAAATACCAATTATATTATAGATATAAAAAATCCAAACAAGGTTTGTAGGGGGATAAATAGAGTGATTATAGATGGCAGGGAGATCAGTGATGAATATATTCATCTTGTGGATGATAAAGTTGATCATTCCATTATAATAGAGATGGGTGATCAATCTTCGCTTTAGAGTATAGAAGGAAGGAACCATTCTTCAGAAGAAGGCATTAAATTTGAATATATTAAATTAAAAATAGCCCTAACATTGGGGGCGCAACTCCATGTTAGGGCTATTCCTATATCTATTTAGCTTCATTTAAAATTTCAGAGACTTTATTCCAATCCACTACATTCCACCAGGAATCGATATAGTCAGCTCTTCTATTTTGATACTTAAGATAATAAGCATGTTCCCATACATCGATACCAAGGAGTGGTCTATTACCTTTTGAGATTGGATTATCTTGATTTGGAGTAGATTCTATGGCCAGTTTACCATCAGGTCTAAGCACCAACCATGCCCATCCACTACCAAATTGACCTAGGGCAGCTTTTTTGAAATCCTCTTTAAACTTTTCAAACCCTCCTAAATCTTTATCAATTCTCTCTGCCAACTCACCTTTAGGACTTCCTCCACCTTCTGGGGACATTATTTCCCAAAATAGAGTGTGATTATAATGACCGCCACCATTGTTCCTTACAGCTGTTCTAATATTTTCAGGTAGCTGATCCAGAGATTTTAATATCTCTTCAATTTCCATCTCTTGAAACTCAGAATGGCCTTCTAAAGCATTGTTTAAATTATCAACATAAGCTTGATGATGCTTTGTATGATGAATTTCCATAGTTAAGGAATCCACATAAGGTTCTAATCTATCATATGCATACTTTAATTCTGGTAATTTGAAAGTCATTGTATCTCTCCTCTATATAATCTTTTAGTTATTGTCGTATTCTATATATGCCCATTTTTTTAAATGATAAACATTATCATGTGATAAAGATTTTCAATGACCTACAAGCTAAAAACTCCTTACTGTTATTATGTGAATAGAAGCCTTTGTTTCAATCAATATCTACTCAATTCTTCTTTCAATCTAGGAAATAGGACATTCTCTTCTAGAGTTAACTTTTCTAATATCTTGGATTCGAATTTTGCTAGTTTTTCATAGGTATTATCGTAGGTTACACAACCATCTTCTGGGGCAGTATAATTATCCGTTACGTTTCTTAATTCATCTAACAATTCTTTTGTTTCATCTATGAAAGGTGTTAATTCGTTTATTGATTCAAACATTTCGTCCAAAAGTTCTTTTGAGGGCTTTCTATCATACATTTTAACCAGTGGAAATATACCTGTTTGTTCCTTTAATATATGTTGAACCAAATTAATCTGTATAATATGATATATTCTGTGAACCTTTGAAAGTTCCTTATGTTCAGACCCGTGAACTTTTAATATAATTGTTGTTAGTCTACTCAACTCTGATATTTCTTTTTCTAGGTATTTATTATAGCTGTCTCCTATATGATTAATTAAATCTGTGGATGATTCACCACTCCATTTCATTTTTATCCCTCCATAAAATTTATTTAATTAAATCATATCAATAACTTTAACCAAAAACCTTGATTTATATCAAAATTTTAAATTAATTATTCATAATTTCTTTCGAGCCTCTAATTTTTTTGCCAATTCTCTACCCATAAAATAAAAAGTATGATAAAATCATTAATACTGATGAAAAAAATAATATTCTAGAATTGATTGGAGGAATAGGATGAAAAATTCGTGGAAGGATAAAGCCTTTTTCAAGGCAATGCTTTCTATAGCATTACCGATTACAATACAAAATTTAATAGCATCATCTGTAAATATGTTGGATACCTTAATGATCACTAGTTTAGGACAGGAAAGCTTAGCTGCTGTAGGCCTTGCTAATCAGGTGTTCTTTTTTTATGGGGTAACTGTATTTGGAATAGCCACTGGATCGGCTATTTTTATAGCTCAGTTTTGGGGGAAGAAAGATGTAGTAAATATCAAAAAAATACTAGGGTTATCCTTAACCATAGCAAGTCTTTTGGGAATTATATTTACATTAGCCGCATTACTTATACCAGAACATATTATGAGGATATTTAGCAAGGATCCGGTAGTTATTGGTTTAGGTGTGAAATACTTAAAAACTGTCTCAATTAGCTATATAATAACAGGAGTCAGTTTTTCATATGCAGTTGCATCTAGAAGTGTAGGGGAAGCCAAGATGCCCGTAATAGCAAGCTTGGCATCCTTTATAACCAATGGATTATTTAATTATTTACTTATATTTGGGAAATTTGGTTTTCCAAAGCTTGGAATAAAAGGAGCTGCCTATGGTACATTGATAGCCAGAGTAGTGGAATTAGCTCTTATTTTATATTCTGTATATTCTGGAGGCGGGCCATTAGCAGGCAATATTAAAGAAATGACTCATTGGAACAAAAGTTTTGTGAAAAGATATTTTGAAACCGCCTATCCAGTGATATTGAATGAAGCATTATGGGCCCTAGGGACTGTATTGTATTCCATAGCTTATGCAAAGATAGGAACTGAAGCTGCAGCATCGGTTCAGATTTTAAACACTGTTCAAAATTTGTTTATGGTTATGACCAGAGGGCTAGGCAACGCATGTACGGTAATGGTTGGAAATAAAATAGGTGCCGGTGAAGAGGAGCTAGCCGTTGAATATGCTAATAAATACCTAATTATATCGGCTATACTAGGACTGAGTCTTGGAATAATATTATTTTTCACCTCGGATTCGATTCTTGGAATTTTTAGAAACTTAACATCAGAGCTATACGATACATCTAAAAAACTACTTAGAGTATTTGCTATATTTTTCTTTATAAAAGCTTTTAATGGAACTATGATAGTAGGAGTCCTTAGAGGTGGAGGGGATACTAGGTTTTCAATGCTATTGGAAATGGGTGCTGTATGGTTTGTAGGAGTTCCCTTAGCTTTTTTAGGAGCCCTTGTATTTAAACTTCCCGTATACTATGTAACGGTTTTGGTATATGTAGAAGAAGTTGTAAAGGCTATTGTGGGTATACCTAGAATAATTTCGAAGAAATGGGTAACAAATGTAGTTGGGGACATGTAGATTTACTAAATGAGTTTAGAAGAAGATTTTCAGAAGATAAAGTTGATAAAATTCTAACAATTAAAACTTCTGGTATTGGAATAGCTGTTATTGCTGCCATTACTTT
>JAAYRD010000141.1 GCA_012518955.1 Tissierellia bacterium | reverse complement strand
TTGATAGGTTATTACCTATGGGAGGAGAACTTATGAACATAAGACATTTAAGACTTTTCGTAACCGTTGTAGATGCTGGTAGTATGACTGGAGCTGCTAAAAAACTTTTTATAACCCAGCCATCTGTAAGTCAAACCATAAGGGAATTGGAATCGTACTATGACGTAAAGCTTTTTGAAAGATTATCTAAAAAACTATATCTTACTAGAGAAGGAGAAGAGCTTTTAAGCTACGCTAGACACATTGTTGCTTCATTTGATAAAATGGAGCAAAAAATGAGGCAAGCTGTAAAAAACAGCACAATTAAAATAGGTGCTTCTATAACTGTAGGAACTTGTATATTAAGTCAATTAACTACCCAATTTATAGACAGTAATCCTGGTATTAAAATCGAATCGGTAGTAGATAATACTACTATAGTTGAAGACATGGTACTAAAAAGTAAACTAGATTTTGGATTAGTAGAAGGACCCATTCATAGTCCCGATATTGTCTGTAAACCCTTTATGGATGATGAGTTAATTATTATATGTGGCAATGAACATCCTTTTAATGGAAAAGAATATATTACCAGTGAAGAATTATCACGAGCTAATTTAATACTACGGGAAAATGGAAGTGGAACAAGAGAGCTATTTGAAAACACAATGAATTCAAAAGGACATAGCTTAAATATCAAATGGGTATGTAATAACTCTGAAGCTATAAAAAATGCAGTAATTTCAAACCTTGGTATTTCAGTCATATCTAGAATGGCCGTTAAACAAGAGTTGGAAAATGGAAAATTAATTCATGTAAAATCAAAGCAACTTGAGCTAAAACGCAAATTTAATATTATTTATCATAAAAACAAATACATATCAAAACCCATAAAAGATTTTTGGAATTTATGTTTTTCTGATATTTGACCTTAATTAATTATTATCTATACTATAACTGATAACTGGCTGAATTTTCTTATATCCGATACTAATTCAATACATACAAAATATATAATGGAGTTAAAATAGTCTTAATGCTATTTGTTTCTATATTTTATATGTTTTTATCCTATTTATATGGGTAAACATGTATATAGTGTTAATCTAATTATTAAAGGAGTGATTTATTGTGAACCCAATGATAAAAAGGTTTGTAGCCCAAGAATTTATGACGGAGGCTCAAGGGCAATATATAGAAGATGCTATTATGAGAAAGGAAACCGTTATAGTTTCTGGCCATAGAAGTGCTGGAATTCGTCCACTTATGGCTACTTTGATGGCTGTAGCTAAAAGCAACTTTGATTCAGTTCAAGTTAAATCCTTTGAAGATTTAGAAAAAGAGGGTGACTATCTACTAATCCCGGGAATTGATAATATTGACTTTGAAAAGCTTATAAGTGATGCTATGGCAAAGCCTAATACAGCTTTTATAAGTATCAAAGAACCAGAGCATCCATACTCCATAATGAAGTTACTTAGAAATGTTTATAAAACAAACAAAGATACATCAAAGGTTTACCAAGTTTTAGAATGTGATAAAATTAATGATGTTCCTAAACTTACTAAACTTACTCGAATGTCTATAAACGACAAAGGCAGAGTTGAAAGAGTTGATTTTAAAGAATAAAAATAGTTATATGCTGAAAACCCCATTTTGAAAATTTAAAATGGGGTTCCTTTACATTTCTCGCCAAATAATTCATCCTTTGTAAACATTCCTATTTTATATGCATGATCCGCTATTCTCTCAAGATGTCCTATTATGTCTATATATATTACTCCTGAATCTATATTACATTTTCCTTCATTAAGTCTCTTTATATGATTTTTTTGAAAGGTTTCACTCAAATAATCAACCCTATCCTCTAGCTCTATAATTCTATCAATAATCGACTCATCTCTTCCATTAAGGGCAGTCATTACATTGTCCAATAATTCAACTATAACTTTCTCTATTTCCCTCAGTTCATCAAGAGCATTTTCTGTAAACTTAAGACCTTTATCCATCTTGTTTTCATATAGTCTACATATGTCAATTATACGATCCCCAATCCTTTCAATATTATTTATACTACTTATGGTGGCAGGAACCATAAGAGATTGAGCAGCACTTAATTCTTTTTTCGAAATTTCAACTATATATCCAGTTAACTCTTTCTGTATCTGGTTTACAGTATCTTCACTATCCTGAATTGAACCTAGTATGGTAGCATCATTTGTGTGTAATAATTCTACTACGTCTATTAACATTCCCTTTACTATCTTAGCACCTCTTATTATTTCCGAGCGAGAAGCTTGTAAAGCAGCCACAGGTGTATTTAATAACAATCTATCCAAATATACTTTTTCTGCATAAGCATCCACTTGAGGCTTTACCATTCTATTTAAAAGTTTAACGTAATAATCTGTTAAAGGTAAAAATATCAACGCATTTATTGAATTAAATAGAGTGTGGGAATTAGCAATATATGCAGATATATCAGCTTTAGGTTGGAAGTATTTAGTAGCCACCGTAACCACTTTCATAAACATTGGAAACGCAATCAATACCAATACTACACCAAAAACATTATAAAGGGTATGGGCCCATGCTGTTCTTCTAGCATTTATATTTCCAGACATACTTGCAAGCTGTGCTGTAATGCAAGTTCCTATATTATCTCCCAAAATTAAATAGATTGCAGAGTTTATATCCAATAAACCTGCCTGACTCAAGATCATTACAAGGCCAACCGTTGCAGCACTACTATGTACCATGGCAGTTGCAAATGCACCTAATGCTATTCCAAAAACAGGAATAGATGCATAATTGGCAAAGAAGTTTTTCAATGATTCGCTCTGCTGCATATAAGGGATTCCACCATTCAATATTTTAAGTCCTAAAAACATCATTCCAAATCCCATCATTGCTTGTCCTATATTCTTTAATTTGTTGTTCTTAACAATATTGCTTATTCAAAAACCTATTCCTAATATAGGGAGAGCTATATCCGTCAATTTAAACTTAAAGCTAAATGCCATAAGCTGAGCAGTTACTGTGGTCCCAATATTAGCACCATATATTATTCCCACTGCTTGAGAAAGATTCATAAGGCCAGAATTAACAAAACCGACTGTCAATAGTGTCATAGCCGTACTACTTTGAATCAGTGCTGTCAATAAAATGCCAACTAAAAAAGCACTCCATACTTTTCCTGTCAAAACAGTAAGAATCTTTTTCATAGTATCCCCAGAGGCTTTTTCAAGGCCATCACCCATCATATTAACACCATACATAAGTAAAGCTGTTCCACCTATAATTCCAAATATCAATTCTTCCATCTGTATTCCTCCGTTTGTAATTTTAGTAAGTCTGCTTAATGTCTAATCTTTTTGAATCAGTGTAGATAAAAGTGTAATTTTCTGTTTTAGCGCACACAGATTTAATGCAGACTAGAGTTTTAACCAAAATCCCAAGTCTGCATTCATCTATATATCTTTATTTTATTACACATTACACTTAAAATAAAGCTTTTTTAACCTAATCTTTTTATTCCATATTTGTACAATACTATCTTATCTATATTTTTAATTTAAGTATTAATAAGCCCTATAAAGTACTCCAAAAAGCAATCTACTAAGTATATATGGGTTACAATAGCAGATCCTATTCCTAAAATCATCCCTGCCACTACATCTGTAGGATAATGAACACCCAAATATATCCTAGAAACACCTATTATTAAAGCTATAATAAATACTACTATAGATAATTTAGGTATATTTAATGCTACAGTTGTCGCTATAGCAAAACTAGCAGAAGTATGCCCAGAAGGAAAGGAATAGTCCTTTAAAATTATGTCGAAAGTATTCAAACCTTTCAGTATATTATAGGGTCTCTCCCGACTTAAAAGACTTTTTAGGCCATAGGTTATAGTTTGGCTAATAACTAAGGTAATTGTACCCTGTATGCCAATGATCTTGCCTTCTCTATTGCCAAAGAATAGTAATATCAATACAAAAACAGTGGTCGATAAAACACCACCTAAGTTGGTAAATCTTAACATGAACCTATCTAAAAAATCCGATTTTATATTTGCATTTATTAGTTTAATTAACTTAGCATCAAACCACTTCAGTCCTTTTTTCATACAATCATCCTTTATCATATTTATATGTTAATCTATTATACTAGATTATTACCCAATATTGGATTTTATTATATCCTTAGGAAATCTAATTGACAGAAAAATTACATATTGCTAGTATGTAGATGAATATAGAATTAAATCTCATAATATAAGAGTAGGTGTTTTCATGAATTTAAACAAAGAACAAGCCCAAGCTATATCCCATTTCAACGGACCTGCTTTGGTACTAGCGGTGCCAGGAGCAGGTAAAACTACTGTTTTGATCCATAGAACTGCCAATCTAATTCTCAATAAAAATATTAGTCCTGAAAAAATATTATC
>JAAYRD010000140.1 GCA_012518955.1 Tissierellia bacterium | reverse complement strand
TTATAATCTTAAAGGAGGAGAGTTGTATGATTATTGGAGTGCCAAAGGAAATAAAAGAACAAGAGGATCGAGTAGCATTAACTCCTGCAGGAGTGGATGGATTCGTTAGAGCAGGGCATAAAGTTTTAGTAGAAGCCGGTGCGGGATCAGGTTCATTTATTACTGATGAAGAATATGCTGCACAAGGAGCAGAAATTGTAGCAGATGCTTCCGAAGTATGGGCTAAAGCAGATATGATCATGAAGGTTAAAGAACCTTTAAAATCAGAATACCAATACTTTAGAGAAGGACTTATCATATTTACTTACTTACATTTAGCAGCAGAAGAAGAATTAACAAAAGCTTTAATAGATTCAGGAACTATCGCAATAGCATATGAAACTGTTGAAAACCCAGATAGATCTTTACCACTTCTTGCACCTATGAGTGAAGTTGCTGGCCGTATGGCTGTACAAGCAGGTTCAATTTACTTAGAAAAAACTCGTGGTGGAAAAGGTAAATTAGTAGATGGAGTACCAGGAGTAGCTCCTGCACATATAGTAGTTGTAGGTGCTGGTAATGTAGGTACTGGAGCTATTAGAAGAGCTATAGGTTTAGGCGCAAGAGTTACTGTTCTTGACATAAATGTAAAAAGACTTACTTACCTAAATGAAGTATTTATGGGAAGAATAGAAACTGTTTATTCCAATAACTTCAACGTTACAAACGCTGTAAAATCTGCAGACCTAGTAGTAGGTGCAGTTCTAATCCCAGGAAAGAAAGCACCACAATTAATTACTGAAGAAATGATCAAACTTATGGAGCCAGGCAGTGTTGTAGTTGACGTAGCTATTGACCAAGGTGGATGTATAGAGACATCACGTAGAACAACTCATGCTGATCCAGTATATACACTCCATGACGTAGTTCACTATGCAGTAGCTAATATTCCTGGAGCAGTTCCACAAACATCAACATATGCTCTTACAAACGTTACACTACCTTATGCACTTAGAATAGCAAATAAGGGATGGAAACAAGCTCTTATAGATGAAGAACCTCTAAGAAAAGGTGCTAACGTATTAGAAGGAAAAGTAGTTTACCAAGGAGTAGCAGAAGCATTTGATCTACCTTATGTTTCAGTAGAAGAAGCACTAGGTATGTAAATAATATATAATATAAAAACTCCCTCAACTTTTAATTGAGGGAGTTTTTTTAATGCTACTACATCATTGGCATTCCGCCGCCCATGCCGCCCATGCCACCCATGCCTGCCATTGGATCCTCTTCTTCTTCAACATCTACTACTGCAGATTCCGTTGTCAATACCATAGATGCAACAGATGCAGCGTTTTGTAAAGCTGAACGAGTTACTTTTGTTGGGTCTGATATTCCTGAATCTATCATATTTACATATTTTTCATTTAATGCATCAAATCCTACTCCATCTTTTTCTGCCTTAACCTTCTCTACTATAATTGAACCTTCTAATCCTGCATTTGTAGCTATTTGTCTTATTGGCTCTTCTAATGCTCTAACTATAATGCTTACTCCTGTTTTTTCATCTCCGTTAGACTCATCTAATAGTTTAGCTACTGCTGGTATAATATCTACTAGAACAGTTCCACCACCAGGTACCATACCTTCTTCAACAGCTGCTCTTGTTGCTGCTAAGGCATCTTCTATTCTTAATTTTCTTTCCTTAAGCTCCGTTTCAGTAGCAGCACCTACTTGGATTACAGCAACTCCACCTGATAGTTTTGCAAGTCTTTCTTGTAATTTTTCTTCATCAAATTCTGATTCAGTTTCTTCTATTTGTAATTTAATTTGTCTTACCCTATCTTCTATGTCTGATGGATTACCTTCACCATCAACTATTACCGTATTCTCTTTATCTACATTGATTTTTTTAGCTTTACCTAACATATCAATAGTGGTTTCTTTTAAATCAAGACCTAGTTCTTCAGATATCACTTGGCCACCAGTTAATATAGCTATATCTTGAAGCATTTCTTTTCTTCTATCTCCAAATCCTGGTGCTTTAACTGCAACACAGTTGAAGGTTCCTCTTAATTTGTTTACTACTAATGTAGCCAATGCTTCACCTTCTATGTCTTCAGCAATCAATAGTAGTGGTTTGCTTTGTTGAACGATTTGTTCTAATATTGGAAGTATCTCTTGAATATTTGTAATCTTCTTATCGGTGATAAGTATATATGGCTCTTCTAGTTCAGCTACCATCTTATCTGTATCTGTAACCATATAAGGGGATACATATCCTCTATCAAATTGCATACCTTCTACTACCTCTAAAGTAGTTCCCATGGATCTGGACTCTTCTACAGTAATAACTCCGTCATTACCTACTTTATCCATAGCTTCTGCAATCAATTCTCCTATTTCTTCGTCTCCCGCTGAAATAGAAGCAACTTGTGCAACAGATTCCTTGGATTCTACCTTCTTAGAAAATCTTCTAATCTCATCTACAGCAGTATCAACAGCTTTGCGAAGCCCTTTTTGTAATATCATTGGATTAGCACCAGCTGCTACGTTTTTAAGACCTTCTCTAATAATAGCTTGTGCAAGTAATGTTGCTGTTGTAGTACCATCTCCTGCTATATCTTGTGTTTTAGTTGCAACTTCTTTAACAAGCTGAGCTCCCATATTTTCATATGCATTTTCTAATTCTATTTCACGAGCTATAGTTACACCATCATTGGTTATAAGTGGTGCACCAAATTTTTTATCTAATACAGCATTTCTTCCCTTTGGTCCAAGAGTCACTTTAACTGTATCAGCTAATTTATTTATACCCTTTTCCATTGAACGACGAGCGTCTTCACCAAATTTAATTTCTTTAGCCATTATATTCACTCTCCTTAATTATTCTTCTACAACTGCCAAAATATCGTTTAATTTAAGTATGGTATACTCTTCACCATCGATTTTTACTTCTGTTCCTGCATATTGTGAAAAAATAACCTTGTCATCTACTTTGATTTGATCCTTTTTCTTTTCATCCTTAGTGATATCAGCCCCTATAGCAATAACTTCTGCCATTTGAGGTTGTTCTTTAGCACTACTTGGAAGAACAATTCCAGATTTTGTTCTCTCTTCCGCTTCAACCTTTTTAATAACAACTCTGTCTCCTAATGGTTTAAGGTTCATATTACTTCCTCCTTATATTTTAATGATTTTTTCCATTTTATTAGCACTCGTCTTCATTGAGTGCTAATGTGTACAACTATAATGTTACTTAATTAAAAAAATAGAATCAAGTCCTATATTTCCTTATATTAACTAGTATTCCATAAATAACTTAATGTATTTAAGCTTTTCTCTTGTTTTCATTTAATATCTTCTAATATAATGAGTTTCTTCTTCTTTTGGTTTTTTATTCCTTTAAAATCCTAAAAATGGTGCCAAAATGGAGTATATTAAAGGAATAAAAATACTAGGGGACATGTTTCCTACTTCTATTTTTTTAATTTCTAAGATATTTATTCCAATACCCATGATTAATATCCCACCTACTGCTGACATTTCCAATATTACATCTGGTGTTAATAAATTCCTTAGGGATGATGCTAATAATATAATTATCCCTTGATATATAAATACGAGTATTGATGAGAAAACTACCCCTATTCCCAATGTAGAAGCAAATATTATAGATGATATACCATCTAACACAGATTTAGCAAATAGAGTATCATGATTTCCCAATAATCCACTTTCCAAAGAACCTACAATGGCCATAGCTCCTACACAATAGACTAAAGAGGCTGTTACAAATCCTTTGGAAAGGTTAGAATTTCCTTGCCCAAGTTTCTCCTCTAAGCTATTACCGATACTATCTAGCTTTCTTTCAATACCAATAGCCTCTCCTATAATACTTCCCAACACGATACTTATTATGATCAGTATCATATTTTCTGATTTTATGGCACCCATTATGCCTATGATAATTACGGTAAGACCTACACCATTCATTAAAGTCTTTTTATAATTTTCTTTCAATCCATTCCTTATAAAAGTACCTATTAGTCCTCCAATAATGATCGCAATAGCATTAACTACAGTACCTAACATCCAATACACCTCTTTTCAATAGTAAAAGTGAATATAAGATAAATGATACACTATTTCAGATTATATTACTACTAAAATAATATAATATTTATCCTACTTTTTTCTACCTATACCTTGTTCTCTAGCATAATAAAATAGGTACTGTTGAGCAAATCCTGCCAAATCTTTAAACTTATCATTTGCATATATAGAAATATCCTTCAATTTGGTATTCTCTTCTAAATAAAAATGCTTCATTACCCTTCCAATCCAAACATCTACAGGGAAGGCATCATCCTTATTAAAAGCAAATAGCAGTACGCAGTCGGAGACTTTAGGACCTACTCCTGGAAGTTTCATAAGTATTTCTTTAGCTTCTTTTGTAGACAGTTCAAATACTTGGGATAGATCTATTTCGCCGGAATTAATCATCTTAGAAGTATTTACTATGTACTTTGTCCTATAACCTACCCT
Organism: Tissierellia bacterium; assembly: GCA_012518955.1. Taxonomy (GTDB): domain Bacteria; phylum Bacillota; class Clostridia; order Tissierellales; family Tepidimicrobiaceae; genus DUNJ01. The sequence continues at coordinate 6,835 of JAAYRD010000140.1, read as the reverse complement.
GGATATCTCCTCCAGCTCTTTTTCATCTACCCTAGCTAATACATTGGCCTTTGGAAATGAATAGTATTCCTCATTATTGTAGGTACCTATAAGTTCACCATAATTTTGGCTAATCAATTCTATAGATTTTCTAATCCTTGGTATCTGGTTATTAGCTGATATTATGAAGGAAATAATGGTTTCAAAAGGTTCTTGATTTAATATCCTTATGCCTTCACCAAATTTGATAGCCTCTTTGAGTATTGGATCCTTAGACAATTCTTTTTTTATCTTACTATAATCCCTTCCCAAATCGAAATAATCATGCCAGATGTTTTGAAAATCTTTTATATTAGTATTATAAAATATAATATCTTCTCCATCCTTTTTAACATTTATAACTTTCCCCTTATAAATAGCTATATAAGATTTGTCCTCCTGTTTATACCATCTAAAAGCTTGGCCGCATTCAAATATATGCTCTGGCTCAAAATCCTTCATATTTTCTATTATTATTTTTTTATCCTTTTCTATAATATTATAATCCATATTATTGCTCCTTTCTATCTTTCCAGCGACCAAAGATCGCCTCTACGCTTGTTGATATGGTCAATTATTTACTGCAATTGCCAATGGTTTAAAACTGAGAGTTATACTTTCTAAATTGCACATTAATCCTATTATACCCAAATCTAAATATAAAAAAATAATTTCTAATTGAATCTTGCTACCTAATACCATATACTAAAAATGTGATTCGTGTTACTATTATAGGGGGTGACCGTTGGTCCTCAGAAAAATAATTGAAAGTAGAGGTGATTTTATGATACTTGAATTAAAAAATATTCACAAAAGTTTTTCAGATGTCCAAGTTTTACACGGGGTATCTTTCTCTATAACCAGTGGAAAAGCATTAGGATTTTTGGGTAGGAATGGTGCCGGGAAAACTACAACCATAAGAATCCTTATGGGTTTATTTGATGCAAATCAAGGTGAAATACTATTAAATGGACAACGTTTCAATCCAAGAGAACATTCCATAGGCTATCTTCCAGAGGAAAGAGGATTATATCCAAAGCAAAAAGTATTGGAGCAACTTACATATTTTGGACAGCTGAGGGGATTGAATAATAAACAAGCTAAAGAAAATGGCCTATATTGGCTTGAAAGACTTGGCATATTAGATTATAAGGATAAGAGATTAGAAACTCTATCTAAGGGAAATCAGCAAAAGGTGCAAATTGCTGAAACCTTACTTTGTAATCCAGATATAGTTATATTAGATGAACCCTTCAGTGGATTGGATCCTGTTAACTCGCAGATACTAAAGGATATTATAAATGAATTGATAAAAAAGGGTTGCCTTGTCATATTTTCTAGTCACCAAATGAGCTATGTGGAAGAGTTTTGTCAAGAAATCGCACTTATAGATAAAGGGAATATTGTTTTGACTGGTGATTTAAAATCCATAAAAAAAGAATATGGTATGAATAGGATAACCTTAAATTCAACCAACCAAAGTGTTCATGAGTTGAAAAATATACTATCAACTGGAGTTAAGGATGTTAAAATAATAGATACTAAAAACAAGGGAGTTATAATTGAATTATTAAATGGGAAATCCAAGAATAGATTATTACATGATTTATTGGATTTGAATATAGATATTGAAAACTTTTCCATATACGAACCAAGCTTGACAGATATATTTGTACAAAAGGTAGGTGACAACTAGTGAGGAACTTTTTTTTAGTACTTAAATTTGAATTATTAAATCTTATAAAGAAAAAAGCATTCTTAATATCTACTGCTATCATATGTTTGATCATAATAGTAGGATTGACCATCCCAATTATTGCTGATAGTTTTGGGTCTCCCATATTTAATAAGGATGAAAATCAAGTTGCAGAAGCTGATAAAGTTAGTTATGGTGTTTTGATCGAGGAGGATTCTATAGAGTTGTCGGATTTAGAGACTCTACTGCCTCATATCAATATTATTACCACCGATAGTAAAAAAGAGTTATCGGATTTGACTAGGAATGAGGATGTTGTAGCTGGCTTTATAATTAAAGCTCCTACCAAATACGATTATCTTGTAAAAAACACAAGCTCATATGATAATAATACATATGAAATGGACAGCGCATTGTTGACCCTATATAGAAATAAGACCCTTACAGAAAAAGGTATAGATGTCTCTATTGTAAATGAAGTCTATAATGTGTCAGTAGAACACGATGTGGAAGTTTTAGGCAAAGATAGTATGCAAAATTATCTATATACCTATATTTTAATCTTTGCCTTATATTTTATTGTTATTATGTATGGCCAATTAATAGCAACATCTATAGCTAGTGAAAAAAGCAATCGTTCAATGGAGATTCTCGTTACCAGTACTAGCACCGAATCCCTTATATTTGGTAAGGTAATTGCTGGGGCATTAGCTGGGATAATCCAGTTTGGAATTATATTATTGGTGGCTAATATTTCCTATAGAATAAATGCCAGTGCTTGGGATAATAGCTTGGACTTTATATTCGATATTCCCTTAAATGTACTTCTTACCTTTTCTGTCTTTGGTATATTAGGATATCTTTTTTATCTATTCGCCTTTGGAGCTATTGGAGCTCTAGTATCTAGAACAGAAGATATTAGTGCAAGTGCAACTCCAATTACGATTATATTTATAATAGCTTTCTTTATATCCATGTTTAGTATGAATGCACCAGATAGTTTATTGCTTAAAGTTGCTTCCTTTATCCCTCTTAGCTCTTTTATGGCAATGTTTATCAGAGTGTCTATGGGGAATGTTTCGACTATCCATGTAATTATATCCCTAGCCCTATTAGCACTATCTACTGGATTAATTGGTATTTTAGGAGCTAAGATATATAAATTAGGAACTTTAATGTATGGAAATCCTGTTAAGCTTAAAACTGCTATCAAACTATTGAGAGAAAAATAAAACTAGAACATAATAAACTCGGACAAGGGAACCGTCCCCTTGTCCGAGTTTATTAATACCATCCTCTTAATTTCATTACATCTGCTACTTTTTTAACTGAGAGCATATAAGCCGCTTCTCTTATTGTCACATCATAATCTTCTTTAAGTTTCCATATAGCATTAAAAGCTTTCATCATTTCTATTTCTTGCTTTTCTTTGACTTCTTCTTCACTCCAATAATACCCATATAAATTTTGTACCCATTCAAAATAGGATACCGTTACTCCACCTGCATTAGTTAAGATATCAGGTGTTACAGGGATTTCCCTTCTTTTTAGTATCTGATCTGCATCTGGAGTTATTGGTCCATTTGCAGCTTCGCATATTAACTTAGCATTAACTTTTTCAGCTACTTCTGTTGTTATTGCATTTTCTAAAGCTGCAGGAATTAATATATCAACTTCTAATCTCCAGAATTCATCAAGAGATATTTGTCTAGCTTTTGGATATTCTACTAGATTCCCGTGTTTATCAAAGTAAGCTTTCATATCTGCAAAATCTAAACCCTCTTCATTATATAGTGCATAAGTTCCAATAGATGGTGTCCACTCACCAACTGCCACTACCCTAGCGCCCTGACCTTGAACATTTTTAATCGTATAGCTACCTACATTACCAAACCCTTGGACAGCTACCTTTGCACCTTTCATTTCAATACCAAGTTCCCTAGCCGCTTCTCTTGCAATTACAGAAACACCAAATCCAGTAGCTTCATTTCTGCCTTTAGATCCTCCCCACTCAACTGGCTTACCAGTAATGATCCCAAGGGAAGATTCTCCAGTTAATTTATTATATTCATCTACCATCCATGCCATGATCTGACCATTACTCCCCACATCTGGAGCTGGTATATCTATTTTTTCACCTAAATATTTATAAAGGCCTTGAATATATCCCCTAGAAAGCCTTTCTAATTCGCCCTGTGATAAACTAAGGGGGTCAACGGTAATTCCTCCCTTACCTCCGCCGTAAGGTACACCCATCACACCACATTTAAATGTCATCCATATGGATAAAGCCTTAACCTCTTCTGGATTTACTCCTGGATGAAATCTAATTCCACCTTTTCCTGGTCCAATAGCATCGCTATGTACTGCTCTATATCCCTTAAAAACTCTAAGCTTGCCATCATCCATTCTGATGGGTATGGAAATTTCAATCAATCTTTGAGGTTCTTTCAATATCTCGTAGACAGCTGCATCCAATCCTAAAGCATCACATGCATGCTTTACCTGTCTTTGAGCACTTTCCAATGGATTTAATTTTTCCTGTGCCATTCATAGTCCCTCCCCTTAATTTAACCACTGTAAGATATTTCTACAGTAATTATTTTTAATTTCTATATATCCTATCATCATTCTATATGAATAGCAAGGGCAAGGATACTATAGTGAAGTTTGTTATTTTTTAGACAATGTCCCGTTTACTTTAAACCATCGTAGTTAAATCATTGATGGTTTATTGAATAGTTAATAGATTTTAATTTTTAACATAATCTTCTTTATTGTTTAAAAAATAAGACAAAGTAAATAAAGATTCACTTAAATGAACGTTCTCTACTATTATATCATCACTTACCTTTATATCTGCAGGTGCAAAATTCCATATGGCCTTTATTCCATTTTCCATATATACATCTGCAATATCTTGAGCATATTCCCTAGGAGTTGTTATAACACCTATCTCTACATCGTTTTCTTTTATAAAATCTCCCAATTCATCCACATCTCTTATTTCAATATCCCTTATCTTTAATCCTATTACCTTAGGATTTTTATCGAATAGGGAAAGTACTTTAAAGCCAGCTTCTTCAAATCCACTATAGTTTGAAATTGCTTGACCAAGGTTTCCACTACCAACTATAACTGTATTATAAACCTTGTTAAGTCCTAGTATTTTGCCTAGTTGATTGTATAATTCCTCCACATTATATCCGTAACCTTGTTGCCCAAATCCACCAAAGTTATTTAAGTCTTGTCTAATTTGAGAAGCTGTAAAACCTGTTAGATCACTGAGTTCTTTAGAGGAAATTCTATTAATACCCCTTCTTAAAAGCTCTCCTAGATATCTATGATATTTTGGCAACCTTCTAATAACCGTTATGGATATTTTATTGTCCTTATCTAAATCCATCCACCATACCTCCTTTCATTTTTATAGGGTTTTGTTTATATTCTTTGTAATATATTACCCACTTTCTATATATTAAAAATAAAAATCTATACTATCTCTAATTAATTATAACACCTGGATATTAACTAGTCAATCTTTCCAGATACTGTAAAGTCTCATATATCAAGTGGTTATATTTTGAAGTTCTATATACTATCAATGAATATTAAATATTAATTTACTAATAATATTAATAGTATAATCGTATAGGAGGAGATCAAGTGGCCAGTAAAGAACAGTTGAGGAAAATAGCTATATATTGTGATTCCTATAATCCCCGAGGAGATGGGTCTTTAAAAATGACATCTAGCTCTTACGATAAAAAATTTGAAAGCTGTGAAAATTGTTCTCATTTCACTACAGATGGTAAATGCGATGTAGATTTAATAGATAAGGTTCTTTCAAGCTTAGCAATGGAACAGGATTTAAAATCATAATCTATAGAATTGGATTCTATATCAAAATAAACAGTCCTCACTTTAAAAGGACTGTTTATTTTGATAAAATATAGAATATAGTATATAGAAAGTAGGAGATTTAAAAATGATAGTCCTATCATGTAATAATATATCTAAAACCTATGTGGTAGATCCAGTACTAGAGGATATAAGTTTCACTGTAGAAAGTGGAGAGAAGATTGGTCTTATAGGGTTAAATGGTTCTGGTAAGACTACTTTGTTTAATATATTATCTGGAGAGATTGAAAAGGATAGCGGTTCTATATTTATACAAAAGGATTTGAAGGTTGGATATTTGAAACAACATACCAATATTATTAGCGATAAAACTATTTTTAATGAATGTCTAGAAGTATTTGAGCCTTTGATTGAAATGGAAAAAAACCTAAGAGCGTTAGAAAATAATATAAGCATTGAAGGCGCTAAGGGAGAATCTGAACAGCTTAACAAACTGATGGTTGAGTATTCTAATTTATTAGAAGAATTCAACAAACGGAATGGATATGGTTATGAAAGTGAAATCAGAGGAGTGTTGAAAGGATTAGGTTTCAATGATGAGGACATGGACAAAGAAGTGAATATTCTAAGTGGCGGTCAAAAAACTCGTCTGTCTTTAGCCAAATTACTATTGGAAAAACCCGATCTTTTGCTATTAGACGAGCCTACCAATCATCTTGATATAGAGGCTATAAGTTGGCTTGAAACTTATCTTGCAGAATATAAGGGGGCTGCTCTCATCATATCCCACGATAGATATTTCTTAGATAATACCGTTTCTAAGATATTCCACTTAGAAAATTTAAAACTCAAAATATATAATACAAATTACTCTAAGTATATGGAAGAGAGAAAAAAAGAGCTAGAATTATTAAAAAAACAATACGATAATCAACAAAGAGAGATTAAAAGACAAGAAGAAATTATTAAACGATTTTCTAATTATGGAGATCGAAGATATATAAGACAGGCTCAAAGTAGGCAAAAAATGTTGGATAAGATAAAGTTAATGGATAGACCCACGGATGTTAAAAAAGTAAATATTTCCTTTGAGCCTAAGATAAAAAGTGGCAGAGATGTTTTAAGTGGTGAGGGTGTTGGAAAGTCTTTTGGTGATTTTAAGCTTCTAGAGGATATTCATTTTAATGTCTATAGAGGAGAAAAGGTAGGCTTAATAGGTCCCAATGGTATTGGTAAAACTACCTTATTTAAAATGATACT
>JAAYRD010000139.1 GCA_012518955.1 Tissierellia bacterium | reverse complement strand
GGAATGGGTATAATGAGTGGATTCGATCCAGTAGCTACTATCCCACAATCAAATTTTATATTTCTAAGGTTTCCTTCCTTAGTTTTTACCTGAATATTATTTTTAGATGTAAATTTGGCTTCTCCTTCTATCACTTCAACTTTATTGGCACTAAGCAAATTTCTTACACCCTCAACTAGTTGTTCTACAGCTAAATTCTTCCTATCTTGAAGTCCTTCCCAATCTAGTTCTAATTCTTTTATCTTAAGTCCCAAGGCTTCTGATTCTCTTTTAAGCTGGCTATATATCTCTGTTGAGTGAAGCAGAACTTTTGTAGGAATACACCCCGTATTAAGACAAGTCCCTCCAATATATTCCTTTTCCACCAAAACAACCTTTGCACCTAGCTGGGCTGCCTTAATTGCTGCAACATAGCCTCCTGGTCCACCGCCTATAATAGCTATTTTCATCATATCCCTCCTAAAGCAATACCTTGAGTGGATGTTCTAATGCCTCTTTTAATTTGGCAAGGAACATTGCTGCAACTGCTCCATCTACCGTTCTATGATCTGCTGTAAGAGAAAGCTTCATCATAGGTTTTATACATACACAGCCATCTACTACCACCGGTGTGTCTATTATTGCATTAACGCCAAGTATTGCTGATTCTGGCTGATTTATAATAGGAGTAAAACTTTCTATGCCAAACATACCTATGTTAGTGATAGTAAAAGTTCCACCTTCAATTTCATCCATAGTTAACTGATCAACTTTAGCCCTATAAGATAAATCTTTAATTTCATTAGATATATCTTCCAATCCTTTTATATGAGCATTTTTAATTACAGGTACTAATAAACCATCCTCAAGAGCTACTGCTATTCCCATGTTTACATAGTTTCTTGTAATAATCTCTTCACCATCTATTGAACTATTGAGCAATGGGTGATCCATAAGAAGTGTTGATGTTATCTTTACTATAAGATCTGTATAAGTTATATTTCTATCTACCTTCAGTTCATCTCTAATAGCCTTAAGATTTGTAGTATCAACTGAAATAGTGAAATTGACCGTAGGTGCTGTTTGTGCACTATGGGTCATCCTTTCAGCAATTATTGTTCTCATAGTAGTCATAGGAGTTCTGGTGTCCATAGGTTCTGCTATTGAGTTATAATAGCTCTCTTTTTGAGCCCTAAGGATATCATCTGTCATTATCCTACTATCCTTGGATATTGTTGAAATATCAAGACCTGCATCCTGAGCAATCTTCTTTGCTGTTGGACTTATCTTTATTTTATCCTTGTTTTCTATGGCTTCTTCAATGTCCTTGAGGACAATCCTACCTCCTGGCCCTGTTCCAGTAATTTGTTCATAGTCTATTTCGTTTTCTTCAGCTAACTTTTTAGCCACAGGGGAGATTCGTACTCTCTTACCTCTTTCAGGTTTTTGGGTTGTTTCTTGCTTTTTATCTTGTGCTATTTCTGGCTTTTCTACTTGAGTATCAATAGATATATCAGATAACAAGTGTGAAATATCCTCGTCTTTATCAGCAACTATTCCTACTGGCTCCATTACAGGTACTATTTCACCAGCTTTCACCAATATCTTTCTCAAGTATCCTTCCTCCGTTGCTTCAGCATCATTTGTTATCTTGTCCGTTTCTATACTGAAAATTTTATCACCTAATTTTACAAAATCTCCCTCGTCTTTATACCATTTCATCAATTTTCCTTTTTTCATGGTCAATCCAAGCTTGGGCATTACAATCTTTTTTGCCATTTTATCCCCTCCTCCGAAATTTATCTGATAAAGAACCCTTTCTCCTGTGCAGATTCCAGAGTTTTTCTAATATTAACTCTATATGGTCCATCCCTAGTTATCTTAAATTGAAATATCTGATTCTTTTTAAAGGGAATCTCCCTCTCTCCATCAAGAGCTATTATGCCATTATATGGCATCTCCAAAGAAAACAGTTCCCCAAGCTTATGCTTAATTGGTTCACTTACCCTTACTGCTTCCATGGTACCCGCAGCAATGGGAGCCATGAGCTCATTTTCTCCTGAATTCACATTGATAGAAGCACCATAGTCATCCTCTGGTTTTACAAGTAACTTTACTCCAACTATGCTTGAAAATCCAATGGAAGCAGGGTGTGCTCTAGATACTACTACTTTCTGGATATCAGCCGACTTCCATATTGCTCGGGAGCCTATGTATGTCTGTTTTGATATTACACAGTCTACCAAAGCAATATCCACTAAGTTTCCATCTTTATAAATCTCTATTCTTTTATCTCGCGTACAAGTTTCATCCATATCACACATATGTGTTGAAATAGCTGCTGCAGCCATACCAACTACAGTTCCTTCTATCATTTCAGGATATACATTATTTGTTCCTGTAGATACACTTATAAGAGGAGTGCAGGTGATTGATTTTGCAACTGCTCTGCTGGTTCCATCACCACCTAAAACAACAATACATCTAATTGATTTTTCCTCCATTATTTCAGTAGCCCTTATTGTATCCCTCACACTTCCATCTATTTTCATATTAAGAATTTCTACTGGTATCTGTAACTCCTTGGATGTTGTCAACTCTTCCACAACTTTGTATCCTATTATAAAAGTATCTGGCATTATATAAACCTTTTCTACCCCTGCACCCTGGGCTGCCAATATTATTCTCTTTACAATATTTACCTTTTCGTTATTATCTACAACAGTTGCATGGGATACTAATCTGCGAATATCCTTTCCCGATGCTGGATTTGCAATAATACCAATTGTATTCATCCTTTCACCTCTTAAAGAGGCAACCTAGGTTGCCTCTTAATTTAAAACATACCTTTAACAGCTGTCACTATATCATCTGCATCTGGCAAATAATATTTTTCAAGAACAGGTGAAAATGGTATCGGTGTATCCATTGCGCACACTCTCTTTACCGGAGCATCTAAATAATCAAAACCATCTTCTACAATCATAGCAGCTATTTCTCCTGCAAAACTACCTCTTTTGTTTTCTTCTGTCACTATTAAAGCCATATTGGTTTTTTCCAAAGATTTAAAAAGTGCTTCTTTATCAAAGGGAAATAAAGTTCTTGGATCAAAAACCTCAGCTTCAATGCCTTCATCTGATAAGGTTTTAGCTGCAGCCAATGCTTCGTGGACCATCTTGCCAGTTGCCACTATTGTAATATCATCGCCTTCTCTTTTTATATCAGCTACACCTAATTCTATTGGATCCATGTTTTCATCCAACTCATCTTCGAATCCATATAGAAGTTTATGTTCAAGGAACATAACAGGATTGTCATCTTCTATTGATTTTAATAACAATCCATAAGCATCTCTTGCCGTTGAAGGATATACAACTTTTAATCCTGGAGCATGGGTTATCCAAGCTTCTAGAGACTGTGAGTGTTGTGCTGCTGCACTTATACCTGCTCCCAAAGGTAATCTTACAACCATAGGAAGTTTAATTTTACCTCCGAACATATATCTCATCTTAGCTGCTTGATTAACCAATTGATCCATGCCTACTGTTAAAAAATCCATAAACATAAGTTCAGCAATAGGTCTTAATCCTGTAGCAGCAGCTCCAACTGCACACCCTACTATAGCCCCCTCTGAAATTGGAGTATCCCTCACCCGTTCTTCACCAAATTCATCAAACATTCCTGCAGTTACACCAAAACATCCTCCAAATGCTCCTACATCCTCACCAAAAACTAGTACATTTGGATCTTCTCTCATTTTTTTACTCATAGCTTCTTTAATTGCTTCCATCATAGTCATAGTTTTCATCTATCTTACCTCCTCTACGATATCTGTATAAATATCTTCTACAATAGACTCTAAAGAAGGCAATGGACTTTCTTCCGCAAATTTAATAGCTTCTTCCAATTCTTTTGAAATTTCTTCATCTATTCCTTCAATTTCTTTTTCTGTTAATATATCACTATCTAATAAATAGGAAACCATCCTAGGAATAGGATCTTTTGCCATCCATTCCGATACCTCATCGGAGCTTTTATAAATAGCAGGATCTCCTTCAAAATGTCCTTGATGTCTATAGGTTTTACACTCTATCAATGTAGGTCCTTGTCCTGCTCTTGCTCTTACAACCGCCTCAGTAGCCGCTTCATATACTGCAAATACATCATTTCCATCCACTATTACACCAGGAACATTATATGCTACAGCCCTATCTGCCACATCCTGTATTGCCTGATGTTTAGACTGATGCATTGAAATTCCATATAGGTTATTTTCGCATACGAATATTACAGGAAGCTTCCAAATGCTAGCCAAATTCATCGCTTCATGAAATGTACCTTGATTTGTAGATCCATCACCGAAGAAGCAAACGCATACCTGATCTGTGCCTCTATATTTTGCACTTAGCCCTGCACCTACGGCAATATTATGACCTGCACCCACTATGCCGTTAGCACCAAGAATTCCCTTGTTTGCATCTGCTATATGCATAGAACCCCCTTTGCCCTTACAATATCCTGTAGCCTTTCCATAAAGTTCTGCCATCATATACTTGATGTCTCCACCTTTAGCTATAATATGCCCATGACCTCTATGAGTACTGGTTATATAATCATCATCATTAAGGCCTGCACATACTCCTGTAGCTATGGCCTCCTCACCAATATAAAGATGAACAAAACCTGGGATCTTTCCTTCTGCAAACAACCTGCTTGCATTTGCTTCAAAATCTCTAATTAACTTCATAGTTCTATACATGTCAACAATTTTACCTTTAGTCAGTTCCAAAACAACCCCTCCTTACTAAAGTATCCCTACCTCTACACACGCCAATGCTGCTTCTATATTGCTATCCTTATCACCAAAATCTGGAATAAACAATCCAGGTATGCTTAATCCTCCTTTTACTACCTTTATCCGCTTTCTTCCAATAGGAAGACATGCCTTAATTCTTTCCTCGTCAACATCTTCAGGTATTGTTACAGCTAGTGTTACATTCACATCGACATCTTCATTAAGATTGCTAATTCCTAGAATTTCTTCAAGCCCACAAAGACAACTCTTAGAAATAGCATCAAGGACAGCTTTTTCAGCAGCTCTCGTCACATCTTGACCATGAAAATCCACACCCATACCAAACTCAATAACATACCTTTTCATAAATATCACCTCTAAAATACTTCACCTCTTTATCTATCCCTTACCCCCTTTTCTTTTATTAAGGTGATTGTCCTCTCTATGCCTATTATATGTAGCAAGAATCATGCCATATTAAACCCTATGAAAATAGCATAATTATGTAGATAAAGAAATAAAAATTCCCAAAACGGGAATATATATTCTCATTTTGGGAATTTTCTGTCTTTTATTCTTTATTGTCTATATTCTTCAGGATCTATATTGTACTTTTTTAATTTCCGATACATTGCTGATTTACTTATATCAGTAATTTCTCCTGCTTCTATAACATGTCCATTCGTCTTTTCTAAGGCTTTTATTATAAGCTTCTTTTCCTGCTCTTCAATAGATAAGATATTGTCCTCTTCAAACATCTCCGTTCTAAATATGTCTTCTGACAATAATTCCATTGTTATCTTATCATCTTCGGCCAAATAATATAATCTTTCTATAAGGTTTTCGAGTTCTCTTATATTTCCTTTCCATGAGCACATTTCAATGCTTTCAAAGAAATCCTTGTCAATCTTCTTATGGGTTCCATTAAGTAAGTTTAATCTTTTTAAAAAATGATTTGCTAAAATTGGTATGTCTTCGACTCTTTCTCTTAGAGGAGGAATTCTTACTTTAAATACATTAAGTCTATAATATAAATCCTCTCTGAATTTCTTTCTTTTTACTTCCAGGGCAAGATTTCTATTAGTAGCAGTAATAACCCTTACATCCAACTTCTTAGAAACATTTCCACCTATTCTTGTTATCCTATAATCATCTAATACTCTAAGAAGTTTTGCTTGTAAATTAAAAGGAAACTCTCCTATTTCATCTAGAAATAATGTGCCACCGTTTGCCAATTCAAATTTTCCAATCTTTCCTCCCTTAACAGCTCCTGTAAAAGCCCCTTTTTCATAGCCAAAGAGTTCACTTTCAACCAAATCATTAGGCAAAGATGCACAGTTTATTGCCACAAAAGGTCCATCTCTCCTGCTACTATAATTGTGAATGGCATGTGCAAAAAGCTCCTTGCCCGTCCCACTTTCTCCCTCTATAAGAACACAACCTTTTGTCCTAGCATATTTTTTAGCTTCTTTTATTGATTTTTTAGTTTTAGGACTTTTTGTAAGAATATTATCAAATGTATAGGTAGCCTTATTTCCAGATACTATATTAACTGTTTTATGTACATCTTTCATTTCTTTAAAAAGTATTGCCATTCCTTCAATATTATTATCAAGGGTTATAGGCGATATCTTTACATTGCAAGGGATTCTCTTTTCATGAATCATAAAATCCCAATCAATTCTCTTTTGAAAGGAATCTTTATCTTTAAATATGCTGTTTCCTAATATACTTCTTATATCTTTTCCATCTAGTGCATTTCGTTCTAATCCTAATATTATTTCTCCTGCTTTATTTATTCTGTTTATCTTATAATCCTTATCTATAATTATAATTCCATCAACAATAGCTTCTACGGTCGTATCAATCATAGCATGGGATTTGGATAAGTAAAGTTCATTTTCGATCGAATAGGCTGCTGCCACAACCACTCCGAGAGTATGCTTATGAGCTGCCGAACTATATCCTGACATATTAATAACTCCTAAAATCTCACCTTTATTATTCCTAATAGGTGCAGCAGAACAAGTCCAGTTATGATGTGTTTTACAAAAATGTTCACAACCTATGATTTGGATAGGTTCAAGTTCTTTAATACAGGTCCCGATAGCATTTGTTCCTACTTCTTCCTCGGTCCATACCGAACCAGGACTAAACAAAAGTTTTCTAGCCTCTTCTTTAATATTTTTCTCCCCTATTACATGAAGTATTACTCCATTTTTATCTGAAAGTACCATCACGAACCCAGTCCCAAATACCAAGCTATTTAGATTTTCCATTATAGGTTTTGATATTTCTAGAAGTTCTTTATTTTCTTTAACTATTTTCTTAAAATTTTTATCGGATATTTTAGTTCCGTATCCTCCATATGGATCTACCCCACTTTTCATGCATCTTTTCCAAGACTTCTCCAACAAAGGACTTACTATTTCAGAAATTTCACCGTAGTTTATATATCTATTCCAAGCTATTCTCATTTCATCAAGAAACTTACTGGACATATAATCACTCCTTCTCTAAAGAGGGTGCCAATGAATAGATAATTTGTTCCAATCGACTACTCCAAACAACATTTCCTCTTCCCCATAATTGATATAACGCTCTAACACCCATTTCATAGCAGGATGATAGGGTCTTTTTAATACTTGATCCTTTTCTATCCAATGAAGAGAACCTTCGTCATTAGGTCTAAAATAGGGGCTTTTGACTTTTCCAAAGAAGATATGGTTGACCACCATTTCATCTATTTCTGGATCTCTACTATATAGTATATACCTAAGGTTCAATTCCAGAATTCCTTTTTTATCAATTCCTGTTTCCTCAAGTATTTCTCGGTACATCGATCTATAGGGATTGTTTATCTCTTCAGGCTCCATATGCCCACCTACTCCAAACCAAAGATTTGGTGCAATTTTTCTATTAGATCCCCTTTTCATAAGAAGTATTTTATCGTTCCAGGTTAGAAATGTTGTTACAATATTTCTGAACTCTAACATAATACCTCCTTTCTTTATAAATTATACCCTTCAAACAATATAATCCACTCCACATAATTCCCTGTTTACTTAATTACTTGATAGTATTCAAAGCCTCTATCATTATGTTTCTTGCTATAGGAGCTGCAGTTTTTCCTCCTGTGGTACCATCCTCTTCCAGAACTACTGCTACCGCAATTTGAGGATCGTCCGCTGGAGCAAATCCAATAAACCAAGCATGTGACTTGCCCGAAGGGTTTTCAGCAGTACCAGTTTTTCCTGCCACCCTTATGTTTTTAATCCCTGCATTAGTACCTGTGCCTCTTCTTACAACTTCCACCATCATGTTTTTTACTTCATTGGCAGCAAATATGTCTACTCCTTCGGAAATCTTTTTAGTATGATTGGTCTTTATTACTTTACCCCCTGGAGATATTGCTTCTTTTACCAATATAGGTTGAAGAACCTCCCCTTTATTGGCAATACTTGATGCTATTAATGCCATATTCAATGGAGTCACCAATACTTTCCCCTGCCCAATACTTGCAGCGCCAATATCCGTCTTTCCCAGACTCTCTTTATATGGAAAGGTTGATTTGGCCGTTGGCAGATCAAAAGGGATTTTCTTATTTATCATAAAGTTATCTGCTATTTCTCCTAATTTATTCTTTCCGACTAATACGCCTTTATCCGCAAAATAACTATTACAGGATTTTACCAAAGCCTCCTCTAAGTTTACATTTCCATGGGCCTTACCTCCATAATCTTCAAGGGTATATCCATCAATTGTTGTGCTTCCCTTACATTCATATTGCTTATTTAATTCTGGATCCTCCAATATACCCATAGCGGTCAATACCTTAAATGTGGAACCTGGAGCATATAGTCCTGATGTGGCCCTGTTTAAGAAAGGACTGTTCTCATCTTCTACAATAGCATTCCACTCTTCTTTAAGATTGGATAGATTAAAATCTGGTAAACTAACCATAGAATATATTTCTGCCGTTTTAGGATCCATAGCAACTATGGCTCCCTTCTTTCCTTTTAGAAGATTCCTTGAGTATTCTTGAAGATGATGGTCTATGGTTAATTTCAGTGTATTCCCTTCCGTATTAGGTATTACAATATTTTTTAATTCATGAAATGGAGTTGCCTCGTTTATATTTAACAATGTATTATTGTATTCCAATTCCAATCCTACTTTTCCATATTCCCTATAACTATATCCAATGATATGACTATAGAGGTTTCCATAGTTGTAAAATCTTTTGTAGGTATCACCAGATTTTTCACTATATGCTAATATTTTACCATTCCTATCTATAATAGATCCGCGTAGTATCTTTTCTTCATTGATCCATAATCTTTTATTGTAACTATTGTTTTTTATGGCCTCAGCCTTGAATACTTGAAAATAACTTATATATACTACTAAGCTAACGAATAAAATACACATTCCAGCTAAAACGATTAGCGTTCTTTTAAGTTCCTTGTTCATATTTTTCCTCCCCTAAATCTAGGTCCTCCGATGCTACCTGTAGAATCCCAAGAGCTATAAAGCTAGATAGCATAGAACTACCTCCATAGCTAACGAATGGTATAGTAATACCTGTAAGAGGTATCATCTTTAGAACTCCCCCAAGTATTATAAAAGATTGGATTCCAAATAATATACTTATGCCCAACGCCACTATTTTGAAAAATTTGTCATCCTGATTGATAGCGATTTTGAATCCTCTATATACCAATATCAAAAACAACATTATAACGCCTATACCGGTGAATATACCCATTTCCTCACATATGGCTGAAAAGATAAAGTCCGTATGAACTTCTGGAATAAAATCTGGATGGCCTAACCCAATACCCGTTCCAAAAAAACCTCCTGTAGCTATTGCAAATAGGGATTGGGTTATTTGATATCCCTTGTTATCTATATATTTCCATGGATTTATCCAGGTTTCAAATCTTACCCTGACATGAGAAAACATGAAATAGCCTGCAACTCCACTTACTAAAAAAAACAATACATTATATAGTATTAGTTTTCTATCCTCTTCATATATAAACTGAAGGGCTAGAAATATGGAATAGAATATTAAAACGGTCCCCAGATCCTTCTGTACGAATAAAAACCCAATAAATAAGTATACTATTCCAATCAAATAATAGCTTCCAAATCTTTTTTCCTTATATTTTTCATAATTGGTATAGTAGGATGCTATAAGAAATATGAGCAATATTTTTATTATTTCCGTTGGCTGGAATCTAAATCTTCCTATGTTAATCCAATTCAGAGAACCCTTTGTCCTGGTTCCGAATAATAGGGTAATAACAAACAGGGCAATTGAAACGCCCCCATATAGCAAGGTCCAATCCTTCCATCCCTTGATTTTCTTCACAATAAAATAGGATATGAAGAACAAAAAAATCCCCATTCCTATCCAAATTACTTGTTTCATACCCAAAGCCGGGTCTATTCTATATATCATTATAATCCCGATGCTTATGAGCATGGTAGCTATTAAAAATATATAATTATCACCTGTAGATATGCGAAGCAGTATAAAACTTGAAATATAGATCATAAATATTAAGGCAATACCTGAGCCAAAAGTATATTTATCAAAATTATCCTTATCATATATAAAGATTAAAAATAAGGCCAACAATTCAAATAGAACCAAAAGATTTCGTGGGACTTTATAATTTATCCTTTTTTTAAACATATCTCTTTCTCCTATTCTCTATTTACATATAAAAACTCCACTTGCCCAACCCTTATCCTATCACCATTTTTTAACTTCACCACGTCCATAATTCTATCTCCATTTACATAAGTACCATTGGCGCTATTTAGATCTTCAAGATAATAGTTACCCTCATCTTTAACCAACTTTAAATGATTCTTGGAAACATAGGGATCCTTTATAATGATTTCATTATTATTGGCCCGTCCAAGATTGGTTATATCCTTTAGGGTGTAGTACTCCTGTATTTTAAATGGTAAAGTGTCCTTCCTATTTATCAATTTTAAATAGATACTATGATCCAATGAGGTTGTATCTATTCCTCTTATATCTAAATATATCAACCTTATAATGCTTAATATAAATAGATATATTATAACTATAAATATATACTTAAATATTAAGGAAAATATATTGTACATAGCAACCTCCAGATTTATTTTATCCTATCTATTAATACTATCACAAAGATTAGATATTGTGAATAATTTATACCAAAGCTCTATTTAATTTTAGTACATTCTCTGATAATATATTACCATAAGGAGGGATTTGCTATGAATGGGAAATTAAAGCGTTCACGAACCAATAGAATGATTGCTGGTGTCTGTGGTGGAGTGGGAGAGTATTTTAATATAGATCCTGTAATTGTACGTATAGTATGGGCCATGTTGTTTTTTGTACCTGGCGGCCCAGGATTTTTGTTTTATTTGCTTTGTGCTATCATCATTCCTGAAGACGATGGGGTAATCTATCAAAATGAAGATACAAGTTCTAGTACCAATATTGGCAATACAACTACTTTTATAGGTATTGCTTTGATTATTGTAGGTGGATTTATGTTGGCTAAAGTCATTTGGCCTCATTTCGCCTTTAGATTTATGAACGTTTTTAAATATTGGCCAGTATTATTGATTATAGGCGGAATGTACATTATATATAACCAAAAAAATAAATAAAGTCAATCAATTTTTATATGCTTATAGATTTTATCTGAAACTCTCATTATTCTCCAATAGTTGTATCTTTTTTATATAGCTGGAAATAATATGAAGGATACTTTATAAGGAGGAATAAATATGAGAATACCAAACCATATAGGGATAATTCCTGATGGCAATAGAAGATGGGCTCTAAAAAATGGATTGACCAAAGAAAAGGGCTATGAAAAAGGATTGAATCCAGGATTAGAATTGTTTAAACTATGTGAGAAAGAAGGTATAAAAGAAATAACCTATTATGGGTTTACTGTAGATAATACAAAACGACCTAAAGTTCAAAGACTTGCATTTGCTCAAGCTTGTGTAGATGCGGTCAAAATGCTAACTAAAGAGAATGCTTCTTTATTGGTTGTAGGAAATACCTCATCCCCTACATTCCCTAAAAGCTTAATTCCATTTGCATTGAAAAGACAAGTATTTGGTAGTGGCGGAATAAAGGTAAACTTTTTGGTTAACTATGGCTGGCAATGGGATTTAAGGGATTCCTTTTCTTCGGATAAAGAAGAGTCTACTATAACCGATTTGATAAAATCAAGGGGGATTTCTAGAGTTGATCTTATCGTTCGCTGGGGTGGAATGAGAAGATTAAGTGGTTTTCTTCCCCTTCAATCCGTCTATTCAGATTTCTATGTTATCGATGATTATTGGCCAGATTTTCGAGAAGAACATTTCTATGATGCATTAAAATGGTATGATAAACAAGATATAACTTTAGGAGGATAGCTTTTAAAAGGGAGGTATGTATAATGAAAGATTACGGAGTATTCGATATTCTTGGACCTGTTATGATAGGCCCTTCTAGCTCCCATACTGCTGGTGCTGCACGAATTGGTAAAATCAGCAGTGAAATTGCCAAGGGCTTTTTCCACAAGGTTACCTTCAATCTCCATGGTTCCTTTGCTAAAACTTATAAGGGTCATGGTACTGATAGAGCCTTAGTAGCAGGTGTGCTTGGTATGGAACCTTCGGATGAGAGAATCAAAGATTCACTAAATATTGCCAAAGAAAAAGGGATCCTAATTGAGTTTATAGAGACAGATCTAGGGTATGTACATCCTAATACAGTAAAAGTTGATTTCCATTATAAAGATAGAGACGATTTCTATGTCATAGGTTCTTCCATTGGCGGAGGTAATATTATTATTACCAATATAAATGGGAATGAAGTCGAATTTTCTGGAGATTATCCAACTATCCTATTAAAATATAAAGATCAAAAAGGTTCTATAAGTAAGATTAGCTCAATTATTTCAAACGAAGATATCAACATAGCTACGATGAAAGTTTCTAGAGAAGGAGATATCGCCACAATGGTAATGGAAATCGATAGTCCTATAGAGGATAAAATAATAGACAATATCTCCTCTTTAAATGAAATTATATATATTACTGGAATCAATCCTATTACGAGGTGACTAAATGTTTAACAAAGCTACAGAACTTTTAAATTTATGCAAAGAACAAAATAAAAAAATATCTGAGATAGTGATGGAGAAGGAAATGAAGCATTCCAAAATTTCTTATGAAGAACTTATAGATAAGATGAATGATATTTTAAATACAATGGTCAGCTCAGCCAATTCTGCTTTAGATAAAGAAGTCATATCCGTAAGTAAAATCAGTGGTGGAAATGCAAAGAAAATGGAAACTTATAAAAACAAAGGCAATACCATTAGCGGAAACTTAATCAATTCTGCCATGGCAAGAGCCTTGTCCACATCAGAGGTCAACGCAGCCATGGGTAGGATTGTAGCCGCTCCTACTGCAGGTGCTTCTGGTATACTTCCTAGCGCCCTTCTAACTACAAGGGAGAGGTTTAACCTATCCAATGAGGATATGATTCATGGTCTTTTCACAGCAGCAGGAATAGGTGAAATAATAGCAAAAAATGCTACTATCTCCGGTGCTGAAGGAGGTTGTCAAGCTGAATGCGGGGCAGCTAGTGCCATGGCAGCTGCTGCTATTGTCGAATTGGTAGGTGGAAGTGTGGAAACCTCATTACATGCCGCCTCTTTTGCTATAATCAACATTCTAGGCTTAGTATGCGATCCAATAGCTGGCCTAGTAGAATTTCCATGTGCTTTACGAAATGCTTCAGGGGTAGCAAATGCCCTTATATCAGCAGATTTAGCCATGGCTGGAATAGAATCAATGATACCCTTTGACGAAGTGGTGGAAGCTATGTATAAAGTAGGTAAAGCCATGCCTGAATCCTTAAGAGAAACAGCTTTAGGTGGTGTAGCAGCAACTCCAACGGGGGAGGAATTTAAGAAAAAAAATTTGTAATAGCTATACAATAAAACGGTGCCTAGGCACCGTTTTATATAGTTATTAATCATCAATGTAGAATATTCTTGTCTCTCTTTTTATCTTTCCAGCATTATTGGTCGCTTCAAAAGTTACAACATGGAACCTTTCTTTCAAGGGTTCAGTCAGCTGCAAAGATAAGGTTGATGTTTCTTCATCATATTCAGGATCATAGGAAATTCCATCAACAATGATTCTAAAGCCTCCAGCATCGATTTTAGAGCCTTTTTCTCTTATAATTTCAGCAGTTAATTTTGGTGTAGTGGTCGAAATTATTTCTCCCATTTTATAAGCGGGTTTGATAGTTAAACCTTGGCCTACTTTATTGGGATGGTTTTGAGCAACTTTTTCAACTTCTTTTAGAACCCGCAAAGTATTTTTCCCTAATAGTTTTTCAATGTCTTGTTTCTTATAACCTCTTCTAACTAATTCTTCTGTTACCTTATATAGTTCAGAAGAATCCTTTAAATCGTCTGGTAATGGTCCTCCATCAAAGTCTGATCCAATTCCAACATGATCTATGCCGATTAGATTTACAGCATAATCGATATGATCAACATAATCCTTGATATAATTTGGTCGTTCATAGGTTAAAAACTCTGGATAAAATACAACTCCTACAACTCCACCATTTTTAGCTAAAGCTTTTAGCTGTTGGTCGGTTAAATTACGTTGATGGTTTCTTAATGAATGCATACCCGAATGGCTTGCTATAATTGGTGCTTTTGAAACATTGATTACATCCCAAAATGTACTTTCAGCCATATGAGATACATCTATTACCATCCCAAGCCTATTCATCTCTTTTGCAACCTCTTCCCCAAGCTTGGTTAGACCACCACTGGAAGGTGTTCTTTCTGGATCTCCATATTGTCTATTAGCCCCTTCTCCTAAGTCGTTGGAGCTATTCCAAGTAAACCCAACTGCTCTTATGCCAAGGTCATAGTATTGATGAAGTAATTCAATTGCATTATCTTCATCTAAAGAATATGCCCCTTCGATAGTAGGAACAGCTGCAATCTTGCCCTCATGTACTGCCTTTTCAATCTCTTTTAGTGATGTGGTTATTTTAAACACATCAGAATTGTTTTCTTCTGTCCAGTGGAGAGCATTTATTAAAGCTAAGGTTCTACTTATACTGCGGGGAGTATTTCCATAATATCCCGATGTATATGCGGCAAAGAAAGGAACATTTAGACCTCCAGCTTGGAGTTTTGGTATGTCTATATGAAAATTAGTGTTTTCCAAAATATCTGTCTCGGGTAGCCAGGTTGTACTATTAATTGCCTTCATCATAGTATCATTATGACTATCTACCACAATTGAATTAAAGTGAATATCTAATGCTGTCTTATCATTAGCCGGTGTAGCAAAGGATGCAGATGCCAAGGATGTAATAAGCAAAGCTACAACTAAGTAAGCAAAAACCCTTTTATTCATTAATTCTCCTCCTTAATTTTGGAAACATTTTTTACCATTCTTGTGTAGTGAACATTTTAATCCATTGTTTTAAAATTACTACTATTATGCACTTCCATATATATAATCGCCTCCTCTTATAATATTACTATCCCATTATCCGAATATTCAAACGTTTTTCTCCCTACTTATTATTCTCAAATTCGACAAATTAAATAAAGGATTGTAAATAATCTTTTCAGATTATCACAATCCTTTACATCAATACTATTTATGTTCTATGCGTGACTTTTCTCGCCATATTTTTCTTTTATATATTTATCAATTCCAGCAGCTGCTTCTTTTCCTGCTCCCATAGCAAGTATTACAGTTGCAGAACCAGTTACAGCATCTCCACCAGCAAAAACGCCTTCTCTTGAAGTTTGCCCTGCATCATCAGCTACAATACATTGCCATTTATTGATTTCAAGACCTTCTGTAGTTGATGGAATAAGTGGATTTGGTGATGTACCTAAAGCCATTATTACT
>JAAYRD010000138.1 GCA_012518955.1 Tissierellia bacterium | reverse complement strand
TATCACCAGGGTTAACATTGGTCACATTTTCAAATCCATTTTCATTTACCTTTATATCCACTGTTCCTGCTTTAAAAGTATTTTCTACTGCTGCTGGATTTGATGTAAACCATGCCATTGTTCCTGCTACTAATAGCACCGCTAAAACAATTGTTGAGCCTAAAATCATATTTCGCTTTTTCATTATTGAAGCCTCCTAATATTATATTTTTTATAAAACTTTCCTAATCTTATGACGTTGGATTCCATGGTTCTACACCTTCTGGTAAACTATCTATTCTCCAAACGTGTTTATATGCATCATGGGATGCTTGAACCCCTTCTGCTTTAACTTTAACTGTAAAGGTTGCATCTTGATATTCGTCGCCCATATTCTTGTCAAAGGTTATACTAGTTAATAATAGACTTGTTTCTTCTCCCTTCAATATCTTTTTGTAGTAGTACCATCCATCCTGATAGATCCAATCCCCGGTATTGGTGTTTAATGTTACCACATCAATGCTCAAATTATTGGGATCCCATTGAGGTATCAAAGCTACCCTTACATAGGTTTGTTTGCTGCCTTTACTTTTTACCGATACATTTTTTGTTACAACATCTCCTGGGTTTATATTGCCCAAATCTACAAAGCCATGTTCCTTAACTTCAATCTCTACTGTTCCTGCTGTAAATTCATTGGTCGCCTCCTCTTTATCGGAGAACCATGCCATGGTACCTCCTACTACTAAGAGGGCTATTAAAAGCATTGTAGAGCCTAGTGCAATTGTCCTTCTTTTCATATTTTCCCCTCCTTAAATCTCTATATAGCCTCTAAGTTAAGTGCTAGGTTCCAATTAAAGGGGAATAGCTTATAATTCTGTGTCCCCTTCATCCACCTCCCTTTCACTATAATCCCTATTCTTTTTGGCTTTCTTTATTTCAAGTATTTGAACGATTATTCCAACTAATATTAAGGTGGCAATTAGAATAAATCCTACTTTGCTTCTTATTAGTTTTAATAAAAATCCTATATATGGTATGGAGAACATTACCTTACCTATTAATCTATTAGAGTCCAAGGGTATAGGATCTGCCGTTTTATTGGCATCTCCTTTAGTAATGAAAGTAGATCCTTCATCTTCAATTTTAGTCACCCTATGAGTTACTACCGAATCTCCTGAGCCTCGATAGGTAATGATATCATCTTTTAATATCTCCTTAGGTTCTGCCTCCTTTACTATGATTAGAGCTCCTAATTTTAGAGTAGGACTCATACTGCCGCTATCTACTATATATAATCTATGGCTTAGCAGAGAGGGTTCCTTTCCCATTATTCTAGTTCGAACAGTTGTCAATATTAGTGCTACTATAACCGTCATAAATAGTATAAAGAGTAAGTTCTCCAAGACCTTCAATCTTCTACCTTCATTTCTTTTTAATGTCTTTTTATTCTCATTCATCATAGCCAACCCTCACATTTAAATTTTCTTATAATCTACACCCAGCTATTTATAGGCTAATTTATTTAAAAGGTTGTAGCCATTTTGAATATATTGTCCTTATTATCATCATCATCAAACCATCCATCATTACTGCGTTTATTGGTTACAGTTACTGATTTTTCTTTATTATCTTTATCAATACTTACTGTTTTAGGTGAAATGCTTTCTAATTCAAATCTCATTGGAACTATTTCTTTTATGGTATATGTTCCATATTCTAGCCCTTCTATCGCCTCTGACTCCCCATGTTTAAGACTTACGGTATAGGTTCCCTTTGGTCCATATACAAAGATGTGAAATTCTTTATTTTTGTCTCCTGGCTTTAAACCACTAACATCCTTGGTTATTATTAGCTTTCCATTTGCCTTTACTTCATAAATAAAGGTAATTATAGCATTGGCTTTAAGTCCTGTATTAGTACTTTGTTGTTCTACTGTTCCCGTTAAATTTCCATTATCATTTAAATGCCTATCCTCCTGTAAAATACCATTGTGGAGAACTTCGATATCTGTCAGAGCGTATTCCATTCCACCATATATATATTCTGGATGAACATTATAACTTAAGTCATCATTTAAAAGTCCGGATTGTTTTATATCCAATATTGGTTCTTCATCACCATACCTTTCATCACCATACCTATGGTATACTAAAATGGATTTAGTCACCTCTATATTGTCTATTCCCACTATCTCGTGGCCCCCACCCTGTAGCCTAACTTCCAATGTAAAGGGTGAAACTAAAGCTACATTTCCTAAATTAACAACATTCCAATAGGGTTTTTCCTGAGGAATATAGTCCTTTATATAATAATTTTGGCTATCACTTGTTACGGTGCTGGTTATTTTTAAAGGTTCATTCTCATTACTAGCTCTATGAAAATTAGCTGACTTGCTTAGAAATTCTTTCCCCTGATACACTACCTTCTGCAATGGCTTATTATGCATAGATCCAATTGCTAAATATAACTCTCCATTGTATAACCAAGCGAATACAGCTCTAGTATGATTGTTGGTAGAGTGCATATATAATGGGAATAGAGCTGAATCTCTGTAGTATTCACTTTCTAATCCGCCCACTACCATCGGTATAAATTCATCTTCTATATCATCCATTGCATAATGAACTTCGATTATACTATTCTCTTCTCTTACTTCAAAAGGTAAAATAGTTGACTTTTCTTCATCTAAAGTATATCCTTCAGGCATATTATCATGGCTCACTTCTTCTACTATTGGGTTATCTATTGGAATCTCTCCCTCCATTTGCCATTCTTTTTGTTCAACCTTGTCTATAAAATATTTCACCGTATACTTTCGAGTGATATCTTCTGTTTTTTTAGAATCATCCAATTCCCCTGATACATTTGTCTCTTGATCATTGGATATCTCTTTTTCATCCATTGGCTTTTCTATTTCTTCCAGTTTTTTTGGTTCTTTTATTTCCTCCGATTCATTTAATTCCATAGATTCTTCCATGTTTTCTGGCTCTACAATCTCTTCATCATTTCCAAAAGAAGAAAATCCCGTTCCTATTACCAATGCCAATATTAATAATATAGATAATATGCTGCGTATATTTACTTTCATCACTTTATCACCTCCATAATTAAATAGTATTCTCATACAATCTTTGTGTTCCTAAATACTAAATGATTATATTTATTCCTACTTTAACGAATATATACCTTTATGTGGAAATATATTCATTTTAATCAAATAATGTTTAAGCCTAGATTAGTTTTTTAAATTTTATCCAATAAAAAACCACGAATAGCTTTATATATAGCCATTCGTGGTCATAGAAAATATTCTATAATATCTATACAACTATTAAAAATAAAGGACTCGATGTTATATCGAGTCCTTTAAGTTTTTATTATTCCTTTTTAGCTTTTGCCTCTTCTATTATTTCTTCTGCAATATTTGAAGGAACCTCATCATATCTAATAAATTCCATGGTAAAGCTTCCCCTTGCTTGGGTCATACTTCTTAGATCTATAGGATATTCAAATAGTTCTGCCTGTGGCGCTTCTGCTATAACTAGCTGAGAACCATCTTCCTGAGGCTCCATGCCTAAAATCCTACCCCTACGCTTATTCATATCTCCCATTACATCTCCCATGTAAGCTTCAGGAATAAGTACCTCTACCTTCATAATAGGCTCTAATAATATAGGATTAGCCTCTTGCATTCCCTTTTTAAATGCTAGAGATGCTGCAATTTTAAACGCCATTTCATTGGAGTCTACTGGATGATAGGAACCATCAAATAGTGTAGCTTTTACATTGACTACTGGGTATCCAGCTAAAACTCCTTCTTCTATGGATTCCAACAATCCCTTTTCAACTGCTGGGAAAAAGTTTCTAGGAACCGCTCCTCCAAATACTTCTTCTTCAAATACAAAATCTTCATCTGTAGGTTCAAACCTAATATGAACATCTCCATATTGGCCAGCTCCACCAGATTGCTTTTTATGTCTTCCTTGAACACTAGATGTCCCCTTTATAGTCTCTCTATAAGCTACCTTTGGATTGATCAAATCTACTTCTACTCCAAATGTATTTTTTAATTTGTCTATTATAACTGTTAACTGCATATTGCCTTGGCCACCGATTAGCAACTGTTTTGTTTCCGAATTTCTTTCAACTATGAAGGTTGGATCTTCTTCTGTCAACCTATTTAAAGATACGCCTATCTTTTCCTCGTCCCCTTTTGCCTTTGGTTCTACTGCTAAAAATAATGTTGGTTGTGGGTATTCTATCCTATCATATAAGGTTGGGTCAGATTTATCACATAAAGTATCTCCAGTTTGGGTTATTTGTAGCTTTGCCGTAGCTCCAATATCCCCAGCTACCATTTCTGATACTTCTATCTGTTCCTTCCCTCTAAGTACAAACAAGCCTCCTAATTTTTCATTATCATCTTTACTTATGTTATATATATCCTGATCCTTTGTAATCTTTCCCGATAATACCTTAAATAAGGATAATTTTCCTACAAAAGGATCGACTATAGTCTTAAACACTAAAGCTGAGAAGGGTTCATTTACATCGACCTTTCTTTCTATTTCCTCTTCTCCCTTATAACCTATATTTACTCCTACATTTGCTGGACTCGGAATGTAATTTTTAACTATTTTTAATAAGATATTCACACCCATAGCTTGTTCTGCTGAACCCACTATTAATGGTACTAAATCTCCACTCTCAATAGCCAACTTCAAGCCTCGTCTTATTTCCTCTATAGTAAATTCTTCCCCTTCAAAATATTTTTCTAATAGCTCTTCATCGGATTCTGCTACTTTTTCCATTAAAATTTCATTAATTGAGTCGATTTCTCCTTGAAGTTCTGCTGGTATATCTACTTCTTTAGCATCTTTACCATTATATTCAAAAGCAACTTCGTCAATTATATTTACTATTCCTTTAAAGTTTTCCCCTTCACCTATTGGTAATGTAAAAGGTACTACTTTATCTCCAAAATGATTTTTGATATCATTTAAAATCTTTTCAAAATTAACGTTTTCCTTATCCATTTTGTTTAGAAACATTAGTTTTGGAATACTATTATCTTCTGTGTATTTCCATGCCTTTTCCGTTCCAACTTCAACTCCCGAGGAAGCATCTACTAATAATATAGCAGCCTCACTCACCCTTAATGCACCATACATTTCCCCTGCAAAGTCAAAATATCCAGGAGTATCTAAAAAATTATATTTAATATCCTCAAACTCAACAGGAACTGCTGCTGTTCCAATGGAAACCTTTCTAGCAACTTCCTCTTTATCAAAATCTGATACGGTCGTTCCGTCATCCACCTTGCCCTGCCTCTTAGTTGCACCTGTAATGAATAAAACAGCTTCTGTTAAAGTTGTCTTTCCACTGCCACTATGTCCTATTAAAGATAGGTTTCTAATATTATCCGTTTGATATACTTTCATTAGCATAATTCCCCCTTAACCAGCATTTTTTGTTATTTATATTTAGAGATTTTAATTTATAAAATCTTGCTAATCTTAAACTATTAATACTGCTTTTGGTGATTATAGAACTAATTATGGTATCCCTTTAAATTATACCATGAAATTAATCTTTATCATAGTATTTTTAAAAAAACAGGGTCTCTAAAAGATACCCTGTTTTTTTATTATTCTACCTTTTCCAATTTTATTCCTGTCATATGACCATTCAAATCTTGCTTTTCAAAGGAATCATCGGAGACCTTTTTAATAGATAAAGCTAAAGTCTCTTGTTTAATAAAGTCTTCAAATAGATCCACCGCTTTTTCTATTTCATCATTGCCATCATAGTAGATATTTATATTGTCTAAAACCTCATATCCATTATTCTTTCTCATTTGCTGTACCTTAGATACAAATTCTCTAGCATAGCCTTCATTGAGTAAATCTTCTGTAAGAGTAGTGTCAAGGATTATAAATAGATTGTTTTCCATAGTAACATTGAATCCTTCCTTGGAGGATATGGTTACCATTACATAATCCTTTGTGATTTCTACATCTTCACCGTCTAAATTCAATACTAGTTTTTCTCCTGCATCCAATTTCTCTACTGTTTCATGTGCATTTAATTGGTTTAGCGCTTTACCAAATGCTTTAACTTTAGATCCTAAAATAGGTCCTGCAACTTTAAAATTTGGCTTCAAGGAATAGTTCATAAATTGAGTTAAATCCTTTTCAAAGACTACTTCCTTTACATTTAATTCTTCCTTTATTAATGGTATTAAATCCTGAATTTTTTCCTCATACTTACCATCTAGTACTACTTCCCTTACCGGTTGTCGCACCTTTATCCTTGCAGATTCTCTAGATGCTCTGCCTAATCCTACTAAATCTCTTACTAAATCCATCTTTTCCTCTAATTCTAAGTCTATTAGCTCTTCCTTATATTCAGGATAATAATCTAAATGTACCGATTCCTTATTGGTCAAGTTTCTATATAACTCTTCCGATGTAAACGGTGCAAAAGGTGCTATCATTTTGCTTATTTCTACAAGTATTTCATAGGTTGTATCGTATACAGCCTTTTTATCATCATCTAATTCTGTAGACCAGAAGCGTCTTCTAGAACGTCTAATATACCAATTTGATAAATCTTCAATTACAAAATCTTGAATAGCCCTTACCACCCTAGTCAATTCAAATTTATCCATATTTTCTTTTGTCTGTTTTATTAGGCTATTGTATTTAGAAAGAATCCATCTATCTATTTCTTCTTTCTCCTCGTGTTGCACCTGAAATTCTCTCGGATCTATATCATCTGTATTGGCATAGAGTGAGAAAAAGTTATAGACATTTCTTATACTTCTAAAAAACTTGGTCTCTATTTCTTTCAATCCATCTTCATCAAATTTAGTTGGAGACCATGGTGGAGATACATAGATCAGGTACCATCTCAGCACATCAGCCCCATATCTATCAAATAGTCCAAAGGGATCTACTGTATTCCCCAATGACTTGGACATTTTCTTTCCTTCCTTATCCAATATTAGGTCATTTACTAGTACACTTTTATATGGAGATTTCCCTGTTACAAAAGTGGATATAGCTAACAGTGAATAAAACCATCCTCTGGTTTGGTCTATCCCTTCACAAATATAATCTGCTGG
>JAAYRD010000137.1 GCA_012518955.1 Tissierellia bacterium | reverse complement strand
TAAGGTCTTCTTTTTTAATTACCTCTAGTGCAGGTATACCAGCAGTACCTGAAGGTTCTCCATCATCACTGAACCGCTGAATATTGCTATTTTCACCACATACATAGGCATAAACATTATGGGTAGCATCCCTGTGCTTGGTCTTTATCTTCTCAATAAAATCCAAAGCTTCTTCCTCCGATTTAATAGGCATTGCATATCCTATAAATCTAGATTTATTGATAATGACCTCTTCTTCTCCATATCCATATATTGTTCTATAAATATTATCCATAAATATCCCCTTCTCCTATAAAAATAATCCTTTCCTAAGACCATTATAGGGTAAATACGGTTTAACTTCAAAATTCTTTAAACAATAAAAAAATAAAAGTGGAGTTTTCTCCACTTTTATTCCTACGCATAAATTTCATCTATTTCATAATCCTTGAACTCAAGGTACTTTTTATAGGATAAGTTAACCAAGGATTTCTCTTGATTATGGGTTATCATATCAATAGCCTCATCTATAGGATAAAAGCCTCCTTCCTTAAACCCCTCCTCCTTATTTATATGGTAGCTACTATTTATAGCCTCCATCACATACCATATTATCCTATTATATACTTCCTGCTTTCTTGACAAAGAAAAAAATTCGTAGTTGGTTTCTCCAGCAGTAGAAACGATGTTAGCATCAACACCCGTTTCATACTTTACACGGCTAATAGCCGTCTCTGTTGGCAGAAAACCATTACGAATTTTTCCCTTAGGCAATACCCATTGATCTTTATCATTTTTTAGAATTAGAACTTTGTCCCCGTTGAAAACTACACCACCTGCACAATCTCTGACTATCATCGGAACCAGCCTCCTTTATTCTCTTACTATTATCATACCCAAAATCAGCTAAATATTCAATCATTTTACCATGAATTTTGAAATATTTTAAAATTTTCTTTCAATTAAATAATATATTTTGAATATCTTTCATAATCCATTTGGTTTATATTAAGGCCTAGCTCTGTTCCATCCTGTCTATACTCTATATATTCCACATCATAGTTTTCCAAAAAATAACTAGTCAAACCCTGCTTATCATAAGGAATAAGCAATTTTACATCCCTATATTGTTGAGGCAAATTTTCTTGGATCATATCCAATAACTTATCTAAATTTATCATGTTTTTACTTGAAATAAATATTTTCTTATCCACATATCTATTTTTAAATATTAAATTACTAATATCCACCTTATCCATCTTGTTGAATACGGTAATTATTGGCTTATCTAAAACATCCAATTCCTGCAATATCCTATTGGTAGTCTCAATTTGTATATCCAGATCCTCATTAGATGCATCTACTACATGAAGAAGCAAATCCGCATATTGTACTTCTTCCAATGTTCCCTTAAAAGCCTCTATCAAATGAGTAGGAAGCTTGCTAACAAAGCCCACTGTATCAGTAAGCAAAAATCCTTGACCATTAGGCAATTTACCCTTTCTTAAAGAGGTGTCCAAGGTTGCAAAAAGCATATCGTATACAAATACCTTCTTGGATTCCTTATATTCATCATTCATTTCAATTATTCTATTTAACAGTGTAGACTTTCCAGCATTTGTATATCCAACTAAAGCTACTATAGGAAGATTGGAATCTTCTCTTCTCTTTCTTTTAATACCCCTGGCCTTTTCTGCCTCCTTTAAAGCCTTTTCAATATTATCTATTTCCCTTAATATATGACGTCTATCCGTTTCAAGCTTCTGTTCTCCTGGACCTCTAGTGCCAATACCTCCCCCTTCTCTAGATAGATAATCCCTAAATCCAACCAATCTAGGTAGTCTATATTTAAGCTGAGCCAGCTTCACCTGAAGTTTCCCTTCTTTCGATGTAGCTCTATTAGCAAAGATATCCAATATTAAATTGGTTCTATCTACTATCTTGTGATCTATTATCTCCTCTAAATTTCTAAGCTGAGCTCCAGATAACTCATCATTAAATACTACAGTATTAATCTCCAATTCATCACAATAGTTTTTTATTTCTTTAGCTTTTCCTCTACCTATAAAATAGGCTGGATTTATAGATGCTCTTTTTTGCACAACTCTAGACACCACAGAACCCCCTGCCGCATATACAAGCTCCTCCAGCTCATCCATAGAGTTTTCAATATCTATAGTATCCGTGGCCAACTCTACCCCTACAATTAATGTTCTTTCTCTATCTACAAAATCCCTATCCAATTACCCAATCATCCTTTCCTAATTTAATATCTTGATTATATACCATTATATCATGTAAATTATATTTTATTTAACCACATTTAAAATCCCATCCCCTGGCACGCTTATATATTGGTCTGGAACTTCACCTACTATAATGGTTTCCGCTATGGGAATATTAGTTGTTATTTTAATGTCTTCAGATACCAGTGGAACTATCATCTTAATATCTGTAACCACTATTATATAGATTCTATGCCTAGTTTGGTTTATTCCCGATGATTCAAACTCCGTTGCAAAATCTACAGCCACTGAACCCTGTGGAATTATATTAACACTTATACTTGGTAAATTTACAAGTCGTGTATCAAAGGCATTACTCAACGGTACCTTGATCTTGGACTTGGATATTTTCTGCAACTGTTTTTGAACTTCCAAAGCTACCTCTGCAGCTATATTATTCATCAGAATAGTATTAGCTTGCATAAGGGTTACCCTGCCATCTTTATCATACTTTACAAATATTAAATCGTTGTAGTTAATATCCCTCTTTATCTTTGTTTTTATAGTATCATTTATAGCCTCGGTAGTCACAGCTTTAGCTTTTATCTCAGATATGGCAATTACGGTAGGTAAAATATTTTTATCAATATATTTATATATGTATACCCCTAGTATGATTAAGGTTATAATCCATAGTATAAATCCCTTTCTTTTAATTTTATATAGATAGTATTTCAACTAACATCCCTCCTAATATCTAATATATGTATAATGTATTGTTTAAAGATATTTTTTATAAAAAAGCTAAATTATTTTGATAGTTCATTTTATTAACATTCTTAGATTTGTGTGATATAATTAATGTGTTTACTACCTTTTCCGAAATTAAGGAGGTACTTACATGTCAGAAGATAAGAATAAAAAACAAGAAAATAAAGGAAAAAAGATAAAGAAGCGGAATGGTCTTAAGATTTTCTTTATAAGCTTATTCGTAGCAATTATAATTGCTATAGGTGCAGTAACTGGGGTTGTCATAGCTATTGCAAAAGATGCACCGAAAATAGATCCAACTAATATAAGCTCTTTATTGAGCCAAACTTCATTTATATTGGATCAAAACGGTAAAACCCTGGAAAAGATCCAAACAGAAGAATACAGGACTATTGTTGAATTGGATAAAATACCTGTTTATCTAAGGGATGCTTTCATAGCCATAGAAGATGAAAGATTTGAAAGTCATATTGGTGTAGATCCAATAGGTATTGCTAGCTCTGCAATGGACAACTTAAAAGCTGGACATACTGTTAGGGGAGCCAGCACTATAACTCAGCAGTTGGCTCGAAACCTTTATCTAAACAATGATAAAAAATGGGATAGAAAAATAAAAGAGGCCTATCTAGCCCTACAAATCGATAAAGCGTTGACTAAAAATCAGGTTATGGAAGGATATCTAAATAGAATATACCTAGGCCAAGGAGCTTATGGAGTACAGGAAGCAGCTCAAACCTATTTTTCTAAGGATGTTGAAGACTTAACCATTGCAGAATCTGCCCTTTTAGCTGGAGTTGTAAAAAGTCCTACAAAATTTGCTCCTTATCAAACATTAAAACCTGAAGATTTTGATAGTGAAAAACATGTGGAAGTAGGTCAAGTAGATATATTAGGAGAAAAGTATATAGCTATCTACAACCAACATGCTGTTGATCGTCAAAAATTGGTTCTATCTAAAATGTTAGAACTAGAAAAGATTACCAAAGAAGAATACGATGCAGCTTTAGCAGAAGATATGAAGGCCAGTTTAAAACCAGGCCAAAAGAAAATCACAGGTCTATCCTCTTATTTTAATGATTATATTAAAGCGCAGGTAATAGACGCCCTTGTAGAAAAACTAGGATACTCCAGAGAACAAGCTGAAGCAGAGCTTTATACTGGTGGATTAAAGATATATTCTACGATGGATTTAGAATTACAACAGAAACTAGAGGATATATACGACAACTTTACACAGGTACTATTAGGTAGTCCTGATAGAATCAGAGGACCTGCCTTTGTTAGTTGGAGATTAAATAAAGCCCAAAACATAGTGGATGATAAAAACAAAGTCATATACTATAAGCAGGAAAATATGTTTGATGAAAATTTCAACCTCGTCGTAGAAAAAGGCACCTTTGAAATGGTAGATGATAAATTGGTATTGAAGAATTCAAAGTTCACCCCTTATGAAAATAATATCGATATATCAGACTATTACACCATAGACGACAGAAAAAATCTAGTAACCCACAAGGTTGGCTCATTAACGTTACCTGAGGATGAGTTCTCAATTGCTGAAGATAAGTCTATAATCATATCTAGCAAATATTTAAAGGATAACCCTGACTTTTATTCGGTTAATGAAGCTGGTAATTTAATAATAGATGAAAAATATTTTTATAGACAAAAAGATGGAGTAGTTCAACCTCAATCAGCAACAGTAATAATGGATTACAGAACTGGTGAGTTAAAAGCCCTAGTTGGTGGTAGAGATGTGGAAGGAGATCGAATCCTAAACCGTGCCACCTCATCTACTAGACAACCTGGTTCAACAATTAAACCTTTAGCCGCATATCTACCTGCATTAGACAACGGATATACCGCAGCCACAGCCATTGATGATATACCTTTCTACATGAATGGCAGAGCTTGGCCTAAAAACTGGTATAGTGGATATAGGGGACTCCATACCCTAAGAAAATCTGTAGAACAATCGGTTAATATCAACTCTGTCAAAACTGTAGATGATATTGGCATTCCAGTTTCCATGGAGTATTTAAGTCGAATGGGTATTATAGATAAAGATAATCCTGAAAAGGATAATTTCATTACAAGTGCTGAAAACAGTGCCAATAATGATGAAAACCTATCTGCCTTAGGATTAGGAGGTATGACAAAAGGTCTAACTCCATTGGAAATGACAGCTGCCTTTGGTTCCATCGCCAATGCTGGAACATATGTAGAGCCTATAGCATTTACCAAGATACTAGATAAAGACGGAAACCTGTTATTGGATAATGTTCCTAAAAAGAATACCGTAGTATCTCCTCAGATAGCTTATATTATGTCAGACATACTGAGAACCACAGTAACCAATGGTATAGCAGGAAGAGCCCAAGTTCCTAATATGCCTACAGCAGGTAAAACTGGAACAACTCAAGACAAGGGAGATGCTTGGTTTATAGGATATACACCATATTATGTAGCAGGTTTATGGATAGGTAACGATTCACCACAGATCAAGCTAAATGAGGGAAGTGCTATGGCTGCTCAACTATGGCGGATTGTAATGACCAAGGTCCATGAAGGCTTAGAATCCAAGAAGTTTGACCAACCACCTAATATAACCTCAGCAAGTATATGTACTCAATCAGGTAAGTTGGCCACTGAATTATGTAGTCGGGATCCTAGGGGAAGTACCATTAGGACAGAAATATTTGCTTCAGGTACTCAACCTACCACTTCCTGTGATGTCCATGTAGAACTAACTATAGACAAAACGACTAATCAGATTGCCAATGAATATTGTCCAAAAGATAATGTAGTAACCCAGGTATTTATACAAAGAAATCCTCCATATAACCCTGGAAATCATGG
>JAAYRD010000136.1 GCA_012518955.1 Tissierellia bacterium | reverse complement strand
TGTTTACATATCCATATTTATTATCAGTTTTAACTGGCATTCAACATCGCCTCCCTATCTCTATAATACTGTCTGGGTATATTTTACCCTATTAGATTAAATAGTTCAACCAATTACTATACTTTATTATTATTTTAGTTGATTTTATACCATTTTTTATGTTAGAATATAATGTGTTATTATTGAAAGAATAGAATATAATATTATGTTCTTTTTTAATTTACTAGGGAGGTGTTTTTAATGGCAAGAAAATGCGATGTATGTGGAAAAGGAAAAGCTTTCGGAAATAAAATAACTTTTTCAAATAAAAAGAATAAGAGAAGTTGGTCACCAAATATTAAAAAAGTAAGAGCTATAGTAGATGGATCTACTAAGAGAATAAGTGTTTGTACAAGATGCTTAAGATCCGGTTATGTTGAAAGGGCATTATAATTCATAAGGCTTCCAAGATTAGAACAACTGGAAGCCTTATTTTATTTTAAAATTAAAAATCCCATAACGATCAATACTCCCCCTATCAATACTAACAAAAATTCTATAGGGATTGTGTTTATTATAATCAGAATACCCACAACTCCTAATACAATTCCTATTATCTTCTTGTATCTATATCTATATCTATAAAAAAAACGTTTCATAGTCTCCCCCCAAATTATACGGTTTACTTTATATTATTCCTGCATCAAAACTTTAGTTACAAAATAAAAAACAAGCACCAATCTTGCAATTGAATGCTTGTTATAGAATCAATCCTTTGAAATTATTGCTAAACATTGTCCTTCATGTACAAATATATGTCCCTGTTCATCTACTAACCTGTTACTTATCCCAAGTGTAGAACCAAAGCTTACTTTTGCTTTATCCAGTCTATACTCGAATCCCTTCAGTGTAATAGTGGCTCCAGTATTGGTAATAGGAATTAATGACACGAAAGAACTTTTTTGTTTAGTTAATTGTAACTCTTTTTCAACTAAATATATAGTATTATTTTGGTCTACTATTCTACCTACAACCTTATTTTGATTTAATTTGCTAAGTAGTAATATATTACCTAAGGTATGATCCATCCTATTGCCTATGGCGCCTACTATAGTTAAATCCCTGAATCCTTTACTAATTAAATAGTCCACAGCTAACTCTGCATCAGTAGCATCTTTTTTTACGGGAAATTTTTCTATAGGGATTCTATTCTCATGTACTATTCTAATACTGTCCCTAGAAATAGAATCCAAATCTCCAATAATCATATCAGGTATCAAAGATGCTTTAAAACAATAATTGGCACCTCCATCAGCACACAATATAAAATCAGATTTTTTCCCAAGCTTAGATAAAGTATTTAAATCTTCAATATTACCATTTAAAACGATTAGTGCTTTCAATTTAATCATCCATTTCTATTATTTTGCCATTCTGCTTACAGGTCTCCAAATTAAAGATAATACAACTGCAGAAACTATAAATTCTGGTACTAAATAGCTTGATTGATATACAGCGGAGTAAATCCAAGGATTTTGAGTTCCTGCATACTCACTAAAGAAAATTACCCCTGCTAATAGATGGCATATAAATCTTCCCCCTATAGCTAAAAAAATAGATAATATTATTTGAAAATACTTTCCACCACTAGCATCTTCAATAGAGTCAGAAAAAATCCCTGCTAAACCAAGAAAACCAAAAGCAATAGGATACTCTAATATAGCTTGTGTTGGACTAAATACCCATCCCCCTAGCATAAGCTTTAAAAGTCCAAAAGTAATGCCTGTTATTATACCTGGTCCTGCACCCCATCTCATAGCAAATAATAAAATTGGTATCATGCTCCCTGCAGTTACAGAACCACCTTGAGGAGCCTCATAAACCTTTATTCTACTTAATACAACGGATAAAGCTATCATAATTCCTGCCTCAACTAACATCTTTGTACTCCATTTTTTCATCTTTAACCCTCCTTAAATTAACAAATATCTTTAATAAGGTATTTCTCAATCTATGGGGTTTTTATTCAATGCATATAATTAAAATTTACATTTAAAAACCCATCACCTCAATAGGCAATGGGTAGATATGCAATATATGCACTTTCCTACGCTAGAATTACCTAGTTCAGGTTTAAAGGGTCGGGATAATTCCCCTCTCAGCTATGTAGCTCCCCCAGTGACGAAATATCTTATTTTTTATTGTCATTGACATTATATCACATAAAATATAAATTTCAATTATAGGGATTTAAACATCTTAGTTCTTTCTATTATATCCTTTGCCTCAAATATTCCAGATCCCACTACTATAATATCTAATCCATAGCCTATTATCTCCCTTGCATTGTCTAGCTTGATTCCTCCATCTGCTTCTATAAGTATATTTAATTCTCTATCCTCTATAATTTGTTTCATACTTTTTATCTTTCTTTCCATGGAACCAATAAACTGCTGTCCACCAAATCCAGGATTAACTGTCATTATTAATACCATATCTATATATTCTAATACATATTCTATGTTCTCTATAGGCGTAGAAGGATTTAACGCAACTCCTGCCTTCAATCCATAAGATTTAATTTCCTCGATAGTTCTATGTAAATGAACAGTAGATTCTTCATGAACAGTTATAATATCAGCACCTGCATCCACAAAGTCCTTTATATATCTTTCAGGTTTGTCTATCATTAAATGTACATCAAAAGGTATATCTGTAATATCCCTTAGTTTTTTAATTATAGGAGGCCCGAAAGTAATATTAGGCACATATATACCATCCATTACATCTAAATGAATATAATCTGCCCCTCCTTCTTCTAACTTTAATATTTCTTCTTTTAAGCTTCCAAAATCTGCTGATAAAATGGAAGGTGATATTTGAGTCATATTGATTAATACCTCCTAATATTTCTAATCTCTTCAAGAAACTGTAAATAATTTTCATATCTTATAATACTTATATTTTGTTTTTCTACTTGCTTTTTTACCTCACAGCCAGGTTCTCTATGATGTAAACAACCAACAAATCTACACCCATGGCTATGTTCATTAATCTCCCTAAAATATTTACCTAGTTCTGTTTCCGACTCTATAAAATCTAGATTTAAAGAGCTAAATCCAGGTGAATCCACGACATAGCCATGTGAATCTAAATCTATTAGCTCTACATGGCGAGTAGTATGTTTCCCACGAGTTGTTTTTCTGCTCACATCTCCAACTTTTAAGTTTAACTTAGGTTTAATCGCATTTAACAGGGAGGACTTGCCAACCCCAGAAGGCCCTGCAAAAACTGTTATATTATCTTCTAGAACCTTTTTTAAATTCAATATGCCCTCTCCTGTTTTAGTACTGGTCTTAATTATTTGATAACCAGCTTTGTCATATATTTTATCAGTTAAATTAATACTCTCATCATCAAGGTCTGCTTTATTAATGCAAATATGAATATTTAACCCCTCATGTTCAGCCATAATTAAAAACCTATCCAATAGCCAATGATTTATATCAGGCTTTTTGATACTCATAACTATAATTATTTGAGTAATGTTTGCTACTGAAGGTCTCATCAGTTGAGATTTTCTCTCAAAAACCTTCTCTATATACCCTGTATTATCCTCTTCACTTAAACGTATTAAAACCTTATCTCCAATTAAAGGTGTTATGTTTTCTTCTCTAAATACACCCCTAGCTCTACATTCATAAACTCCTTTAGGGGTATT
>JAAYRD010000135.1 GCA_012518955.1 Tissierellia bacterium | reverse complement strand
GATGCTGTAGCAAATACTGCTGATGAAATGAAGGATATTACAATGAAAAACGTTCCTTTTATCCCTGCAGAAGCAGCCAATCCAGCAATTCCATTGGCCAATCCAGATGTACGAAGTATTCTAGAAAATACACCTGCAAATATCCAACATACAACCGGAACTATAGCGTCTTTGCTAGCCATACCTGCAATGATGGTATTTGCATAATGTTTTTTATCCTTTGCAAAGAAAAAGGCTATTAATAATGCTGTATATGCAGGTACCCAAAGTGCACCATCGGAGATTGAACCAAAATAAAAAGTAGTTAATATAATCATTCCTAGAAAAATAACGAAAGGTAGAAAGGAAACCCATTCTCCTCCATAAAACTCTAACTTCTTGTTATTAACATCCATTTTAATCCTCCTTTTAATTTATTCTACATGGTATAACCCTATAGATCATATTGTTTAAAAATGGAGCTGTTAAAATATTCTCAATTTTTAGAGTATTTTTTTAATAACTTCTCCTAGCCTTTTTACTCCTTCAACTATTCTATCGTCATCCATATTAGAATAGTTCATCCTAAAGGTATTCTCCCTAGCTTCATTGGGAAAGAAAGAACCTCCTGGAACAAATGCAACATTTTTTTCTAAAGCCTTAGCGGCTAAATCCCTTGCACTAATGTGCTCTGGTAATATTACCCAGGTGAACAATCCTCCTTTAGGATATGTATACTGAACCTCTTCAGGAAATTCTTCCTCCATAGTTTTAAGCATTAGATCCCTTCTATTTTTATAAAGGGCCTTTATCTTTTCGATATGTTCTTCTATATCATATATCTCCAAAAACCTATCTATCTGCATTTGAGATACAGTACTAGACTGCAAGTCTGCTCCTTGTTTAACCATGATAAGCTTACTCAATACCTCTTCCTCTGCAACAGCCCATCCTAGTCTTATACCAGGACAAAGTATTTTGGAAAAAGTTCCCAAGAAGATCACCCTACCCTCAGTATCATAGTGTTTAATAGCAGGTCGTATCTCTCCCTCAAACAATAATTCTCCATATGGATTGTCCTCTACTATAATTATATTATATTTATTGGCTAATTCTATTAGTTTTTTTCTTCTTTCTATAGACCATGTTTTTCCAGAGGGATTTTGAAAATCTGGAATAACGTATATGAACCTTACATTGTTATTAGTTCTTAGAGCCTCCTCTAAATCCTCCATAACCATTCCATCATCATCTGTCTCTATTTCAACAAACTCTGGCTCATATGCCTTAAAAGCATTTATAGCCCCTAGATAAGTAGGGCTTTCACATATGATTAAATCCCCTGGATCGATAAATACCTTGGCAACAAAATCTAACCCTTGTTGAGAACCACTAGTAATAAGTATCTGATCTGAAGTAGCATCCACATAGACCTTTTTCATTCTTTCAACTATCTTTTTCTTCAACGGTTCATAACCTTCTGTAGGACCGTATTGTAGTGCTATTTCACCATTTTCATTTAGCACTTCTTTGCTAGCTTTTTTAAAAGCTTCTACTGGAAATAATTCTGGTGCAGGCATACCTCCGGCAAAAGAGATAACTTCTGGCATCTGAGTTAACTTCAATAGTTCTCTAATTTCAGATGCCTTGATATTGTCCATCCTTTTAGCATAGTTAAAATTCATCATGGACACCCCCTGTTTTTTTAAAACCTATATCTATAGTATATCAAATATTACTCATCTTTTCCTTTATAATTTACAATGCTTATCCATTTACCATCTACTAAAATCTTTCTAACTCGCCTTTCAAAGTCGATTCTAGGTATCCAGATTTGCCTATCACATCCTAGGCATTTCAACTTAATATCTACACCAGTTCTGGTTATTTCCCATTTATTTTCACCACAAGGATGAGGTTTTTTCAAGGTTATAGTATCTCCTACTTCATAGTATAATATCATCTATTTATCCCCCCTCAAGCTTTCCTCATTATATAATACCAATCTTGAATATGGTATCTCTATATTTTCTCTATCAAATGCTTCCTTAATATTCTTCCTAAGCTGTCTTTCAACACTCCATTGCTCCATAGGGTTGGTCTTGGCTACTATGGTCAGATCTATACCAGATTCCCCTAGATTACTTATACCCAATATGGTAGGCCCTTCTACTACATTTTTATTGGATTCCCTTATTTCATTACATACCCTATCTAAAACATCTATTACTCTATCGATATCTTCTTCATAGGCTACACTTATAGTAACTAAGGCCCTCATGGCCCCTCTCGTTTTATTGGTAACAATCTCAACTTTACTATTGGGTATAATATGGAGTTCTCCTGAAAAATCTCTTAGCTTAGTGGTCCTTACACCCAACTCCTCAACAATGCCTTCCAAATTCCCTACACTTATATAATCCCCTACAGAAAACTGATCTTCAAATAATATAAAGAATCCCGTAATTATATCTTTTACAAGGGACTGAGCCCCAAACCCTATGGCTAGTCCCCCTATTCCTGCTGTTGCCAAAATAGATGTGGTATTGATATCAAATAAGTCCAATACCATTATTGCGCCGATAAAGTAAAATACATACTTTATAATGTTTTTAAGCATAAAGGTGAT
>JAAYRD010000023.1 GCA_012518955.1 Tissierellia bacterium | reverse complement strand
GGTTTATTAAGGTTAGATAAAATAAGATCTACAGATTATTACATTATATAATTATGGAGTTATTATTCTAATATTATTTAGAAAAATATTTTTAATTGTTTTCCAACAATTAATTGACACTATCAAAAGAACTAGAGTTGTTGTAAAAATCAATTGATTTTGATATAATGGCCCTAAGAACTTTCAGTTAGTGGGAGGTGTCCAGGGTGACCGATTTTTTAGACGATGAGAAAATGAAACATGGAACTATTAAGATTGCTAATGAAGTTGTAGCTATTATAGCGGGCTTAGCAGCTACTGAAATAGATGGAGTTGCAGGAATGAGTGGTGGAATTACTGGTGATATTACGGAAATGTTAGGAATGAAAAATCTATCTAAGGGTGTAAAGGTAGAAGTTGGGGAAAAGGAAGCTGCTATAGATATATTTGTTACAGTGGAATATGGATCAAAAATAAATGAGACGGCCGATGCGATTCAAAAAAACGTTAAGAAAACTGTTGAAACCATGACAGGACTTAATGTAATAGAAGTTAATGTCAATGTACAGGGCGTCATTATTCCTAAAGAGCCTAAATCGGAAATTGAACCGAGAGTACAGTAATATATTTACCCTCTGCATGTCAGAGGGTAATTTAAATATTTATAGGATGGTGAAACTAAAGATGAATATTATTGACAGAGTAATATTGCTTATATGCTCTCTTTGTTTGACATTATTATCTGTAATCATTATTTTTATTCCTTTTAGGAACATGGGTATACTTTCGATAAATAATATAGACTTTATTATTAATAATATGAAAGATAACTATATATATTCAATTATAGGACTTGCTCTATTATTTGGGAGTATTAGACTAGTATTTCTCAGTTTATCCGGGCATGGGGACAAAGGGAAGGTAAAATATCTTATACAAAGGTCAAAGTATGGAGAGATAAGCATTTCATCGGAAACAATTGTTGGATTAGTAAAAAGTGTATCCAACAAATTTACGGGAATAAGAAATATACGAACAACAGTAGACATATTAGAAGGACAGATTTATATTTATTTGAAAGGAGAAGTTTCTCCTGAGATAAATATAACCCAGACAACTGAAGAATTGCAGAAAAAGACAAAGGAACATATAGAGACTTGTACAGGGGTAGATGTGAATGAGATTAAAGTAGAAATAAATAATGTAACTGCACCTATAAGAAATGTAAAATAATTGTTGAGGTGTTTGTAAATTGATAAATGAGATAATTGATAAATTAATTGAATATATAAAAGTCAACAAGGGTAAAGTAGTGGGAGGATTTATAGGATTTTTATTATCAATTTTAGTACTAACTATTGGTTTTTGGAAAAGCTCATTTATAATCTCATGTACATGGATAGGGTGTTTTTTAGGTAAGAAAAGCTATAGTAGAGAAGATATAAAGGAGATATTTAACAGGCTAACTTCTCTTGTTAGAAGAAATTAGGAACATAATAATCTTAGTATAGATAATTTGGGAGGTTTAAAATGGGCAGAAAACACGCAAGAGAATCTGCAATGAAGTTATTGTATCAAATGGAGATAAATAAGGATTTTTCTAAAGATGCTATAGATATATTTTTTGAAAATAATAGCTTTAATTTAGGAGAAAAACTATATATTGATAATGCTGTGGAAACAATAATTACCAACTTAGATGAAATAGATAGTTGCATAAAAAAATATATAGATGGGTGGCAATTAAGTAGACTTGCAAGGGTGGACCTATCCATACTTAGAATTGCCTTATATGAGATAACTTATAGGGAAGATATCCCTATTCAAGTCTCTATAAACGAAGCTATTGAGATTGCTAAAAAATATAGCACTGATGAATCATCTAGATTTATTAACGGCGTTTTGGGTAGTTTTGTTAGGGCGAGGGATAAAGATGAGTAAGTACTATGTTGGAATAGATACATCTGCATA
Source organism: Tissierellia bacterium (assembly GCA_012518955.1). GTDB lineage: Bacteria > Bacillota > Clostridia > Tissierellales > Tepidimicrobiaceae > DUNJ01. The sequence goes on along the minus strand of JAAYRD010000023.1, from coordinate 20,707 downwards.
TACAACTTCGTTAGCTGTTATAAATGAGAAAGATGTTGCCGTCTTGGATTTAAGGAGGGTCTTAAAAGTTAAAAAAGGAGAAATAGGACTAAGACAACAAGATGCAGTATTCCAACATGTAAACAATCTGCCTATTTTAATTGCAAAGATGGCAGAGGAGATTGATGTATCTAAAATAGAGGTTGTTTCCTGTAGTAGTAAGCCTAGGAAAATAGAAGGATCATATATGCCTGTTTTTGCAGTTGGTAAAGGACAGGCTTTTGCTTTGGCAAAAGTTTTCAATTGTAAATATAAGGAATTTAGTCATCAAGAAGGACATATTGGAGCTGGAATGCTAAATAGTGGTTTAAAAGATAAAGATAGCTTTATAAGTCTACATATTTCTGGGGGAACTACTGAATTATTAATAGTGAAAAATGAAGATAAGAATCTGAGAGTAGATGTAATAGGTGGGACTTTAGACTTAAATTTTGGGCAACTGATAGATAGAATTGGGGTTGAAACTAAGTTACCTTTTCCCTGTGGTATTGAAATGGACAAGATGGCAGAGTGTGGTAATATCTTAAATATTAATATTCCCATGAGTATAAAAAAAGATACTTGGTTTAATATTTCAGGGCTGGAGAACTACTTTAAAAATTTAATAAAATCAAAAAATTATAAAATAAAAGATATATTTGCAACCTTATTCTATACAATAGCTTGTTATATATATATAATTACTGTTAACGCTTGTATTCAATATAAGATAAATAATGTTTTAATTACTGGTGGAGTGTCTGCTAATAAGATTATAAGACAACACTTAATTTCAAAGCTTAGCCAAGAAGGGATTACTACATCTTTTCCTAAAGTAGATTTATGTACGGATAATGGTGTTGGAATTGCATATATGGGAAAATTGAATTAAAACTATTTCAGTAGGTGATATTTATGGAAATGAAACCTTTAAATGTAAGTGAAGTTAATCAATATATTAAAAAAACATTTGTGAATGATTGGCTTCTATCTAATATAAAAGTAGAAGGAGAAATCTCAAACTTCACATATCATTATAGTGGACATATGTACTTTACGTTGAAGGATGAAAAATCTAAGATAAAATGTGTAATGTTTAAGAGTGACAATCGTTTAGTGGATATTGATTTAAAAGATGGGCTTAAGGTTATTGTAACAGGGTATATATCCATATATGAAAAAGAGGGGAATTATCAACTTTATGCAAAGGATATCAAACAAAAAGGCATTGGAGATTTATTTTTGGCTTTTGAAAAATTGAAAGCTAAATTAGAAAAAGAAGGGCTATTTGATTCAGTTAATAAAAAGGAAATACCCTATTTTCCCAAGAAAATAGGAATAGTCACTTCATCCACAGGAGCAGCTGTTAGAGATATAATAACCGTAATTAAGCGAAGGTTTGATTTAGTTGATGTATTGATATATCCAGTGTTGGTGCAGGGAGTACAAGCTCCAAAAGAAATATGCGAAGGTCTTATCTATCTTGACGATAGAAAAGATATAGATGTAATTATTGTGGGTAGAGGTGGAGGCTCAATTGAAGAATTATTTGCTTTTAATGACGAGACAATAGCTAGAACCATATTTAATATGGAAAAGCCTGTAGTATCCGCTGTTGGGCATGAAACTGATTTTACAATAGCTGATTTTGTTGCAGACTTGAGGGCTCCGACTCCTTCAGCAGCTGCAGAATTAGTTACTCCAAAATTAGATAGTTTAAAAACAAGTTTAATTGAAAAATATACTAAACTAAATAGAATCTATGATTCTATTTTAAAAGACTCTAATATAGAGTTACAACATATGAAAAAAGAGTTGTATTTCTATAATCCAATGAATCAATTGAGGGAAAAGTTTCAACAGCAAGATGATTTGCTTAAAGAACTTATCAATTCAATAGAACAAAAACTAAAAGATAATATGCTTGAACTGGAAAATACATTTAGCAAATTAAAACATTTAAGTCCAGTGGGCACATTGGAGAGAGGATATAGCATTATACTAGATGAAGATGGAAATATAGTTACTAGTGTAGATAGCCTAAATATGGAAAAAGAATTGGAAATATTGGTTAAAGATGGTATTTTAAAAGTAAAAGTGGTTAACATCAAAAAAGGGGAGTTTAAATATGGATAAAATTGATTTAACTTATGAAGAGGCTATAGAAGAATTAGAAGAAATATTAAATGCTCTAGAGGAAGATAATCTTACGTTAAAAGAATCAATGGAAAAGTTTAAACGAGGAATAGCCCTATATAATTATTCTAATGAAATATTAAATAGTATGGAAGGCGAAATACAAGTATTGGTTAAAAATGACAAAGGAGATCTAGAAGAGAAGGATTTTAATATGGAGGTATAAATACATGCTAGTAAAAGAAATAATTAATGAAATGAAGGAATTAATAGATAGAGAGTTAGAAAATACTTTAAAGGGGGAAATTGAGTACCAGGAGAGAATAATTGAATCTATAAATTACAGTTTGTTTACGGGAGGGAAGAGGATAAGACCTATTCTATTGCTTAAAAGTTGTGAAGCCTTTAGTGGTGGCTATAATCAAGCTATTCCATTTGCATTGGCTATAGAAATGATACATACCTATTCTTTAATACATGATGATTTACCTTCTATGGATGATGATGATTTTAGAAGAGGAAAACCAACAAACCATAAGGTTTTTGGCAATGCAATTGCAATTCTATCTGGTGATGGACTGTTAAACTTAGCATTTGAAACTATGATTAGTCATACTTTGAAAAATTCAAATAACATGGATGAATGTGAAAGAAATATTAGGGCAATGGATGAGATAGCAAGATATTCTGGGATATATGGAATGATTGGCGGGCAAGTAGTTGATTTACTATCTAATGATATTTCCATGGATGAAGATAAACTGATATTTATGTATAAACGTAAAACAGCAGCCTTGATTCAAGCCTCGATTGTAGCTGGAGTAATACTAGGTGGGGGAACTGATGAAGACATAGAAAATATGAGGAAATTTGGATTAAATCTTGGTTTAGCATATCAGATAAGAGATGACATCTTAGATGAAGAAAAGGATGAGGAGATAAACAAAATTACATATTTGACATATAATAATGTAGATGAATCGACAAGGAAAGTAGAGAATCTAAGCAAAGACGCTATAAAAATACTAGAACTGTATAATACTAAAGATATGAAATTTTTGAAAAACTTAACAAAAAACTTAATTGATAGAGAGATTTAAAACCATTGAATATTTATAAATATTATGCTATAATTAATTACAACAATAGTGGCACAGTATTCTAGTCAACACAGCTAATCCCGAGGGCGGGGCTAAAAATCCGTCGAAGGGCATATCGATGAAGTTCCTTGTTTCGGCTCGCGACGCCCAGTCGAGGGTCGTTGCCGGGAGTAAGAAAGATGGGGCGATCTGCAATGGCATGCAGGCGTTGACCCTACTTTCGTGGAGACTTACTATTTGGGACATAGTAAGATAAACCTGTATGTGGTGCACATACAGAGTAGCCTGCCTTGAGTGATGTTGGCAGATGATAAGTTCGGCTTTTTTGACCGAGGGCCCAGGGAAAAAAAGTTTTGTTATCGAAACCAAGATTGCAAAAGAGGCTAAGGATTAGACTGGTTGTAGAGGAAAACTCCTAGACTGTTTAAGAAAAGATATATTGGGGATTACAGTGCGGACTAAGTGGTAATCTAGCCCTACTAATGGCGACATGGTAGTGATAAGATTAAAGGGTAACCGCTGTTTTGGCGACAGACAGTTTTTATCAGGGAAATCCTGCTAGACCTTAAGCCGTAAGATTTACTCAATATATTGCCACTCGTGGGCTGATAGCATCATGCTATCAGCTTTTATTATTTATAATTTTATGGAGGTACCATTCTAAGATGGACAAAAGGGAAGACGATAACTTTATTAAGAAACATAATATCAGGTGGGTAGTTTTAATAACAATATGGACATTTTTTATGGCGATTATTTTTACAATCATAACAGAAGGTTTAGTCGAAAACTTAAATATATTATTAGCATTTATAATATTGATATCTATAATATTAATAGGAATTTTTTTTGATATTATTGGGATTGCAGTGACCACTGCTAAAGAAAAGCCTTTTCATGCAATGGCTGCTAATAAGATAGATGAGGCAAAGTATGCTATAAAACTAGTTAGAAATGCAAGTCAGGTTTCCAATTTTTGTAATGATGTAATTGGTGATATAAGTGGAATAGTTAGTGGTGCCATAGGTGCTACTATTATTTATAAATTAACAAATATTTACAATATAAAAAATGCTAGTGCTTTGAGCATAATTATAACTTCTTTAGTTGCAGCATTTACAGTTGGCGGTAAAGCTTTTGGAAAATCCATTGCCATGTTCAATTCAGAGAAAATTATTTTTGAAACCGCTAGGGTACTTAATTTTGTGGAGAAAAAATTTAGAATAGATATATTACCAGATAAAAAAAATAAAAATAATAAAATTGATAAATATAAATAGGAGAGATTGTATGAGAAGGCGAGCAGATGTTTTACTCTTTGAAAAGGGTTTAGTTGAGTCTAGGGAAAAGGCAAAAAGAACTATTATGGAAGGTGTAGTTTTTATAGGTAATAAACGAATAGACAAACCAGGAGAAAAGATAAGTGTGGATAGCCCTATTTGGATTAAGAAAAACCCTATTGCTTTTGTAAGTAGGGGGGGATTAAAGCTTCAAAAGGCAATTAAAAGCTTTAATATAGATTTAAAAAATAAAATCGCTATGGATATTGGTGCTTCTACAGGAGGTTTTACAGATTGTATGCTTAAAGAAGGAATTAAAAAAGTATACGCTATTGATGTAGGATATGGTCAATTGGATTGGGCACTACGACAGGACCCTAGGGTCATTGTTAAGGAACGAACCAATATTAGATATGTAACCAAAGAAGATATTCCTGAAATATTAGAATTCATATCCATAGATGTATCTTTTATTTCATTAACACTTGTTTTACCTGTTGCCAAAGAATTATTATCTGATAAGGGAAGTATAGTAGCATTAGTAAAACCTCAGTTTGAAGCTGGGCGAGATAAGGTTGGAAAAAAAGGTATAGTAAAGGATAAGGAAATTCATTTTGAAGTTATAAAAACTATAATTGAATTTTGTAATAGCATAGATTTAAATGTAATTGATTTAGATTTTTCTCCAATTACAGGCACTACAGGGAATATTGAGTTTCTAATTTATATTACAAAAAATAAAAAGGATAGAACTGTTGAAGATGAACTAATACTACGAATCGTAGATAAAGCTCATAACACACTATAATGAAGCTCTATCAGATTACTTTTGATATGTAAGGAGGCAAATATGAAAAAATATACTAGACAGAGAATTATATTAGATTTAATAGAAAGTGTTGAAATAGAGACTCAGGAAGAACTAGGAGATTATTTATTAAAAAAGGGAATTGATATTACACAAGCCACTATATCCAGAGATATAAAAGAACTAAGACTTGTTAAAGTTTTGACCCCTAAGGGAAAGTATAAATATGCACCAATGGATAGTCAACATGAAGGTGTTAATGATAGATTGGTAAAGATATTTAGAAGCTCTGTATTGAATGTTAATAAAGCGGAGGGTATAATCGTAATTAAAACCTTACCTGGTGCAGCTCAAGTTTGTGCTTCTGCATTAGATAATTTTAGAATGGATGGCATTGCTGGAACCATCGCAGGAGATGATACCATATTTGTAGCTATTAGCCATAGAGACATAGTTGATACAGCTTTTAAAACTATTCAAAGTTTACTCAAATAATCTGGGAGGTATGAATATGATAGTTGAGTTGAATATTAGTAACTTTGCTATTATAGATAATTTGAAGATAAATTTTACAAAAGGATTTAATGTATTGACTGGTGAAACTGGAGCAGGAAAATCAATCATTATTGAAGGGATTAATATGATTTTAGGACAAAGGGCCAGTAAGGATTTTATTAGAAAAGGAAGCCAAAAAGCTACTTTAGAAGGGTTGTTTTATTTACAAGGTTCTGCAAGAAACAATATAAACCCAATATTAGAAGAATATGGAATCGATATAGATCCAAATAATTACCTATTAATTTCTAGAGAAATCCATACAAATGGCAGGAGTGTATCCAGGGTCAATGGAAGAACGGTGACACTATCCATGTTAAACAACATAACCATAAATTTAGTAGATATTTATGGACAACATGAGCATCAGTCTTTATTAAATATAGACAACCATATAAAAATAATAGACAGTTTTGGAGATGATGAATTAAAAAAGTTATTAGAAATAATTAGAACAAAGTATGAGACATTAAAAAGTCAGCAAAATAAGCTGAAGGATCTTTCTTTAAATGACATAGAAAAAGATAGAGAGATTGATCTTTTAAGATATCAGATAGATGAAATAAATGATGCCGATTTATCAAGCTGGGATGAAGAGAAGGTTTTTAAAGAATATAAAAAGATTTCGAATATCAAAGAAATTGGATATGAACTAGGACAAGTTGTTAATATTATTAACAATAATGATTATAATAAAAATTCAATAATTGATAATATAAACATATGTATTAGAAAAATGCAAAACATTAGGGATTATGATATTGATTTAAAAGAATATAGTAAAGTTTTAGAAAACATTAACTTTGAAATTCAAGATGTTTTTATGAATATGAGAAGTTATTTGGAAAGGCTAGATATAGATGAGGAAAGATTAGAGTTTCTAGAGGGAAGAATTGATACTATAAATAAAACAAAACGGAAATATGGAAATACAGTTGAAGAAATACTTAAATATAAAAATACAATAGATAATAGATTAGAAGCTTTACTAAATAATGAAAAAGCTATAAAGGATATAGTTAATAATATTAATACTCTTGAAAAAGAATTAACAGATTGTTGCAAAAGATTAACACAAATAAGAACAAATTTAAGTAAAAATATAGAAGAATCTATTACAAAAGAATTAGAAGAATTAAATATGAACAATGTGGCTTTTAAAATAAAAATAAATAAATTGGAATATTTTTCTTTTAATGGATGGGATAAAATAGAATTTTTAATTTCTACAAATAAAGGAGAAGATTTGAAACCTCTTTCTAAGATTGTATCAGGAGGAGAAATGTCAAGGATAATGCTAGGGTTTAAAAGTATATTAGCAGATTACGATAGTGTTCCTAGTTTAATATTTGATGAAATTGACACTGGAATCAGTGGCAGGACAGCACAGATTGTAGGTGAGAAAATTGAAAGACTCTCAAAAAAGCATCAGGTTATTTGTATATCCCATTTGCCACAAATAGCAGCTCTTGCAGATACCCATTTTGTGATTAAAAAGGATATATTTAAAAGTCAGACCAATACAATGGTAAAAAAACTTGAAGATGAGGAACGGATAAATGAAATGGCAAGACTTTTAGGTGGAGTTGATTTAACCGATACTACAAAACTTCATGCAAAAGAGATGCTAGAAATGTCTAAAAAATTTAAAAATACATATAGCTCAAAAAATACTTTGTAGTTTTACAAAGTATTTTTTTATTACCAGAATGTATTTTAGTTAGCATAATAAATAAATTTTTAAAAGAATAAATAAGAACAAAAAAGGCTAAATTATATTTACGATAAAAACATTTAAAGGAGGTGAATGTATTAAAGGAAAATAGAGGAGTGATTGTACTTGGATAAATATAGAGAGAATAGAAAAATATTTTCTTTATTAATATTGATATTTGTTTTTTTTTATGTCATAAAGGCCACAAATATATTCTACTATCCTACTGAAATAAAAATCGCAAAAGGTGAAGATAGAAATATTGAAATATCATTTCCATTTTCATTAAGTGCATTGCACAATGAGGACACAATAGTACAATCCATTTATAATCAAAATTCTACTAAAGGTTTAAAAAAAACCTATAAAATAGATGGTATAGATGCAGGAAAAGCAAAATTCCAACTAAAGCTATTAGGTTTAATACCAGTCAAGAAAGTAAATGTGAATGTTGTTGATAGGCAATTATTAACTCCTGGAGGTAATGCGGTAGGTGTAAAGTTGAATACTAAAGGTGTGCTAGTTGTAGCGGTTACAGATATATTAGGGGTAGATGGGAAAAAGTATAGTCCAGCTAAAAATGCAGGCATTAAGATAGGAGATAGCATCTTAGAGATAAATAATACAATTGTAAAAGATGCAGAACATGTAGTAGAGTTATTGAACAAAATTCAGGATGAAAAAGTTAATGTAGTAGTCGAAAGAAATAATACAAGATTTGAAACAGAAATTACGCCTATAAAGAGTATGCAAGATAATTGTTATAGGTTTGGGATATGGGTTAGAGACAAAACAGCGGGAATAGGAACTCTTACTTTTTATAACAGTGAAAATAAAGTTTTTGGAGCATTAGGGCATGGTATAACTGATGCAGATACTGGGAATCTATTGAATATAGATCATGGTAAAATAATGAATGCTAAAATAGCTAATATTGAGCAAGGTAAAAGAGGGACGCCAGGGGAGATTAAAGGGATTTTTTATGAAACGGAAAATGTAATGGGAGAGATAATGAAAAACTCTTCTTTTGGTATATATGGAGTGATAAATGATGATTTTATTAAATCAAATAAAATCAAGCCTATGCCAATTGGTTTTAAAGAAGAAGTTAAAGAAGGAAAGGCTCATATATTAACCACAATTGATAATAATAAAATAGAAAAGTTTGAAGTTGAAATACTAAAAAATCAGTCACAAAAATATCCTGCCCAAAAAAGCATGACCATTAAAGTAACCGATAAAAGATTGCTACAAAAAACTGGTGGAATAGTTCAGGGAATGAGTGGTAGCCCTATAATACAGGGAAATAATATAATAGGAGCTGTAACCCATGTTTTTGTTAATGACCCTACCAAAGGATATGGAATATATATTGAATGGATGCTAGATCAAATCGAATCAAACTATCAATTGAATGAAAAACTTGCAGATAATGTAGATGGATAGGCGAAAGCCTATCTTTTTATTTTAAAAAATAAAAGAGCAGAAAAGAAGGAAATTTTAATTATTTGTCGAATAGTAAACAGTATAGAGAAAAAAGATAACAGGGGGGTTATTTAATTGGAAAAAGCAACAGTTCTTATCGTAGATGACAATAGAGAGTTTTGCGATATTTTAAGTAACTTTGTTGAAAGAGATGATCATTTTAAGGTAGTGGGGATAGCTAAAGATGGATTAGAGGCATTGGATAAAATATCTGAGGAGGAACCAGATGTATTAATATTGGATATAATCATGCCTCATTTAGATGGATTGGGAGTATTGGAGAAATTGCATGGGCTTGGTTTAGAAAAAACACCTAAAATTGTAATCTTATCAGCAGTAGGACAAGACCAAATTACTCAAAGGGCCATTGAACTAGGTGCAGATTATTATGTAGTCAAACCTTTTGATTTTAAAGTATTTATGAAACGTTTAAGACAAATTATAGGTTTAAGCAACGGATTAAGCAATACGGCGGAAAATAATTATATAAAAATGCCAACAACAGTTGGAATTAACGTTAATACAACTAAAAATTTAGAGGCTCGAATCACAAATGTAATTCATGAAATAGGCGTGCCTGCCCACATAAAAGGATATCAATATTTGAGAGAGGCTATTAGCATGGTCATTGAAGATATGGAACTGTTAGGTGCTGTTACTAAGGAGTTGTATCCAAATATAGCTAATGTGTATAATACTACTCCTAGTAGGGTTGAAAGAGCAATAAGGCACGCTATAGAAGTTGCATGGACTAGAGGTAAAGTTGATACTATTAATAAAATTTTTGGTTATACGGTAAATACTAATAAAGGAAAACCAACTAATTCTGAATTTATTGCAATGGTTGCTGATAAATTAAGATTAGAAATTGAAATGGTAGAAGGAAGTATGTAAATAAGTTTAAAAATATGAAAGGGTTACTAAGTATTAATATGTACTTATAAAGAATATTAAAAATTATAAAGCGATTTTCTTATTTAATAATTATTAAATAAGAAAATCGCTTTTATATTATATTTAAATTCAATAAACTTGAATTTATTAATTTACTCTAATGTATCAAAACTAATCTTATCATAAATGATAAGAAATATATTTAATATAATATAAAAGCATTATTAAAATTCTAACAATTGGAGATAATATAAATATGCTAATAACCGGAGGACAATATATGTATATAAAAGGTATGTTAAAAAAAGACAAAAAAACTAAAAACCTAACTAAAAGATTAGAATACGGAGATATAGCATTAATTGATCACAAGGATTTAGACGAGGTAGCTGCCTTATCGTTAGTAGAAAGTAAAATAAAATGTTTAATCAATATGAGTGAAACTATAAGTGGAAGATATCCAAATCAGGGTCCCTCAATTTTACTTGAAGCAAATATACCAATCTTTGAAGTGAAGGAAGAGAATATATATAATCAGATTGTTGAAGGAGATATTATAGAAATTATTGATGATTACATTGTTTACAAAGGCAATAAAATAGCTCAATGTAAACTATTAGATGAAGATACAATTCAGGAGCTTTTAGATATTGGTTTTCATAACACAGAAAAAGAATTAGAAAGGTTCATAGAAAACACTTTAGAATATGCAAAAAAAGAAAAAGGACTTGTAACTGGAAAAATATCTATACCAAGGACCAAGACAAAAATTAATGGGAAACATGTACTAGTAGTTGTAAGAGGTAAGGATTATAAAATGGATCTTGATGCAATAAGATCTTATATTGATGAAGTAAATCCAATTTTCATAGGTGTTGATGGTGGTGGAGACGCTTTATTAGATTATGGATATATACCTCATATTGTTGTGGGAGATATGGACAGCGTATCCGATAAGTGCTTAAAAAAAACAAAAGAAATAATAGTGCATGCCTATCCAGATGGACGTGCGCCTGGATTGAAAAGGATTAAAAACTTAGGATTGGATGCACAGGTATTTCCAGCGCCTGGTACCAGCGAAGATATTGCTCTATTGCTATCATATGCAAACGGTGCAGATCTAATAGTGGCAGTAGGTACTCATACAAATATGATAGATTTTTTAGAAAAGGGTAGATCGGGAATGTCTAGTACTTTTTTGGTCAGACTTAAGGTCGGATCTATACTTGTAGATGCTAAAGGTGTAAACAAGCTATATCATAGTAGTCTTAAATTAAAATATGTTATTGGCATAGCAATTGCTGCTTTAATACCTATAGCAATAATAACAAGCATGCATCCATTGATGAAAGAGCTAGTACTATTGTTTAAAATTAGAATTAGGATGATATTTGGATTATAAAGGAGGAAATACTTTGATACCTAATATGAAATTTTATGTAATATCCATCGTTGCGATATTTGCAGCATTAGGCATTGGAGTGTATATAGGTTTTACTCTCGATACAAATAGCTTTATAGTTGAACAAAAAGAAGATATAGCTACTAAATTAGAAGAGAGATTCGATTTTCTCAAGAGTGAAAATCAAGAAATAAAAAAAGAATTAAAGGAAATAGATAAAGAAAATGATGAGTATAAATATTTTATAAGTTCTACATATGAGGAAATTATAAAAGGTAGGTTAGAAGGTATGAAAATTGCCATAATTGAGACTAAAAGCGATTATATGTATTCAGGAATTGGTCAAGTATTGGACATTGCTAATGCCAGTATAACTAGTATAACTACTTTAAATGATAAGATAATGGATGAAGAGATGTTAAACACCATTTATGATGATTTAGATATTCCAGTACCAACTGATGGCATTATACCAAATAGTATTAAGGAGTTAACAGAGTCTTTAATAATTGGGGAGGAAACTAAATTAATAAAAAAACTAATAGAAAATAATTCTGTAGATATAGTTGGGGATACTAATCAACCTATTGATTATATTATAATTGCTGGAGGGAGTATAAAAGAGGATAAAAAAAGACTGAGCTTGGTAGATCAAACAATAATCAATATGGCTAAAGACAAGGATATGCCATTAGTAGGAATTGAAAAGCTAGTTGTAAATTACTCTTATATTCCAACCTATAAAAACCTTAAGATAAGTACTATTGATAATGTTGATACATTGATAGGTAAAATATCCCTGATATTAACTATTGAGGGTAGACCTGGCCATTATGGATCTAAGCCAACAGCAGAGGAACTGTTTCCTAATTTAAATACACCTGCATTAAAAAGCTCTAAGGAGAGATAAAAATGGATAAGGAAAAGGTTGTTGCAGCAGTACCTGTATATAATGAAGCTGATAGGATTGGAGATACTGTAGCAGGATTAAAAAACGTGGATTTAATAGATGAAATTTTAATAATAAATGATGGTTCTGTAGACAATACTGCTGAGATCATAAAAAAACTTAATGTATCTATTATTACAGTACCACAAAATCGGGGCAAGGGATATGCGATGAAAATAGCAATTAAAAAAATGGACTATGATTATATTGCATTTGTAGATGGAGATTTAGGTTTTACAAGCACTGAGGTAATCAAATTGATAGAACCTGTTGTCTCAGGAGAGGTAGATTTTACTATAGCTAAGTTTGATATACCTAAGATAAAAGGAGGATTTGGATTTGTAAAAGATTTAGCTAAGAAAGGAGTTTTTTTTCATACAAGGGAAGAAATGGATACATCTCTTTCTGGTCAAAGAGTCTATAGAAAAGAAGTAATAGAAAGTATGAGGTATATACCCACCCATTATGGTATTGAGGTCGCCATGACAATACAGGCGATAAACAACGGATATAAATTTAAAGAAATACCTGTTAGTATGACGCATAGATATTCTGATAGATCTTTCAAAGGATTTAAACATAGAGGGAGGCAATTTTGGGATATATTTAAAACTTTACTATATATAAGCTTTAGAAGGTGAATTTATGGGATATATTAATATTTTAAGTTTTATAATTGGTACAATACTATCATATATCGGTGCTCCAATTTTTTTAGATATTCTATCAAAGAATAAGAATACATTAGGCTTGAATTATAAAAATGATGAAATTCCTATTTGTATGGGGCTATTGTTTATATTCGCTCAAACCTTTAATATAGGTATAATCTTCTTTGTACTTAAAAAAGCAAATAGCTTATATGTTATATCCTATTTGTTTGTTTTGACATTGATGGGTCTCGCTGGTTTACTAGATGATTTAATTGGTGATAAAAAAACAAAAGGCTTTAAGGGACATATAAAATCCTTTTTAAAAGGAAATCTTACTACAGGAGGAATAAAAGCGGGAATTGGCTTTGTTGTGGCTCTATTCATATCTATAATAATATCTAATACTATTATAGATGCAGTTGTAAATATATTGATTATTGCTTTATTTACAAACTTAATTAATCTATTTGACTTAAGGCCAGGTCGAGCTGTTAAGATATTTATATTTATTTCAATAATTATGCTATATACTAGTTCTATAAAAAATTATAATTTTCTTTTATATTCTTTTTATGGTATATTATTAGTGTATCTTCCATTAGATTTAAAGGGAAAAACTATGATGGGAGATGTGGGAGCTAATGTTTTAGGAGTTACATTAGGGGTCTTTTGTTGCTTTACCCATAGTTTAACCACAAGATATATATATACATTAATACTAATAATAACTCATATTATGGCAGAAAGAATATCCTTTTCAAAAGCTATTGAAAGTAATAAATTATTAAATTTTATAGATAATATAGGTCGCTAGGAGGGATTGATCTGCTAAGCTATGAAGAGGCTCAAGTAATTGAGATAATAGAATCTGACAAACATATATCATGGGTTATTGTAGAACTTGAAAATAGGATGGCTAAGGCAGTCAACTATAATAATCTAACTGGATCTATAAACAAAGGGGATATTGTAGTACTAAATACCACAGCTGTCAACTTGGGTTTAGGAACAGGAGGTTGTCATTTTATAATATTTAACTATAACAATAAATCAAAAGATATTCATGGCAAAGGACATATTATGAAATTGAGATATACACCACAACAGATAAAATGTTTAGCAGCGGAAGAGAAAGATAGTCCCTATTATAATGAATTTAATAAGTTTAAATCTTTAGATGGACATATCTTCATAATAGGAACCTTACATAGTATGTTAGGACCCATAGCTGCTATGTTAAAATGGTACAATAGAGATCTTAAAATAAACTATATAATGACTGATGGTGGTTCATTGCCTATATATTTTAGCAATACTGTTAAATTGTTAAAACAAAAAGAATTAATTGAAAACACAGTTACAATAGGTCATGCTTTTGGTGGTGATTTAGAGTGCATTAATATATATACGGGATTAATTGCAGCCAAAGAGGTTTTAAAAGGAGATATAACTATAATAGCAATGGGCCCAGGTATAGTTGGCACAGGTACTAAATACGGATTTAGTGGGATAGAGCAAGGCTACATTATAGATGCTGTTAATACTTTAGGAGGAAAACCTATTGTAGTACCTAGGATAAGTTTTAATGATTTAAGGGAAAGGCATATTGGTATAAGTCATCATACTAGAACAGTATTATCAGAAATCTCTAAAACTTCTAGTAATGTAATCTTCCCTATATTAGATGAGCATAAATTAAATATAATTAATAAACAGATTGAAACTTTGGAAATTAGAAAAAAACACAAGGTTTTTTATGAAAAAGGAGAAGATATCATAGAAGCTATGAATTATTTTAAATTAAATATTACAACTATGGGAAGATGCTATGAAGATGATAAAGATTTTTTTATAACTTTAGGTGCTGTTAGTAGATATGCTACAAAAGCACTGAAATAGGGGGTATATAGTCAATGAATTATGAAGAAAAGACTATGAAAACAGATAAAATATACGAAGGGAAAATGGTAAATCTTAGAATTGATACAGTTGAGTTACCAGATAAAAAATATTCAAAAAGAGAAATTGTAGAACATCCTGGATCCGTAGGAATAATTCCTATAACCGATGATGGATCTATGGTTTTAGTAAGACAATTTAGAAAGCCAATTGAAAAGAATTTATTAGAGATACCAGCAGGTAAAATTGAAATTAACGAAGAACCTAAAGAAACAGCCTTGAGAGAACTAAGTGAAGAGACAGGCTATATGGCAAATAAAATGGAGTATTTATTTGAATTTTACACTTCTCCTGGCTTTTCTGATGAAAAGATATATTTGTTTTTAGCTACGGATTTATTAAAGGGGGAAGCAAATCCTGAAAATGATGAATACATAGAAGTTGAAAAGTTAAAAATAGAAGATTTGGTAGATATGGTAGAAAAGGGTGAAATAAACGATAGTAAGACTATAATTAGTATACTTTGTGCTGAGAAGTACATAAGTCAAAACAAATAATTTGGTGATAATATTCCTTCCTAGAGCATATCCTTTTATATAAGGCTTGTATTATCTGGAGGGAGGACTTATCATTGTTTAATAGAATTAAAAGATGGCTATTCAAACAATTCAGAGATAATTTTATTATTTATTTCATAATTACAGTTATTTTTATAATAGGAATAGCCGTGGGTGCTATTACTATAAAAATACTAAATATAGAACAAAAAAATGATATAATGTTATTCCTGAATTCTTTTTTTAAAACTATAGAAGGAAATACATTTGAAGGTGTATCCATATTAAAACAATCAATTATAGATAACTTTAAGACTATAGGTTTGATTTGGATAACTGGAATAATAATTATAGGTTTGCCTATAATCCCAATAGTTATTTTATTCAGAGGTTTTGCTATAGGGTTTACTGTAGGTTTTTTGATAAATGAATACGGGGTTAGAGGATTTTTATTTTCTATTCTGGGTATTTTACCTCATAATTTATTGATCGTTCCTAGCATAATATCAATAGCATCTATAGGGATGACTTTATCTATCAATAATTTTAAAAAAAGAGACTTGAATATTAGAAGCAATAAGTTATATTTTAACATTATTGATTACTCTATTTTGATAATTTTTTTCTCTATTTTTATTCTAGCAGGATGTTTAATAGAAGCCTATATTTCTCCTATATTTTTACGATTATTATCTAATTATTTAAAGTAAATATATAAATACTTTAATAAAGGAGAGCTATTATGTTTGAATTAATAAAAAATGATTATTTAGACTATATGAAGCATGAGAAAGGATTAACTTTTAACACATTAGAAGCATATGAAAGAGATGTATTGCAATTTAAAGAATATTTATTAGAAAACAACATAAATGATTTAAGAACTGTGAATAAAACTGGCATTATTACATATTTAATGCACTTGCAAAGGAATGGAAAAGCTACCTCTACTATTTCAAGAAACTTAGCATCTATAAGATGCTTTTATCAATATCTATTAAGTAACAACCTTGTTGATGAGGATCCCACTTTCAATCTTAGTTCACCAAAACCTCAACGAAAATTACCTAATATATTAACAAAGGAAGAGGTAAATTTATTTTTATCTCAACCGACTCTAGGTAACTATAAAGGGTCTCGGGATAAAGCTATGTTAGAACTTTTGTATGCAACTGGAATTAGAGCTTCAGAAATAATTGCATTAGATTTGGACAAACTTAATTTAGAATTAGGTTATCTATATTTAAATGAATCTAATTCAAATGAAAGAATTGTACCCATTGGCAGTATTGCATTAAAATACTTAAAAGATTACGTAAACAATTATAGGTATGAGGTTTTAACAGATAAAGAAGAAATGGCTCTGTTTTTAAATTATAATGGTCATAGATTAACGAGACAAGGGTTTTGGAAAATAATAAAACAGTATAATATTAAATCAAATATCAATAAAAAGATAACACCCCAAATTTTAAGACACTCGTTTGCAGCTCATCTGTTGGAAAATGGAGCAGATATAAAAACTGTTCAGGAAATGTTGGGTCATTCAGACATTTCTACAACTCAAATATATGCTTTTGTGACTGATAATAAAGAATTAAGGGATGTGTATAACAAATCACATCCTAGAGCATAGGAGGTAAAATTATGGATTATATGAATAAAATTAATGAGAGTATAGACTATATAAAGGGAAAGATAGAAAAAGTTCCAGTCATAGGATTAATATTAGGTTCAGGTTTAGGAAGTTTAGGTGAGAAAATTGAAAATCCTGTAATAATTAAATATGAAGATATTCCTAATTTTCCTGTTTCATCTGTGGAAGGACATAAAGGTCAACTTGTAATAGGTAAATTAGGTGGCAAAGAGGTTATAGCTATGCAAGGTAGATTTCATTTTTATGAAGGATATCATTTAGATCAAGTAGTTTTCCCTGTGAGAGTTATGATTGGTCTTGGTATTGAAAATCTTATAGTTACAAATGCAGCTGGAGGCGTAAATGAGGATTTTACACCTGGGGACCTTATGATAATTAAAGATCATATAAACTTTACAGGTCAAAATCCACTAATAGGACAAAATTATGATGAGCTAGGTCCAAGGTTTCCAGATATGACCAACGCATATGATAAAGAATTTATAGATTTGACTAAAACCATTGGAAGAAAATTAAACATACCTTTACGAGAAGGAACATATATGTGGTTTACTGGACCAACTTATGAAACACCTGCTGAAATAAGACTGGCCAAAGTCTTAGGTGCAGCGGCAGTTGGTATGTCTACAGTACCAGAAGTTATCGTAGCTATTCATCAAGGAATAAGGGTATTAGGTATATCATGTATAACAAATATGGCAGCTGGGATATTGGATCAGCCATTGAATCATGAGGAGGTTATGGAAACCTCACTAATAGTTAAAGATAAGTTTGAAGAATTGATGATTGGGATATTAGCTAATATGTAAACGGAGTGAATACCATGAGAATGTATGATATTATAAAAAAGAAAAGGGATAATGAAGAGTTAACTACTCAAGAGATAGATTACTTTGTTGAAAATTATACCAATAATACAATTCCAGATTATCAAGTTGCTGCATTGTTTATGGCTATATTTTTGAATAAAATGAACAGGAGAGAAACTTTGGATCTAACAAAAGCTATGATTAATTCCGGTGATAGTGTAAATTTATCTAAAATAAATGGAAAAAAAGTAGATAAGCATTCAACGGGAGGAGTTGGAGATACAACAACTTTGATTTTAGGTCCAATGATTGCAGCTTGCAATGTTCCTTTTGTTAAAATGTCAGGAAGAGGATTGGGGCATACTGGTGGAACTCTTGATAAATTGGAATCAATAAAAAACTTCAAGGTGGAGTTATCTACAGAGAAGTTTATTAAAAATGCCAATAAAATTAACATATCATTATGTAGTCAAACTGCCAATATAACTCCAGCTGATAAAAAATTTTATGCTTTAAGAGATGTTACTGCTACAGTAGACAATTTATCGTTAATAGCTAGTAGCATAATGAGTAAAAAGCTTGCTATTGGAACAGACGCCATAATTTTAGATGTTAAGGTAGGTAGCGGTGCTTTTATGAAGAATATAGATGATGCGTTAAAACTGGCGGAAGAAATGGTGAATATAGGCTTAGGTTATGGTCGAGAAACCATAGCTTTAGTTACAAACATGGATGAACCATTAGGTAATGCGATTGGAAATGCCTTAGAGGTTAAGGAGGCAATACAAACATTAAAGGGACATGGTCCCAAAGATCTATATGAACTTTGTCTTCAACTGGGTTCTAAACTTTTGTTATTAGCAGGACGAGTTCAGTCCAAAGATGATGCTCTATCTTTGCTAAGAAACACAATAAGGTCAAATAGCGCCTATGAAAAGTTAATTGAGCTTGTTAAATATCAAGATGGAGATATATCCTATATTGAAAATCCTGATTTGCTACCTAAGGCCAATCATATCATTAAAGTTAAAAGTGAAAAAAAAGGATATGTAAAGTCATTAAACGCTGAGGAAATAGGAAAAGCTGCCTTAACCTTAGGTGCAGGTAGAATAACAATGGATTCAGTTATTGATCTTTCAGCAGGCATAGTATTAAATAAGAAAGTAGATGACAAAGTAGATATAGGTGATACATTGGCTTATATTCATTCCAATGATATAGATAAAGCTATGGATGTGAAATCAGATATTGAAAGACTATATATCATTGGGGATAAAAACAAAGAAACAAAGAAATTGATATATGGTTTAATTACAAAAGACGGTATTGAGTTGTATTAGAAATAAAGCACTTCTAATTCAGGTTAGAGAGTGCTTTTTTAATTTGCCAAAATTCTCTTATGTATTTATGGAAAAATATACCTACCCAATAGTATATTGTATAACTACCTATATAATGGACAATATAAAGATAAATATAACATTGGGAGGTAATCTAGTGAATAAGAGATTTGTTTCTATAATACTATTACTCATAATTGGACTCGGTTTCACAACTATTAGTTTTGCCGAAGGAAATTTAAACATTGAAGCAAAAACTGCTATACTTATCGATTATCATACAGGTGAGATACTGTTTGAAAAAAATTCTCATGATAAAGTGCATCCTGCAAGTATTAGCAAAATAATGACTTTATTATTAGGTATAGAAGCGTTGGAAAGTAAAAGAATTAACCTATCAGATGAAGTTCGAGTCAGTGCACATGCTGCTAGTATGGGGGGAAGTCAACTATGGCTAGAGGAAGGTGAAACTCAATCTGTAGAAGACTTATTTAAAGCTATCTGTTTAAGGTCTGCTAATGATGCTTCTGTTGCTTTAGCTGAACATATAGCTGGTAGTGAAGAGTCATTTGTAAAAGCTATGAATGATAGGGCTAGAGAATTGGGAATGAAAGATACTAATTTTGTCAATGCTACAGGATTGCCACATGAGGATCATTATGTATCAGCATATGATGTCGGGTTAATGTCCATAGAGCTTTTAAAATATGATAAGATTCATGATTGGTTGACCATTTATATGGATGAAATGGTTGTAGGAAAGAAAAAGGATAAGGTACAAAGCTTAGTTAACACAAATAGATTAGTAAAAGACTATGAAGGTGCTACAGGAATTAAAACAGGATCTACAAATGAGGCAGGTTTTTGTCTCTCGGCATCTGCAAAAAGGGGAAATTTACAATTAATAGCCGTAGTAATGGGTAGTGAAACATCAAAGACAAGATTTGAAGAGAGTATGAAGTTGTTAGATTATGGTTTTGCAAATTATGATTCTATAACCATTGGTAAACAAGGAGATGCTCTAGGTAAAGTTACTGTTTATAAAGGAGATGTTGAAGAGGTTGAAGTAGTTTTGGAAAGGGATAGCCATATATTGTTACCAAAAGGCCAGGATAAAAATATTGAAAAAGAAATAATTTTACCACAATATATTGAGAGCCCTATAGAACAAGGAGAAGAGATAGGATATCTATCAATAAAAATAGATGGGAAAGAAATGGATAAGGTAAGGTTGGTATCTAAGATAGAGATAGGTAAAGCTAATTTAAAGGGAGTGTTTAAAAAAACCCTTAGAAGTTTTTTACTTAATTAATAGTAAGAATGATTATTAATTGAAAGAATTGATAATTTTTTTAGAAATGATATAATATATGCACCATCTATGTTTTAATTATAGATTGAGTATAACCTCGACTAATAGTCGAGGTTATACTTATTTGAGATAAAGAGGG
>JAAYRD010000022.1 GCA_012518955.1 Tissierellia bacterium | reverse complement strand
GTTTCTACAAAGTCTTCTATTGCATTTTCTAAATGTTCGTTGCAAACCACATACATATTATCAACTCCATTTGCTTTTTAATGGATATAGAATATTCTTCTTTTAGTATATACAAAAAATCATGATTATAAAAGCCTGACAAATTTGTCAAGCTTTTTTTAATCTATTTTGCAACTGTAAATGTAATATCCAATTTCATTTCTTTTCCATTTCTAATAATCGTAAGGGTTGCCTTATCGCCTTTCTTATACTTATACAATATCTTTTGAATTTGATTCATGCTTTCAACTTCTTCGTCATCTATCTTAACAATTACATCACCTGGTCTAAGATCTGCCCTTTGAGCTGGTGAATTTGGTTGTATCTCGATTACTATAACCCCTTTATCTATACTTAAATCTACTCCTAATTGTCTTTCATATTTTTCTACTTCAGTTCCTGCAAAGCCTATATATACGGTTTTAAAATCGCCCTTTTCTATAACCCCTTCAATTATTGGTTTTGCTAGATTGATTGGAATAGCGAATCCTAAACCTTCCCCTACTTGAGAACTAATCTTTACGGTATTGATACCTATGACTTCCCCTTTGCTGTTTAATAAAGGTCCTCCACTATTTCCTGGGTTTATAGATGCATCTGTTTGTATTAAATCCTCTATTACATTGTATTGGTTTACCCTTACAGATCTATTAAGTCCTGATATTACTCCAGATGTAACAGTTCTTTGAAATTCTAACCCCAAAGGATTACCTATAGCAACGGCCAGTTGACCAACTTCCAAGGAGTCCGAATCTCCTAAATCAGCTGTATCCAATCCTTTTTTTTCAACCTTTACCACTGCTAAATCTAAAGCCGGATCATTCCACAATATCTTTCCCGAAACCTTGTCCCCATTTTCAAATAAAACATTGATACTCTTTGCCTTCCCATCGGCTACCACATGAGAATTGGTGAGTATATATCCATCAGGATGAACTACTACTCCTGAGCCTATTCCTTCCACTTCCTTTTCCCAAATAAATTCTCTTTGTACTTGAACAGTAGTTATTCCTACGACAGAACTCATGGTTTTCTTGGCTACTGCCTGTACCGCTGACATCTCATTAGTTGGTACTATATTTATCTCACTATCTTCTTTAGGGGTCTCACCCTTATATATTCCAGGTGTAGGCAATACCTTTCCATAAAGAAAGGTTGGTGCAATGTACATGCTAACTGTTCCCCCTATAATGGCTGCAATCAATGCAACGATAAAGTAAGATAATAAACTATTTCTTTTTGGTGGTCTTTCATAGTACATTTTAAATTCCTCCAATCTATTATAGGTTATATACTTTGGTTGTCCTATCCTTATAGGTTAATCCTAAGGATATATCTTTATCTATATTTATTCCATATCCCTTTATATAATCTTTAACCGTACTGTGGGCAAGGGTTGGAGTGTTGTTTTCTTCACTTAAATGGGCTAGTAATACTATCTCCCCATCTCCATTTAAAACCTCTGATAAGATCTCTCCTGCATGTGCATTAGATAAATGCCCTTCGGTGCTCAGTATTCTCTGTTTTAAATACCAGGGATAACTACCTTCCTTAAGCATATCCACATCATGGTTAGACTCCATAAAATAAAGAGATGATCCTTTAATATTACTTTTCATATCATCACATACCCATCCTGTATCGGTTATAATACTTATCTTTGTATCCTTATAATAAAAACAGTACCCAATGGGCTCTGCTGCATCATGATGTACTTTAAATGTGTCAATTCCCAAATCGTCTAAATCAAAATCATCTCCAGTTTTTATAATTCTTATGTTTTTACTCTTTATTTCACCTATAGTTTTGTTCATAGCTTGCCAAGTTTTTTCATTGGCCAAAATAGGTATATCATATCTTCTGGAAAGAACTCCTACACCCTTCACATGATCTATATGTTCATGAGTTACTAGAATATAATCTATGGTAGTTGGACATACATCTATGGAGGATAATAATTTTTCTATCCTTATGCCACTAAAACCTCCATCTATTAATAACCTGGTTTTTCGAGTTTCAATATATTGACAGTTTCCACTACTACCACTACTCAGGGAACAAAACTTTACCCCCATATTAATTTTCCTCCAATACTTAATATTATCTACCATATACATTATAATATATAAATTATTAATTTAGCAAGAACCTGAAAAGATATCCTTTCTTTAATTATATATATTTCTTATATAAACTTCTTCAAAATCTAATGGAATTAAATTCAAATAGTATTGAGTTTATTGATTATATAATATATAATATCAATTACGAAGGGGAGTAGCTAAATAAATAGTTAGTCGTCAATACGGAGAAATCCCGGCTAACTACCTATTATCTTTTAGGAAGCAAGACCTTTGTTTAAACTGTCATGTTTAAACAAAGGTCTTTTTATTACAAAAAATCTTTGATAGGTTTAATTTTTACTTATGTGGCATAATAAAAAATAGTGGTTCCATTTGTTTGAAAATAGGAAAGGAGGAAGAACAATGGAATGGTATAGAAAAAACAAAGAGGAATTGATCTCTG
>JAAYRD010000134.1 GCA_012518955.1 Tissierellia bacterium | reverse complement strand
TAAAATTTGCATCTGCTATACCTCCTATATCATATTTACTACAGTTAAAGATAGACTTTATTGTTACTTCTATTTGAAATGCATAATCATGGGGTTTAAACATAGGATCACCTCCAAATAATATTTTTAAAAGAGCCCCCTTATATATCAAAACCAAAATCATCTGCAAAGGCTATATCTATAATAACTTGCTGTCTATGAATTTCTATACCCGTTTCCTTATCTGTTATTGTAAAATAGTATTCTTCATCCCTTCTGTATTTTTTA
This sequence comes from Tissierellia bacterium, assembly GCA_012518955.1. GTDB lineage: Bacteria > Bacillota > Clostridia > Tissierellales > Tepidimicrobiaceae > DUNJ01. The sequence goes on along the minus strand of JAAYRD010000134.1, from coordinate 2,993 downwards.
TTTCTAAGCCTAAATTTCAAATTGAATATGCGATCTGAAGAATCCTTGGATTTACTTTTAGCAACATAGATTTCTTCATTGGAAATTAATTCTCCATCTTTATCTATGAAACTAATTCTATAAGTAGCCGATTTAATGATATCTGAAACTGGCTCCTGTTGAACAAAGTCTAAACTAAATAATAAGCTAGTAATCCTCGACACCATACTTATAAGGGATATTTTAACCTTCTCTACTTCCACTGCACCTCTAGTAGTTTTTACTTGGATTACAGGAACTATGATCTCCTGAGGCGAACTGCCGCCATGGATAAAATTCTGTCCTCCCCCTTGAGTTTTAAATATATTGGAGGTTAAAGGAGTGGTAATAGTTCTTCCGTCATAATTACCTAAAACATCTGATACAATTATATTTTTAGTGCCCATTATGTTATAATTATGCTCTGATATTATAAATCTCTTGCTAATCTTATCTTCTTTTTTAAAGAATTTATCTATCTTATCCGATTCCTTATTCTTATTTCTAGTATAGATAAAGCCATGATCTGCTGTAATTATAAATCTAGTTGCAGAAACATTATTGGTAAGCCTTTTTATTATATCCTCTATTGCTTCTATAGTTTCATAACAGGCATCAAAAACTTTATCTTCTGCACTATGGGCCCTGGCATCTATCTCATCGTGATAAATATATATTACTTCCTTACCAGCAAAAAACTCTCGCATTTCAGCCTTCTTCATCTTTGTCAATTGATCATATTGGATACTATCGCTTTTAGAATTCTTAGATTGTAATATAGCGTTCCTTTCCGCTAAATTGCTAGTAGGTTTTCCATCTACATAGACATCATAATCATTAGTAATCTCTATGTTTTTATTGGGTAAAAGTGTCGCCATACCTAAGCTAGTATAGCTAGGCAATACTCCAATTTGTGGTTCTATTTTAGCCTCAACTTTTTCATTGTATTTAAATCTATCCACCAATTCCTTCCCTACTTCATATCTAAAGGCATCGGATATTATTACCACAATTCTTTCATTATTTCCTGATATAAAATTGTTATAAAAATCCCTTTGAATTTTATATTTAGCTTTTAGCTTGCTATAATCTAATTCATTGCTAAATTCCTTGGAAAGCACATCTAAATATCTATTGACATATATATTTTCCACTAAAGTTTGCAATTCTTCAAATATGCTATTGTCTTCTACTTTATCTAGATAGTAATAAAACCTTCTATAATAAGTATCCATCTTGTAATATTTATTTTCGTATTCTGCAACTAAGTCTAATATATCCCCTTCTATCCTAAAATCTTTGTTCAAGATTAAATAATAAGCATTTATTAAAACATCATATTTATTAATATATATATCCTTAAAATGTTTAAACTTTCTACCCTTACATACCTCTACCAAAGAGAAACCATTAACCTTTGCATTCAAATTTTCATCCAGTAGCCTATCTAAAGCCCAAAGGATTATTTTTTCGTCAATGGCTTTAAATACATCTATATCCACTAAATCCTCTACATTATAATCTTTAAAGATCTTATCTCCATCTATGCTCCTATATACTTCATTGGAAATTCTTCTAAAGCTATCCTTATATAAATTGCTATTCATCATCTGATCTACAAAGGCCATGACAGTTCCTGGTTTTTCCAATATGTAATCGTTTAAACCTGAGTGCAATTTCTTGTTCATCTGGTTTTGTGCATAGGTTAATAATAATGATATGGAAAATCTTATTAGATTTGGTTCCTCATCTATATAAGAAAAATTAATCCTGCAATATTTCCAAAAAGTTTCTTCTAATCCATACTTAGAAAATTCATTTATATGTTTATTGTTGGACAAATCCTCACTTAAAACAATCCTTACAACCTCTTCAAAATTTACTACCTTGGATTTAACCGTGGCAGATAATAGAGCTATTTCTATGGATTCTTCATTGTAATTATCCACTTCCAATTCGTAAAATCTTTTGGTCCTATCCTGGGCATTAAAGAACTTAATATATCTTTCCAATAAGGGATTATATATGGTATCAATCCCTAAATCTACGGCCAAAAGAGAGATTCTATCTGCAAAAAATTCTTTAGAATAGAGAATAGTATCTGCTAGATGGTTGTTTTTATTTTCTGGTTTTTCAAAGGGTGCATATATAAGATAGTTACTACTCTTGTCTTCTCTTTCCAATAGTAATTTTGTTTTAAATAGATTTGTTGGAGTTAAGTGGTGTATTTTAGCATTCTCAAGATTCAGGTTGTCTATATCATCTATAAATTCCTGTTTTTCATCATACCAAAATACAATAACTCTATTTTCTTCATCGAATTCATTATTTAGTTTGTCTTCAATTTGTTTTAAATTTAGTTCTGCCATGATCTACACCTCATTCTATACTTGTATCATTATTATAACAAATAAGATCTAAAAAAGAGAATGTTAAGTATTACTTTCCATTCTCTTTTCAATAAAATAAGCAAATATAATTCTAAGAATTTAGTAGTTTTTCATAAATAGCATTAAATATAATATTACACTTACTCAATACTTCTTTAGGTGCCTTTTCTATAAATTCATACTGTCTTTCACTTAAATCCAAAACTTTAACCTGATCCATCAGGATATCCCCTTTAGTTTGGATATTATATTTATCCAGATTTATCCTAGTAAAAAAAATGCTAGTTGAATTTGTTATTGGCACTACTGTCACTATGCCATTCAATTCTTTTTGAGTAATAGGGTCTGATATCACAAGTCCCGGTCTATAACCTTTCTGTTCGTGTCCTTTAGATGGAGAAAAGTTAATTTTTATTATATCTCCAAATTCTAAATTATTATAATTATTTTTATCTAATTTAGTCATAATGATTACCACACTTCTTTTCCAACAGGGTTACCCCAGTCAATATTTATTTTGGGATTTAGCTTTTCGCCCTCAGATTTCTCTGCTAAAAGTTCAAATTTTGTTTTTTCTTGCCTCTT
>JAAYRD010000133.1 GCA_012518955.1 Tissierellia bacterium | reverse complement strand
AGAAATATTTATCTCCTTTTCATATGGATGTAAATCAATTTTAAGTACCTCTTCTATAGCTGGTAACTCTTCCCCTATTTCAAAAGCTTCCTTCAACAGTACATAGGTTTCTTCTCTAGCAAAGATATCGTTGTACTTAATTCTTTCCTTTAAAAATTGTAGGTTCTGTCCTTCTTTTACCTCTCCAATTATTTCTACCGAATTGGTCTGTTCAACCTTTCCCCATAACGTTACAAATGCATTTAAAGAAACTTTTCTTTCATCTACCAGGTCATACTCTATATATTCTAGTTTATATCCTGTTTCTCCTATCATGTCTTCTGTTATTCCTTCAATTTCAATCTCTTCTCTAAAGTCACTATTGGTTTCCAACGTATATATGTTTAATTCTTCTTCGCTAGATCTATATACTACTTTGAATTTTATAAGTCCATTGACGAGAACTTTATCCCTTATAATCTTAGTACTAAGTATTTCAACCTTTCCATCTACCCAAAGGATATTTTCTATGTCTGGCTTTGTCTGGTTCAAGTATATTTCCGTATCGACTAAAGTTTCTATCTCTTCATATCCCTTCAGTTCATCAACTTTAAGGATGTCCTTAACTATTTCCATCTTTATACCTCCCCTATTTATTAGCTTTATATATACTATGTATAAAATATTAAGTTAATGTCCAAAAAATGCATAAAAAAAACGAGACCCAGAAGTCTCGCCTTTTTTATATAACTAACTTATCTTTATTTTTCTTTCTACCTCATCACAAACTGTCACTTCTACTGTCTCCGTTAATATGTCTGAGTAAGTATAAGAAACTCTCCTTACCGAATCAAATTGATTACAAATCCTTACTACAAACAGACTTGGATAAGCTTCTTCTAATATACCTTCTCTTGTGGTCGTTCTTTTTCTACCTTTGTTTGCCTTTAGAATCACTCTCTTACCGATACAATTTTCAATATCTTCCCGAATCCTAACCAATTCATTTTTCTCCAACAAAGTAACCACCTTCCAATAAAATACTCCCCTCAACTTAGGGGGCAGAAGGAGTGCAAAGGGACACTCATGATATTATACTAACATATCATATGGATCCTGTCAAGTTAATAAGATATTATACTATGAAAATCTTTTTTTGTCAATCAATTTAAATGATTTTTATAGAATTATCAATGGTTAAAATGCTCCAAAATTCCCTTTTCTATTCCATTAACCAAAGATTTAATATGATTTTCATCTTTAAACTTGAGTTCTTCTTCTATATTCGACAAATATCCTAGTTCTATCAATAATGAACTTACATTTATTCCCCTAAATATATAGAAATTACCTTCCTTTAATCCTTTTAAAAAAATCTCTTTATCTCGTAGATTTTTAAGAATAGACTTTCCTAATCGATTACTATCCATATCATTTCTAAAGTGAAACATCTCCAACCCCTTTACATTGGAGTTAGTAAAATAATCCATATGAAGGCTTATAAAGAAATCCGGGTATATTCTATTGGCCTTTTCCACCCTTTCATTAATTGAAACCTTCTTATCTCCATCTCTAGTTAGATAAACAACAGCTCCTAGCTCTTCCAGCTTTTCCTTTAGTTTAACTGCTATTTCCAATACTATATCTTTCTCCAATAATCCTAACTCAACCCCCTTATGCCCTAAATCATCTCCACCATGTCCCGGATCTATCATTATTATTCTTCCAAGAAGAGGATTTTTTATACTAGGTAGCCTTATCTTTTCTATATCCACTCCAGTATAATAATATTCTAATATCTCCACAAAAGTGGATCCTCCTTGGGCCATTGCGTTAGCTCCCCATTGACAAAGCCCCAATCCATGGCCCATACCATTGGATATAAATCGAATACCCGTTGGATATATATTAAATCTAGTTGAATTTAAGTCTAAAAGTTCCAAAGCCTCATTTCCTGAAAATATTTTCTTTCCAATTTTTATGGACTTAACCCTTCCATAACTGTCCTTTTCTATATCCTCTACAAAATTGAGTATCTCAGATTTATAATCTCCGTCTATATTAGGAAATTGGATATCCAGTAATTGCTCCAATTCCTCCGTACTAAATTCTTTTTCATTATTCCAATATGGACCTTCTATACAATGATCACATAGGACTCGTCGCAAATAGGTTACTTGATTATCCATAACATTTTCTGCGTTTTCCGTACTACCTCCACAAAGAGCATGATACTTGGCATATATAAGTTTGTCTTTAAATAAAATAGCAACCCCTTCTGTTCCTTTCACAGCTCTATTTATTTTTTCTACATTAATATCATATTTAGCACCCCAGATATCTTTATATGATACCAAAGGTTTTATATCATAATCCCTTAGGGATTGAGAATCCTTTAATAAATTGGTCCTTATAACCACTGCCTGAGCTTTCAAGGCTTCTATATGAAAGTCTATATCCATCTCCAAAGCCAACAATATACCAACCATCTCTTCCAGGGGCCATTCCATCTCCTTATTATTTTTTTCATCATAGTAGTTAATATAGAAACAGTCTTTCATCATCATACCCCCTTATACATAGCTATTAATACATATTATGAAAAAAGGATTGATAGGTGATAAATGTGGTATAATTGGTATATATTGATTAAAGGAGTGATTTCTATGAAAGGCACAATTGTATCGGCTTGGGTTAGAACAAGCAAAACTTTATTTGGTGAAGATTTAGTCAATGAAGCTTTAACACATCATGGAATCGATCCTCATAAAGTATTTACTCCTAGTGAAGATATTGAAGATACTAAAGCATTAGGATTTGTTGATTACATAGCAGATAATGTGGGCAAAAGCCCTTCTGAAGTTTGGAGACAAATTGGTATAGGAAATATAGAAACCTTCTCTAAAGATTATCCTGCTTTTTTTAGATACAAAAATTTATATTCATTTTTAAAATCAATGTATGATATCCATGTAGTAGTAACTAATAGGATCCCTGGGGCAAAGCCTCCCATATTGAACGTT
>JAAYRD010000132.1 GCA_012518955.1 Tissierellia bacterium | reverse complement strand
GCAGGCAATGCCATAACCCATAACATGGGATCATTTGCAATATCCATATAATCTTTCACTGTTTTCCCTCCCTGATATTTAAGGGGACACCTTATGAGAATTTAATCTTGTAGGTGTCCCCTTATAATCCTATAAGTGTGAGGCTATATTATTTATTGTTTTTTGTATATACGCTTTTGTCTATGCCTTCTAGGTATTTAACTACATTTTCTAGTGGCTCAACATCTGCAAATTTAGCATCCATATCGAATAGGTTCCACTCAACAACTCCTGGTACCCTATCTCCTACTGTTCCTTCTGGAACTATAGTTTTGAATCCATGTCCTGTTGAATCCATTACTGTATGTCTAACACATGCACAGGAAGTAGCTCCCATAACTATTACAGTGTCTACACCCAAATATGTTAATAACTGAGCAAGTCTTGTACCAAAGAAGTTACTTGCATAGGGCTTATAGATTACTGGCTCCTCTGGTTGTGGATCTAATCTTGGGTCGATTTCCATCCAGTAGGAGTCTTTTTCTAATGTGTGTAGAGGAATTTTCTCGTCCCATCTACCTAGGTCCCAACCTTTAGTTGGTTCGAATCCTGTAGTGGTATGGAATATAGGTACTCCTGATTTTCTAGCTGCATCCAATACTTTACGAGCATTGGCACATACTTCTTCGCTCTTATCACATGTAAATGGATGTCCATCTTCCATCCAAGCTCTTGCCATGTCTACTGTAGTTACAGCAGGTGCTTTACCGTAACCCATTCTTGTTTGGAATCCTCTTTCCTTGTAGATCTTTCTAGCTTCTGCAAAAGCTTTCTCCAATAATTCTTGATCAAACTCATAAGCTGCTCTTGATTGATATTTTTCTGTCATTTTAAAATCCTCCCTTTATTTTATAAAATTTTTCAATACATTCTAATTTAACCATCTTAGTAGTTTTTTTAGTATTGAACTTCTTGCCTCTATATATATGCAATCCCCGTGCCAACTCTTATAAAGGGCTGATTTTAGCCAATATGTTTTTTTATATCATATAAACAGTTGCAATTTTGCAACAGGTTTTTGTCTTTCCCCACCAAACTGTGTAAATAAGCCATTTCGCATCATTGCAAACCTTTTCCCTATAGTTGCAACATTGCGACTATCTCGTATATTATTTAACATTCTATATGATTTTAATCAAAATCAATTTGAATATTATGTTTTTTTATTTTTCTAAAGAGTGTGGATGGATGAACATCCAAGGTTTTGGCTGTTTCTTTTACTGAATTATGTTTTTTTAATGCTACTGTTATTATATTTTTTTCATACATATCCAGTATATAGTTCAACCTAGAAGTATTGCCATCCCTTTCAGAAAAATAATCTTCCATAACGTGTTCCGTTAGAATCCAGCTTGGAAGTTGCTCTATGGTTATCTGTTCTTCTAAGTTAACAATAAATAGATATTCAATCAAATTTTCCAATTCCCTTACATTACCTGGCCAAGAGTAATTATTTAATATATTTTCTACTTCCTCTGTCAAGATTATATTTTTTTTATATTTTTTGTTTAATTTCTCCAGAAAATACGAAGCCATTTCCAATATATCTTCTCTTCTTTCCCTTAATGGTGGTATCTTTATAGGTAGAACATTCAACCTAAAATAAAGATCTTCTCTAAAGTTTCCATTTTTGACCTCTTCCTCTAAGTTTACATTGGTAGCGGCTAATACTCTTACATCTATCTTTACAGGCTTATCAGCTCCTACAGGATGTACTTCCATCTCTTGTAGTACCCTTAGAAGTTTGGGTTGGGCAGATAGGTCTAGCTCTCCTACCTCATCTAATAATATGGTCCCTTCATGGGCTAGTTCAAACAATCCTACTTTTCCCTGGGAGGAAGCCCCTGTAAAAGCCCCAGGTTCATATCCAAATAATTCTGATTCAAACAATTCTCCAGGTATTGCAGAACAATTAACCCTTATAAATGGTCCATCCTTCCTTGGACTATGTTGGTGGATAAATTTTGCCAATACTTCTTTACCTGTACCTGATTCTCCAGTGATGAGTATTGTGCTATCAAAAGGTGCTGCTTTTAAAGCAAATTCAAGGGTATCTACCATAGCTTGACTTTTATAGATTAAACCTTCCAACTTTAGTTGTTCCTTACGCAGTTGACTTAATTCATCAGAATATTTTTGAGCCATCATCCTACTTTTATCTAACTCTTTCCTCAATCTCACTAATTCAGAAATATTTCTGGTATTAGATATTACCCCTATAAGTTTTTCATTTTCATCAAAGATAGGGCTAGCAGTAGTTAAAGCATCTTTCCCAGTAACATATTGATGAATAACAGACACCGGCTTTTTATCTTTTAATACTGCTAAAGATATAGCTCTATTAAATACTTTATCCCTTAAAAGATCATTTAAGTTTTTCCCAACTAGCTCTTCCTTTTTTAGTCCGGTTACACCTTCATATGCTTTGTTAACGTATACGACATTTCCTAAATAATCAGATAATAAAATCCCATCAGAGGATGCCTCAAATGCTGATAGTAGGTATTTTATATCCTTTAGACATCTGGAGACTTTATCTCCTCCCTCATCTATATTAGATATTACCATCATTAATCCCCCTTATAATAAAGTTACTTTACTAACATACTATAAACATTATAACATTATTTTTTATGTTTTTTATCGTTATTATTTTGACAATGATTTCCAATAAAAAACACGTAAAATCCGATTCTTCCACAGGAGAGGAAATGGAAAGAATCGGATTTACTCTAGAGTTTTTTATTTAATGTTATTATTTTAATCCAAATTTTCGCACCGGGGAGGTGATAAATAAAAACTTGGTTAAAATAAAACTTTCTTTTATATTAATTTTACTCAAATTGAGTTGTTTCAGTAATTTCTGTAGCTAATCCATCTACAGCGTTCTTAACCAATCTACGTCTTAATGCTAATTCTTCTGCATCTGATATATTTGGATTACCAACTGGGTATGGAATTGCAATAGTAGGTACTATTCTATTTGCCCCTACGGATTCAGATATTGTAGTAATTGTAGCCATATGAACTATAGGTATTCCATATCTTTCAATTTCTTTTACCATCGTTGCACCGCAACGTGTACAAGTACCTCAGGTTGATGTTAATATAACTCCATCTACCCCTGCTTCTTTTAATTCCTTACCTATTTCTGTACCGAATTT
>JAAYRD010000131.1 GCA_012518955.1 Tissierellia bacterium | reverse complement strand
ATGAAAAAATCCTATTTAGATTATGCTATGTCTGTAATCGTAAGTAGAGCCCTTCCAGATGTTAGAGATGGATTGAAACCTGTTCATAGACGTATACTATATGCTATGAACGAACTGGGAATGACTCCGGAGAAACAGTATAGAAAATCTGCAAGAGTTGTAGGGGATGTATTAGGTAAATATCATCCTCACGGAGACTCATCTGTTTATGATGCAATGGTTAGACTTGCTCAGGATTTCAGTACTAGATATCCTTTGGTAGATGGCCATGGCAACTTTGGATCTATTGATGGTGATAGTGCAGCTGCTATGCGTTATACAGAAGTTAAGATGACCAGATTAACTTTAGAAATGTTAAGGGATATAAATAAAAATACCATAGATTACAGACCAAATTTTGATGAAACGTTAGAAGAACCTGTAGTATTACCTAGTAGATTTCCTAATTTATTAGTAAATGGTTCATCAGGTATAGCTGTTGGAATGGCAACCAATATCCCTCCTCATAATTTAAAAGAGGTAGTGGATGGAATAGTTATGTTAATTGAAAATCCAGATGCAGATATTGAGGAACTGATGAAAGTTGTTAAAGGGCCAGATTTCCCAACAGGAGCTATGATCATGGGAAGAGATGGCATTAAGTCTGCCTTTAAAACAGGTAGAGGAAAGGTAAGACTTAGGGCAGTGGCAGAAATAGAGGAAATGAATAGGGGAAGAAATAGGATAGTAGTTACAGAGTTGCCATACCAAGTAAATAAGGCAAGATTAATAGAAAAAATAGCTGAGTTGGTTAGAGATAAAGGGATTGAAGGGATTTCAGATTTAAGGGATGAATCAGATAGGGAAGGCTTGCGTATAGTAATTGAATTGAGAAGAGATGCAAATCCTAATGTAGTATTAAACAATTTATACAAGCAAACTCAATTACAAACTACCTTTGGAGTTATAACATTAGCTTTAGTCGATGGTGAGCCTAGGATATTAAATTTAAAACAAGTATTAACCTATTATTTAGAACACCAAAAGGACATAATAACAAGAAGAACCCAATTTGATCTAGATAAGGCTGAAAAAAGAGCTCATATTGTAGAAGGTTTAATAATAGCTTTAGATAATATAGATGAAGTAATAAGTATTATAAGAAATTCTAAAGAAGAAGCCATAGCTAGAGAAAGACTTATGGATAAATTCGATTTATCGGAAAAGCAAGCTCAAGCAATATTGGATATGAGACTTAGAAGGCTAACTGGATTAGAACGAGAAAAACTAGAAGGTGAATACGAAGATTTAATTAAAGAGATAAATAGATTTAAAGAAATATTGTCCAATGAAAGATTGATATATGAGATAATTAGAGATGAGCTACTAGAAATTAAAGAAAAATTTGGTGACAGAAGAAGGACTAGAATAATGCCATCAGCAGATGATATAGATATAGAGGATATGATAGAAGAAGAGGATGTTATAATTACTCTAACCCATTATGGTTATATAAAGAGAATGCCTCAAGATACCTATAAAATTCAAAGAAGAGGTGGGAAAGGTATAACTGGACTCACTACGAGGGAAGAGGATTTTGTAGAGGATTTATTTATTACATCCACCCATGACACCATACTTTTCTTTACAAATAAAGGTAGGGTATATTCATTAAAGGCTTATGAAATACCTGAAGGTAGAAGACAGGCAAGGGGAACTGCTATAATAAATTTATTGAATCTAACAGGAGATGAAAATATATCAGCTATTATTCCAATAGAAAAATATGATCCAAAAAGTAATTTAATCTTCTTGACCAAGAATGGCATAATAAAGAAAACCAAATTGGATAGCTTTAAAAATATAAGAAAAAATGGAATAATAGCCATAACTCTAAAAGAGGATGATGAATTAATATCGGTCAGGAAAACTAATGGTAAAAGAGAAATTATTATAGTAACTTCTATGGGTATGGCTATTAGATTTAATGAAGAAGATGTAAGGGTAATGGGGAGAAATGCTACAGGAGTAATAGCTCTTAAATTAAAAGATGGAGATAATGTAGTTGCTATGGATTTAGTGGAAGAAGATAAAGAACTTTTAGTGGTATCAGAATACGGTTTTGGAAAAAGAACTCCTTTAAAAGAATACAGGGTACAAAATAGAGGTGGATTAGGATTAAAAACATATAATTTAAAGGAAAAAACAGGAGAATTAATATCTGCTAAGGTAATAGATGAGAATGATGAGATAATTATGATTTCAATGTCTGGAATCGTAATAAGGTTGTTAGGAAAAGATATATCTATAATGGGTAGAAATACCCAAGGTGTCACTTTAATGAAAATAGATAGTGAAAAGGACAGAGTTATGGCAGTGGCTAAATATATAGATGAAGAGTAGTTGAAGAAAGGTATCCCTAGGTCCAGGGATGCCTTTTTATTGATTTAACAATTAAATCCTAGTAAATTACTTTACATTAAATATTTTTTATTATAAAATTAGATATAGCATACATAAAGATTGGGAGGTTGAGAGTATGTCTTTAGATATAAATATTAAATTTGATGAGGATAAGAACATTTGGGCTATTTTTCCAGAAGGAGAAATTGATATTTATACATCTCCAAAACTGAAGAAAGAATTAACAGATGCATTAAAAAAGAAAAAGACTAGTTTATCAATAGACTTTAAAAAACTGGACTATATAGATAGTACCGGCTTAGGAGCATTGATAAATATTCTTAAAATTGTAAGAGAAAATGATGATAAAATATATATGAAAAATATTAAACCTAATATTAGAAAATTATTCGATATAACAGATTTAGATAAAGTTTTTGTTATTGAGGAGTGATAAAAAGTGAAAGAGGATATTATTGAACTTACGATTCCAAGTAAACCTGATTATATATCAGTAGCAAGATTAACATCTTCAGTAATTGGTAATAATATGGGGTTAAATATAGATGATATTGAAGATATTAAAGTATCCATAGCGGAAGCCTGTATAAATGCTCTAAATAAAAACGATAAAATATCCATAGTTTTTAACATAAAAGAGGACAGGCTAATAATGAAAGTAGATAATGTATTCCCCTGTAAAGATAATGAAATGGATTTAGGTAAAGAAATAGAATTAGGCTTATTAATAATAGAGTCTTTAATGGATGAGGTTAGATTTGATGATGAAGGGGTTGAAATGACAAAATACGTAGAGGATGGTACTCAATGAGAATAGAGGAGCGTTATGAAAGGGATGATTTAAAGGATATAACCGAAATCGACACTAAGACTTTATTTAAACAACTTAAAGAGACAAAGGATAAGAAGATAAGGGAGGAATTAATAGAAAGGCATATTTACATAGCCGAAATACTTTCAAAGAAATACGCTAATAGGGGCATAGATTATGATGATATATATCAGGTAGCTTGTATAGGGCTTATCTATGCTGTAGATAGATTCGATATAGATAAAGGCTATGAATTTTCAAGCTTTGCAACTCCTACTATTATAGGAGAAATCAAGAAACATTTCAGGGATAAAGGTTGGACTATTCGAGTTCCTCGAAGAATACAGGAATTATCAAAAAAAATAAATAATGCTAAAGTGACCTTGAGTCAGGAACTTCAACGATCTCCAACAGTTGAAGATATAGCTAACTATTTGAACTCAACAGAAGAAGAGATATTGGAAGCTATGGAAGGTAGTAAGGTATATACCCCTCAATCTTTGGACTTAACCTATGATTCCAATAATGATGATAAGGATTTGAACCTAGCAGATCTTATAGGGGAAGAGGATGCTTACTTTGATAAAATAGAAAATAATGATTTTCTAATGAGATCGATGAAGAAATTTAATGATATGGAAAAGAAGATTCTAAAGGATAGGTATTTTGACAGGAGGACCCAAGTTTCCATTGCTAAAGAGTTAAATATATCTCAGATGACTGTATCGAGAGTAGAGAAAAGGATTATAGAAAAGTTAAAAAATGAAATGTATAAAACATTAAATTAAAATTATACTTGACAATGAAATAAAAATGCTATAGTATATTTACTTGTCGATAGAAAAAGAAAAACAAAACAATTTTCAAGAAAATAAAAAAACTGTTGACAAAGATTTAAAAAAATGTTATATTATATTAGTCGGCCGAAAAAATGGCTGACGACAAATGAACTTAGACAACTAAACAGTGTGAAATACTTTGAGCGAACTTCGAGCTTATCGAAGACATCAAATAAGAGCAAGGCAAACTTTCTTATGAGAGTTTGATCCTGGCTCAGGACGAACGCTGGCGGCGTGCCTAACACATGCAAGTCGAACGGAGAACTAATCATGACATCTTCGGAT
>JAAYRD010000021.1 GCA_012518955.1 Tissierellia bacterium | reverse complement strand
TATCCAAAGACAATATGAATAAAGCCTATCTAAAGGTAAGAAAAAACAAAGGAGCAGGTGGAGTCGATAAGATGGAAATAGATGAACTTCTAGAACACTTAAAGATACACCGGGAGGAGATTCTAACATCCCTACTGAAAGGAAACTACAAACCATATCCAGTAAGACGTGTAGAAATACCAAAGGAAAATGGGAAAACACGAAAACTGGGAATACCAACGCTAACGGACAGAGTAATTCAACAGGCAATTCTTCAAGTATTAAGTCCAATATATGAAAAGAGATTTTCAGAAAGAAGCTATGGATTTAGACCGAATAGAAGATGTCATGATGCATTGAAGAAATGCCAAGAATACGCAAATCAAGGATATTGGTATGTTATCGATATGGATTTAGAAAAATTCTTCGACACAGTAAATCAATCTATGCTAATGGAAATTCTATCAAGAACAATAAAGGATAATAGGGTTCTATCGTTAATCCAAAAGTTCCTAAATGCAGGAATTATGGATAGAGGAATATTCATAAAGAATGAAATAGGAGTTCCTCAAGGCGGACCTATTAGTCCACTTTTAGCAAACATTATGTTAAATGAGCTAGACCAGGAGCTAGACAAATGGGGATATAGATTTGTAAGGTATGCTGATGATATCTTGATATTTACAAAAAGCAAAAGAGCAGGACATAGGCAATACCAAAGAGTTAGTAAAATCATAGAAGGTAAATTAAAACTTAGAATAAATAAAGCAAAGACAATAATATGCAACCTGAATAAGATTAAATACCTAGGTTATGCTTTCTACAGAACAAAAGGAAAATGCAGATTTAGAGTTCACCCTAAGAGCATAAGTAAACTAAAAGATAAATTAAGAGTTGTAACAGGTAGAAGTAACGGAATGAGCATAGAAGGAAGAAAATTGAAACTTAATCAAATAATTAGAGGTTGGGTTCAATACTTCAAGTTGGCAGATATGAAAAACATAATACAACCAATAGATGAATGGTTAAGAAGAAGAATTCGGATGATAACATGGAAAAGATGGAAGAAGATAAGAACAAAATTTGAAAATCTTCAGAAGTTAGGGGTAGAAAAAAGAACAGCTTGGAAATGGGCTAATACAAGAAAAAGCTATTGGCATACGGCCAATAGCTGGATTCTTGCAACGACCCTAACTAATGCTAGGTTTGAAAAACAAGGATATTTAAGTTTTCTTAAATATTACCTTGAAGTTAGAGTGTAAACTATGAAACCGCCGTATACGTGAACCGTTTGTACGGTGGTGTGGGAGGTCGGTAAATAAAATAATTATTTACCTCCTACCCGATTGTAGAAGTGGTGATTTTATGACGAGTAACTCTTTTATTCCAACAAAAATGGGAAATCTAATTATCATAGATGGAAGGGTATCTCAAGAAATGTTGAAAAACATTAAAAAGCTTAATTTAAATGTAGTGCCTACCATAAAATGTATAGGAGTACCAGAGCCTATATCTTATCATCCGGACATAGTTATCCATCCGATAAATCATAATACTTTGGTTATTGCACCTAATGTTTTTGATTATTACGAGGAAAAACTGTGGGGAATGGGTATCAAAATGATAAGAGGAGAAACTGAACTAGGTAAGAACTATCCAGACCATGTGGCATATAATGTTGGAAGGGTTGGTAATTTGGCAATTCATAATCTAAAATATACAGATGAGATATTAAAGTATTTTTTAAAAAAAGAAAATATAGAATTCATTCATGTAAATCAAGGCTATACCAAATGTTCTATGATGATCGTAGATACAAATGCTGGTATAACAGCAGACTATCCTATGTATAAAAAGCTTAGGGATATTGGAATAGATATGTTGTTGATAAATCCAGGACATGTAGATTTAGAAGGCTATCCTTATGGATTTATTGGAGGAGCAAGTGGCAATTTATCCCAAGAGGATATAATACTATCTGGTAGACTTGATAAGCATCCAGATAAAGATAAAATTTTTAAATTTTTAAAAAGATATAAAAAAAGGGTAATATATTTAAGTAATGAAAAAATTATAGATATTGGAACCATAATTAGTCTATATTCCCAATAGAGTAACTCTTTGTGCAGTATACATAGATAGTCATAACACATACTAGTAATTGAAAGGAGGGAACAAAAGTGAGTGTTGGAGTTGGACTTAATAAGAATACGGATAAAGTAAAAGAGATAGTTGATATTTATTTTGCTGAGAAAAATGTAAAAATCGAAGAATATGATGACTCCAGACGTATATTTTATATAGATGAAGTAAAAAGGAAGGCTTTAAATAGAAGAGATTTTTACGATATAACAACAAGTATGATATTAGATATCATATTAAATATATATTCAAAAGATATGATTGAAAAACAAATAAATAGTATCCCAAACAGTTTCAAGGTTTGGGAGAAAAAAAAGGTAGCGGAAATATCAGAGGAGATTTTATTAGATAGAGATAGATTTATAGTAGAGAAAGAGTATATTTACAATAAGATTAAGGACTATATTAGGGAGACACCTTTTATTTGGATAGATGGTTTTGTTCAGTTTAGACTTAGAAAATTTAATTTCTTCATAGACTTAGTAATAGAAAAAGGGATAAAAGAATTTAATGCAGAAAAGGAATACGAAGAATTTATTAAAGTATTACAATACTTTGTTGATATACAAGAACCAAAGCACAGTTTGGTAAATTTAATATTCGAAGATAGTGATTATAAACTATATGATGAAATGAATAATATAATAGATAGAGATTTTTTTAAAGAAATTATAGAAGAAATAGGTAGTGAAGACATTAGTAGAGATGATCTATTAGTAAGCTCTTTAATAGTTATTGCTCCTAAAAAGCTAAAAATACATTTAGGTGAAAGGCATAAAAATAAAGATGTTATAAGGATTATAGCCAATGTATTTCAAGATAGAGTGTATTTTTGTTATGGATGTGAGCAATGCAATAAGTCTATTAAGATGAAAAGAGATAAACGATATTGAGGTTGAATCCTTCAACTTCTTTTTTTGTTCTAAAACTAATTATGATTATATTTGAAAAAAGATACATAAATGGTATTATAGAATATAAATAGACACAATCTTTGGAGGTATACATATGAGCAAAAAAATAGTAAAGCCAGCGATATTACCTGGATTTATGGAACTTATTCCAAATGAACAAATATTATTCAATAAAATGTTAGATACAATTAGACATAACTATGAAAAGTTTGGATTTCTGCCAATTGATACCCCGGTAATGGAAAGAGCCGAGGTATTGTTAGCTAAAGGTGGAGGAGAGACTGAACAACAAGTATATAGGTTTGAAAAAGGAGATACGGATATTGCATTAAGATTTGATTTAACTGTGCCTCTTGCAAGATATGTAGCTCAACACTTTTCAGAGTTAACTTTTCCTTTTAAAAGATATCACATAGGCAAGGTATATAGAGGAGAAAGAGCCCAAAGAGGAAGATTTAGAGAGTTCTATCAATGCGATATTGACATAATAGGTAATGGTAATTTAGATATAGTAAATGATGCAGAAATACCTAGTATAATATATTCAACTTTTAAAGATTTGGGATTCGATTTTTTTACAATCAAGATAAACAACAGGAAGGTACTTAGAGGATTTTTTCAATGGTTAGGAATTGAGGATTCAACAGAGGTATTGAGGACAATAGATAAATTGGAAAAAATAGGACTAAGCAAGGTGAAATCAGAACTGGAAGAGCAAAATCTCAGCAAGGATGATATAGATAAAATAGTTGAATTCATACAAATAAAAGGTACAAATGAAGAAAAATTAGAGAGTTTAAAGGAATTAAAAATAGAAAATGATATTTTTCTAGAAGGACTGAACGAATTAATAGCTGTAAATCACTATGTAGGAGCCTTTGGCGTTCCTAAAGAGAACTACACCATAGATTTAACCATAGCTAGAGGTCTGGATTACTATACAGGCACCGTATATGAAACTTTCTTAGATAAACATGCTGATATAGGTAGTATTTGTTCTGGTGGTAGATATGACGATTTGGCAGGATACTATACCAAACAAAAACTACCTGGAGTAGGAATATCCATAGGACTTACTAGGTTATTTTATCAATTATATGAAGCGAAATTGATAGAAACAAAAGATAGGCCTCTAACCAAAGTGATAGTAATACCTATGAAAGATTGCTTAGATAAATCAATCGAAATCTCCAATATTCTAAGGGAAAATGATATAAACACACAGGTTTATTTAGAAAAAGGTAAGTTAGGGAAAAAGTTTGGATTTGCAGATAAATTAAATATTCCCTATGTACTTATAATAGGCACAGATGAAATAGAGAAAGGAAAATATACTTTAAGAGATATGAAAACTGGAGAGCAAACCATGTTATCTATAGAGGAAATAATATCTGGCTTTAAAAATGATGAAATATAAATATTTCTTGACCATTTGGGTATATTTAGTTATAATATGTAATTAAATCAATATTAAAAGGCAAAGAAGGGAAGAGTAAGTTATCAGATTCATTCAGAGAAGGGATGTCTTAGGCTGGAAACATTCCTATGAAAAAGATAACCGAAGACCACCCCGGAGCCATATCCAGAACTCACATGTGAAAGGATATTCGCGTATAGCGTTATAGAAATGAGCACCAAATAGGGTGGAACCACGGGAATAAACCTCTCGTCCCTGCAATATGCAGTGATGAGAGGTTTTTGTATTTTAAAATAGAGGAGGAAAAAAGATGTCAAAGATAAAGATTACATTACCTGATAATTCAGTTAAAGAATATGATAAAGGTGTAACGGTAGAAAAAGTAGCGAAGGATATTAGCACAGGATTGGCTAGGGTAGCATTGGGAGCTGTGGTAAATGGCGATATAAAAGGTATGCAGGAAACCATAGAAGAAGATGCAGAGCTTAGAATTGTAAAATTTGAAGATAAGGAAGGAAAGGAGATCTTTTGGCATACATCAGCCCATATTATGGCTTTAGCTGTTCAAAGACTCTTCCCTGGAGTAAAGTTTGCAATAGGACCTGCTATAGAAAATGGTTTTTACTATGATTTTGATACAGAACATAGATTTACTCCTGAAGATTTAGAAAAAATTGAAAAGGAAATGGCCAAAATAGCTAAAGAGGGTCATGTTTTAGAGAGATCTGTAATGCCAAGGGATGAAGCACTTAAATACTTTAAAGAAAAAGGAGAAGAATACAAAGTTGACTTAATTGAAAACTTTCCTGAAGATGAGGAAATATCTTTTTACAGATTAGGAGAATTTATGGATCTATGTGCGGGGCCTCATCTATATGATACTAAAAAGGTTAAAGCTATTAAACTATTAAGCATTGCCGGAGCTTACTGGCGTGGGGATGAAAACAATAAAATGCTTCAAAGAATCTATGGAACAACTTATGAAAAGAAGAAGGACTTGGAGGAGTATATCCGTAGATTAGAAGAAGCTAAAAAAAGAGATCATAGAAAATTAGGAAAAGAACTAGAGCTATTTACCATTCATGAAGAGGGACCGGGATTTCCGTTTTTTCATCCAAATGGTATGATAGTTAGAAATGAATTGGAAGATTTTTGGAAAAAAGAACATATTAAAAGAGGCTATGGAGAATTAAAAACTCCTATGATATTAAGCGAGGAACTATGGCATAGATCTGGTCACTGGGATCATTATAAAGAAAATATGTACCTCACTGAAATAGATGAGAATAATTATGCCATAAAGCCTATGAATTGCCCTGGATCCATATTGGTATATAAATCTAAAATGTATAGCTATAGAGATCTCCCACTTAGATGGGGAGAATTAGGATTGGTCCATAGGCACGAGCTTTCCGGTGCTCTACACGGATTGATGAGAGTGAGAAGCTTTACTCAGGATGATGCCCATATATATGCCCTACCCTCTCAAGTTAAAAGTGAAATCATGGAGATAATAGATATAGCAGACTATATATATGATATATTTGGATTTAAATATCATGTGGAACTATCAACAAGACCAGAAAATTCCATGGGAACTGAAGAACAATGGGATATAGCAACAAACGGTTTAAGAGAAGCTTTAGAAGAAAAGGATATAGAATATGTTGTGAATGAAGGCGATGGAGCATTTTATGGACCGAAGATTGACTATCATTTAGAGGATGCTATAGGTAGAACATGGCAATGTGGTACAATTCAATTGGATTTTCAAATGCCAGAAAGGTTTGATTTAACCTATATAGATAAGGATAATGAAAGAAAACGTCCAGTGATGATTCATAGAACCATTTTAGGCAGTATTGAAAGATTTATGGGGATATTAATTGAACATTATGCAGGTAGGTTTCCAGTATGGCTTGCACCAGTACAAGCGACAATACTACCTATTTCTGACAAGTTTAATGATTATGGATATGAAATAAAAAAAGAATTGGAGAAAGAAGGCATCAGAGTTAGTATCGATGATAGAGCTGAAAAAGTTGGATATAAGATTAGAGAGGCAAGGCTTAAAAGAATCCCTTATATGCTAATAGTAGGGGAAAAGGAAGTAGAAGGAAGACTGGTATCTGTGAATAAGAGAGATGAAGGAGATATTGGCCAATTTAAACTAGATGAATTTAAAAACAGGGTATTGGAAGAAGTAGAAGATAAGAAATAATACCATTGCGAAGAAGATTTACCAATACTCATTGATATAACAAAATCTTTATAAGTGATAATATCCATATGTAGGGGCGATCTGATCGCCCCTTTCTTGTTTCTCCATTTAAACAACATGGCATTATGTTTATATATCTATGTTACACAATCCATAGGTTTTTCATATATTTTAAATATTTCATCTAACTTTTTACTATCGATGGTTTCC
Organism: Tissierellia bacterium; assembly: GCA_012518955.1. GTDB lineage: Bacteria > Bacillota > Clostridia > Tissierellales > Tepidimicrobiaceae > DUNJ01. Next base: position 22,355 of record JAAYRD010000021.1, on the reverse strand, counting down.
TCTTCCATTAAGGTGTTTGAGATATGGTTAAGAATATCCTTGTTTTCCTTAAGTATTTTTAAAGCATTTTTATATCCTTTGTCTAGGATGTTTTTTATTTCTATTCTTAATACCTCATAATTATGATTTATATGATTTTCATCTATAGACATATGCCCTAAGGAGCTCATTCCATAGCTACAAACCATTTTTCTTGCAAGATCAGTGGCTTTATCTAAATCATCTTTAGCACCTGTTGTTACTTCGTTAAAAATCAATTCCTCTGCCGCACGTCCTGCAAGAAAAGATGATATTTTATTCATCAGTTCCTGCTGTGTTAGAAGATATCTATCTTCTTCAGGGAATTTTAATACATATCCTAAGGCTTGCCCCCTAGGGATAATGGATATTTTTTGAACCATATCGATTTTAAGTACTTTGGAAACTAGTGCATGACCAGCCTCATGTATTGAGATGGTTTTCTTTTCCTTTAATAGAACTGTTGGGTTTTTAATCTCTAATCCTGCCAACACTCTCTCTATGGCGGCATCAAAATGTTTTATACTAACTTTATTTTTATTGTTTCTTACGGCTATTATAGCGGCTTCATTAGCAATATTTGCTAGATCAGCACCGGATAGTCCATGGGTTTTTCTAGCGATATTTAATATATCTACAGTATTATCTAATGGCTTGTTTTTGGTATGAACTTCTAATATCTTTTCCCGGGCTTTCATATTTGGGTTTCCCACATATATATGTCTATCAAATCGACCCGGTCTTAGTAATGCTTCATCTAGGAGATCTAATCTATTGGTTGCACCAATAACTATCACCGTTTCATCGGTATTAAAACCATCCATTTCTACTAACAATTGATTTAAGGTTTGATCTTTTTCATTATTAGATTCTAGATTTCTTTTTGTGCCAATGGCGTCGATTTCATCTATAAATATAATGCTGGGGGCTTCCTTTTTTGCTTTCTCAAATAGAGTCCTCACCCTTTTTGCTCCTACACCCACATATTTTTCTACAAACTCTGATCCACTAGCATATAGAAATGTTGAATTTGTTTCTCCAGCTACTGCCTTTGCCAGTAAAGTCTTCCCAGTACCTGGAGGGCCATAAAATAAGACGCCTTTGGGTATCGTAGCTCCCATCTTTCTATATTTGGTTGAATTGTTTATAAAATCTATGGTCTCCTGCAACTCCTCTTTTATTTCTTCTAATCCTGCTACATCGTTAAATGATACATTAGATTTATTTCTGTCTTTATTAGACATATTTTCACTGGACAGAATGGATGGTGCTAGCTGAGGTTTAGATCTAGACCTTATTAAATAGACTAAAAATATTATACTTACAAACCAAAAGCCATATCGATATCCTGTTTTTATCCTATTTAAACCTATAGAGGGATAATATCTATTAAATACAGCCGCTGTAGATATAGCTAAGCCTAGCATTAGAATTAGGTATAAAAATTTTTTTCTTTTCAACATATCCCACCTTATCTATATTTCTAAAATATAGTGTATCCATTTACTTCTTTGTAATGCATAGGAAAATAAAGGCAATAATATGATATTTTTTGCAAGAGGAATTATAATAAAAGTTGAATGGAATAATATGAATGGATATAATAGAGTAAATAGAAGTTAAAGAGGTGGTTTAATGAAATTTTTGAAGATAGTGGAAGATTACAGAGATGATATTATAAAATCCACTCAAGATATTGTTAAGATTAGAAGTGTAGAAGGGGAACCGAAACCTAATATGCCTTTTGGTGAAGGACCTTATAGAGCTTTAGAGTTTGCATTAGATCTTGCAAGTGAAATGGGATTTAATACAAAAAACCTTGAAGGATATGCAGGCTATGCAGAGTTAGGTAAGGGAGAGGAGACAGTTGGAGTTTTAGTTCATTTAGATGTTGTACCAGAAGGAGAAGGATGGACTTATCCACCCTATGGAGGTGAAATTCATGATGAAAAGATATACGGCAGGGGTACAGTAGATGATAAGGGTCCAGCAATAGCTACTATGTATGCTATGAAAGCTATAAAGGAATCAGGAGTAAGACTAAATAGGAAAATAAGGATAATATTTGGAACTAATGAAGAAACTGGCTGGGGCTGTATGAAATATTATTTTGATCATGAAAAATCTCCAGATATGGCATTTACTCCTGATGCTGATTTTCCAGTTATCTATGGTGAAAAAGGAATAATAGTCTTTGATTTGGTAAAGAAACTGGAGTCCAACAAATGTAATGACATAGTTGTAAAAAGTATCAAAGGTGGTAATGCCCCAAATATGGTCCCAGATAGTAGTGAGGCCATACTTCAAGCATCAGACAACTCCATAATAGAGGAAAAGTTTAAAAAATTTATTAAAAAAACCAATTACCCATTGTCCTTGGAAAAGCAAGGGGATGAAATTCAAATAACTGCAAAAGGAATATCTGCCCATGGAAGTACGCCTGAAAAAGGAGAAAATGCTATCTCCTATTTAATGGCATTTCTAGGCGAATTGCTAGAAGGATCCTGTGGAATATGCGAATTTGTTGATATCTATAATAAGAGGATTGGATTCAAACATTATGGAGAAGGGATTGGATGTGGATTTGAAGATGATGTTTCTGGAAAACTAAATTTCAATCCAGGGGTTATCATCGGAGATGAGAAAGAGATTAAGCTTTCCGTGAATATAAGATATCCAATTAAAAGTAGTGCTCAGGAAGTATACGATGGGATTAGGAATAACTTAAAAGGAACAGGAATTGAATTGGTTGAAGGGGATTCTGATATGAAGCCACTGTATATACCTAAGGACAACTTTTTAGTTACTAAATTGATGGAGGTATATAGAGAACAGACAGGGGATAGAAATAGTCAACCGATTACTATCGGGGGCGGAACCTATGCCAGAGCAACGGAAAATGCCGTGGCCTTTGGACCATCCTTTCCAGGACAAGAGGATGTGGTACATCAAAAGAATGAGTTTATCTCTATAGATCATTTGATAAAGATTACTAAAATATATGCCCAAGCATTGTATGAATTAGCAAAATAATAGCTTAAAATATAACAACAATTGTTTTATGAAAATATTTGACAAAAGGAGTATTTTAACATATAATATCCATGGTAACTAAATTAAACAAGTAGAAGTATCCGCTTCTCACCTTATAGCTAAGGCTTATAGGGTTACAATAGCAGAATATAAAATTTAAGTGGTTGTAAGACTATTTAACTTTGTGTTGTCTATTAGCGGGTATTTTATACCCGCTTTTTGTATTTGTAATAAAAATTAGGAGGTGCAGTAATATTAAAGAACTTCAAATTAATGAAGAGATTAGGGAAAGAGAAGTAAGGCTCATCGATGTAGATGGAGAGCAAGTGGGAGTAATGCCTACAAAAAAAGCTGTGGATATGGCATATAGTAAAAAATTGGATCTAGTGAAAGTTGCTCCAAATGCCAAACCACCGGTATGTAGAATTATGGATTATGGGAAGTATAAATACGAGTTAGCTAAAAGAGAAAAGGAAGCTAGGAAAAATCAAAAGGTTATAAATGTAAAAGAGGTTAGAATGACTCCTAATATTGAAGAGCATGACTTGAATGTTAAGGCAAGAAGGGCTATAGAATTTCTAAACAACGGAGACAAAGTTAAAGTAAGTGTTAGGTTTAGAGGTAGAGAAATGGGACATACTGATGCTGGAAAAGAAGTATTATCAAGATTTACAGAAATAATTGGTGAGAATGGAACCATTGATAGACGTCCTAGACTGGAAGGTAGAAATATGATTATGTACATGGTACCAAAAACGGACTAAGTAAGGGAGGTAAATAACATGGCAAAAATGAAAACCCATAGAGGAGCAGCAAAAAGATTTAAAAGGACTGGAACTGGAAAGTTAAAGCGACATAAAGCTTATAAAGGTCATTTAACTGGAAAGAAATCCTCAAAAAGAGTTAGAAACTTAAGAAAGCCAGCGTTGGTAAGTAAGGGCGATCAAAGGAGAATTGATTCACTAATACCATAATAAAAATAGAAGTAGATATGTAAGGGAGGTACTTTAAATGGCAAGAGTTAAAGGCGGAGTTACTGCTAGAAAGAGACATAAAAGAGTATTAAAGCAAGCAAAAGGATATTACGGTGCTAAGAGTAAATTATATAGGCCAGCTAACCAGGCTGTTATGAAATCATTAGATTATGCATATTCAGGACGTAAACAACGAAAGAGAGACTTTAGAAAACTATGGATTTCTAGAATAAATGCAGCAGCAAGACTTAATGGACTTAACTACAGTACATTTATTAGCGGGCTTAAAAAAGCAAATGTTGAAATAAACAGAAAGGTATTGTCTGAAATGGCAATCCACGATCCGGAAGGATTTACAAAATTAGTTGAAATTGCAAAAAGTGTCTAAATAAAAGTTCCGGTTACGGAACTTTTATTTTTTATTAGATTAATTAACCTATGGTAAATATCTTGTTGCAGGTTATGGAATGATATCTATACGGGAGGGCATACTTCTAGGATATAATTGATACAGTGAGAGGCATAATGGTGAGATAGAGAGGAGATAAAACATGAAACAGTATGTTGTTATTGGATGTGGAAGATTTGGTTCAAATGTTGCACGCACATTAAACAGTTTGGGTAATGAAGTTTTGGCAATAGACATAGATCATGAAAAAATTCAATACATATCAAAGGAAGTAACCTATGGGGTTCAAGCTGATGCTACCGATGAGAATGCTTTAAGAGGACTAGGCATTGGGGCTTTGATGTAGCAATCGTAAGCATTGGTTCTAATTATCAAGCTTCTATTATGGCCACTCTTATGGCTAAAGAGTTGGGAGTAAATAGAGTAATCGCAAAAGCTGATGACGCCCTCCATGGGAAAGTATTGTCTAAGATAGGTGCTGATAAAGTAATATATCCTGAACGAGATATGGGGATTAGGGTTGCACATAATCTAGTTTCTTCAAACATACTGGATTTTATAGAACTCTCACCTGATTATAGTATATTGGAGGTTACAGCTTTAGATCAATGGGCAAATAAAACTTTAAAAGAGCTAAAACTCCCTTCTAAATATGGAATCAACGTTATGGCGATTAAACGTGAAAAAGATATTAATGTATCTCCTTATGCAGATGATATCATATTGAAAAATGATATACTTGTAGTTATAGGAAATACATTAGATATTAAAAAAATTGAACAAAGTGTTGGTGATTAGAAATGTTAAATATAACTAGTGCTTCCAATCCTACAATAAAAATGATTAGAAGTTTGTACAGAAGGAAACAGAGATGGACAAAAAAATTATTTTTAATAGAAGGAATCAAAATAGTAGAAGAATGTATCGATATCAATCACCCAATTGAAAATATAGTCTATTCAGATGACTTATTTAGTGCTCAGGGGGGAGAAGCTCTTTTTAATCGAATAAAACATGATAGAAGACTGATAAATATTCCTAGTAAATTATATAGAGAAATATCTGATACAGAAACTCCTCAGGGAATACTAGCTGTTGTGAAATTTGAAATCAACTCTATAGCTAATGCAAGTATTGGTGATAATCCATTTATATTATTATTAGATAAAGTAAAAGATCCAGGAAATATGGGAACCATTATTAGAACTGCAGATGCTTTTGGAATAGATGGCATAATAGTAACAGATGGTTGTGTAGATGTTTATAATCCCAAAGTTGTAAGGGCCACTATGGGTTCCATATTTAGAGTACCAATATACAATGAAACCAATGGAGCGGAGATTATAAAAAAACTTAAAGACAAAGGTATGACCATTTATTCTACCTCATTGGAGGAAAGCAGGTATATTCAAAATGTAGACTTTAATAAATCCTGTGTCCTTATTATAGGGAATGAATCCAGGGGTGTATCATCGGATATAATAGCCTTAGCAGATAGGCTCATAAAGATACCTATGCTAGGTGGTGCAGAATCTTTAAATGCAGCCATTGCATCGTCTATAATAATGTACGAAGCCATAAGGCAGCGAATTCAATAATTCTTGTAATTTAGGGATATAGGTGCTATAATTTAATAAATAGTTTGAGTTTGTAGACCTTTATTCTGTAGAAGAGGTCTTGTTTTTTATAAAGTAATTTAGTAGAGAGGAGTATTATTATGCGGGATAGGCTTAAAAAAATTAGAGAAGAAGCTATTTCTAATATAGAGGTTTTAAATAATTTAGATGGCTGGGAAAGTTTAAGAATAAAATATATGGGCAAAAAAGGTGAGCTTACACTGGTTCTTCGTGAAATGGGCAATATTTCCAAGGAGGAAAGACCAATTATTGGTGCACTTGCGAATGAAATAAGACAACAAATAGAAGGAGAGTTAGATAAGGCTAAAGATAGACTGATAGAGGAAATAAAAAAACAACAAATAGAAAAAGAAAAGATAGATATAACCATATCAAAACATACAAAAAAATTGGGTCATTATCACCCTTTATTACATACCATTAAAGAATTAGAAAATCTATTCATTAGTATGGGATTTAGTGTAGTGGATGGTCCAGAGGTAGAGACTGTACAATATAACTTTGATGCTTTAAATTCACCAGAAAATCATCCTTCTAGGGACTTGTCGGATACTTTCTATATTACTAAAGATATTTTACTTCGAACCCATACATCTCCAGTTCAGATAAGGGCAATGAAACAAATAAAACCTCCATTAAGAATAGTGTCTGCAGGAAGGACATTCAGATTTGATGATGTGGACGACACCCATTCTCCAATGTTTCATCAATTAGAGGGTTTAGTTATCGATGAAAAGGTAACAATGGCCAATCTTATGCATACTATTGATATATTTATAAAAAAATTATTTGGAGAAGATATGGAGACTAGATTTAGACCACATCACTTTCCATTTACAGAGCCTAGTGCAGAGGTAGATGTCTCTTGCTTTGAATGTAAAGGAAAAGGTTGTTCAGTCTGCAATGGAACAGGTTGGAGCATGGAGCTTTTAGGATGTGGAATGGTCCATCCTAAAGTATTAGAAAACTGTGGCATAGACTCAGAAAGATATAGTGGATTTGCATTTGGAATGGGTATTGACAGAATAACTATGGTTAAGTATGGAATAAACGATATACGCTTATTGTTTGAAAATGACAACAGGTTTTTGGAGCAATTTTAATGATGGCTAAGGAGGATGAAAATGCTATTACCAGTTAAATGGTTACAAGAATATATAGATATAGATGAGGATTCTAAAACATTGGCAGATAAACTTACTTTGTCTGGTTCCCATGTAGAGTCAATAATATCTTTAGATAGAGGTATTAAAAATGTAGTGGTAGGAATGATAGAGAATATAAAAGCACATGAAAATGCAGATAAATTACTGATTATAGATGTAAATATTGGAAAAGAGATAATTCAAGTAGTAACTGGTGCCACTAATTTAAAAAAAGGAGACTATGTGCCTGTGGCTTTAGTTGGTGCAAAGTTACCTGAGGATATTTACATAGAAAAAACTAATTTTAGAGGTGTAGATTCCTATGGTATGCTATGCTCTTTAAAAGAATTGGGTTATGAAGATAGTGTAATACCAAAAGAACAGCGAGATGGAATATTTATATTGGATAAAGAATATCCATTGGGAACCAATATCGATGAAATATTAGGATTGCATGGAGAGGTAATTGAACTAGAAATAACTCCCAATAGACCAGATTGTTTAAGTATAGTAGGTATGGCAAGGGAGACGGCTGCAACTTTGAATAGAAAATTGAAATTACCTGAAATTAAAGTCAATGATGAAGTAGATGATATAAAGGATTTTGTAGAATCTATTGAAATCGATAACCAACTTTGTAACAGATATTATGCTAAAGTGATTAAAGATGTAGTAATAAAAGAGTCACCTCTATGGCTACAGACTAAACTTATGGAAGCAGGAGTAAGACCTATTAACAATATAGTAGATATAACAAACTACGTAATGTTAGAATTTGGTCAACCTTTACATGCTTTTGATTTGGAGAAATTAAAGAATAAAAAAATTGTGGTTAGAAGGGCAAGGGATGGAGAAAAAATAACAACTTTAGACGATGTGGAAAGAACTCTTAATTCCTCTAATTTAATTATTACAGATGGAGAGCTCCCAATTGCTATTGCTGGAGTTATGGGAGGATTGGATTCAGAGGTTACAGAAGATACTAATATTGTATTATTGGAATCAGCTAACTTCAATGGTAAATCTGTGCGTTTAACTTCTAAAGAGCATAATCTAAGATCAGAAGCTTCTTCAAGGTTTGAAAAAGAAATAGACTTAAGCTTATGTGAAATTGCAGCTGAGAGGGTATGTCAGTTGGTCGAACAAATTGGTGCGGGGAAAGTAGTTAAAGGCAACTTAGATGCCCATGAAAATATCAAAAAAGAAAAAACTATTTGTCTAAGACCGAATAAAGTCAATGATCTCTTGGGGACTAAATTGACCATAGATGAGATGATAGATTACCTTCAAAGACTAGATTTAAAATCTTGTTTGGAAGAGGGAAAAATAGAAGTGACTATACCTACTTATAGATTAGACTTAAATATAGAGGTAGATTTAATTGAAGAAATAGGTAGGTTACATGGTTTTCACAACATACCAATCAAGCCATTGGTAGGTACTTTAACTAAAGGAGAAAAGCCATATGAAAAGATTGTAGAAGATAGGGCTGGAGAAATCCTTCGAGGATTGGGAATAAATCAAGTTATGACTTATTCTTTTATAAGCCCTAAGGCATATGATAGGATAAAAGTAAAATCAGATAGTGAACTAAGAGATTATATAAAGCTTATAAATCCTCTGGGGGAAGACTATAGTGTAATGAGGACAACATTAATTCCAAACATGTTAGCTTTATTAGGCAGGAATTATAATCATGGGGTAAAAGAATGCTATACTTATGAAATTGGAAATATATTTATACCGAAAGAATTGCCTGTTAAACAATTGCCAATTGAAAGAAAGATTCTTTCCTTGGGAATGTATGGGAATGTGGATTTTTATGATATAAAAGAAATTTTAGAAATTCTTTTTAACAGGTTAGGTATTAAAAATTTAGAATATGTAAGAGAAGAAAACAATCCAACATTTCATCCTAACAGAACAGCCAATATAATGTATGGAGGAGAAAGCATAGGAATTGTAGGAGAAATACACAAGGATGTAATGGATAACTATGATATAGGTAGCAGGGTATATATAGGACAATTGAATTTTGAACGGATAGTAAAAGAATCCAATCTAGATAGAAAATATAGACCTTTACCTAAATATCCTGGTATTACTAGGGATATAGCTGTGGTAGTAGACGAGGATATATTGGTTGGAGAATTGGAAAAAATAATATGGAAGAATGGTGAAGGACTTATTGAAAAGGTAGAGCTATTTGATGTATATGTGGGAGACCAGGTACAAGAAGGTAAGAAAAGTGTAGCTTTTTCTATATTTTATAGATCACAAGATAGAACATTGAAAGATAAAGAGGTTAGCACAATTCAAGAAAATATTATCACCGATCTGGAAGATAAGTTGAATGCAGTACTTAGAAGTTAAGGAGTAGATCTGTCTACTCCTTAAAAAGTAGAAAACAAAAAGGGAGTGGGTAAGTTATGACGAAAAAAAATAAAATAGATGTTTTTATAGGTGGTCGTAACTTTACGGTAGTAGGTGATGAATCGTCAGAATATGTATATAAATTAGCTGCTCATGTAGATGAGAAGATTAAAGAAATGACAAATAAAAATGATAAGTTGAGTGGCTCTATGGCTGCTATATTAGCTGCTTTAAACATTACAGATGAACTCTATAAGGTTACCCAAGAGTTAAACTCTTTAAAAGAACGGGCTAAGACTCCTATAGAAGAGTATGATACCTTAATAGAACAGCTAAAAATTGCAAATGAAGAAATGGAAGAGCTAAAAACTAGATATGCCCATAAAAAAGATGAGCTAAAGAATATTAAAAGAGAAAATCAACAATTGAACAGTGCTAACAAAAAAAACACTCAGGCTCTAGAATTAAAAGAAAAAGAATTGCAAGATAGCCAAAATATGATTAAAAAGCTTCAGGATAAAATATTTGATAATCAGGTTCAATTAATAGAAACTAAGAAAGAATTGGAAGAAATGTTGAAATTATACGATAAAGAAAAAAGTATATTCAGTAGAGAGGAAGTTTAAATAAGTGATAAATACTAAAGCAGAACTATTAGCTCCAGTAGGTAGTATGGAAGCTTTGTTTGCAGCTGTTCAAAACGGAGCCAATGCAGTTTATCTAGGGGGTAAGTTGTTTAACGCAAGACAATTTGCTTCAAATTTTGATTACGAAGAATTAAAATTTGCCGTAAACTATGCTCATCTTCGAAATGTAAAAGTATATATTACAGTTAATATATTGATCGATGATAAGGAAATGAAAGAAACTTTAGATTATATTAAGTTTTTATATGAAATAGATGTAGATGGAATAATTGTGCAAGACTTAGGTCTTGCCTATTTGATAAAAAATATATTTCCTGACCTTCATTTACACGGTAGTACTCAGATGACAATAAATAATCTTCCAGGAGCTATTTTTTTGAAAAAATTTGGCTTTAATAGAGTTGTTTTAGCCAGGGAAACCCCTCTAGAAGAGATTAAACACATTAATGATAATACGGATATTGAATTAGAAGGGTTCGTCCATGGGGCTTTATGTATGAGTTATTCAGGGCAATGTCTCATGAGCAGCATCATAGGTGGACGAAGCGGTAATAGGGGCAAATGTGCACAACCGTGTAGAATGGGCTATAGTATTGTAGATTATGGTAAGGACAACACACTTTTTTCTAAATGGGACAAAAAACATCTATTAAGCCCAAGGGATTTGAATACCATTGAGGACATTGAAAGAATTATAGATAGTGGAATAATGTCCTTAAAAATAGAAGGTAGAATGAAAAGACCTGAATATGTGGCGACGGTAGTAAAGAATTATAGAAAGGTTTTAGATTTAGGTTATAAAACCTTAACGGATATGGATAAAAAAGATGTGGAGCAAATATTTAATAGAGGCTTTACTAAAGGATTAATGTTGGGGGATTTCGGCAGGGATTTCATGTCCTATAATAGACCTGATAATAGAGGGATATTGATTGGTAAGGTAGTTAAAATAGATAGCAATTATATATATATAAAATTGTACCATAATGTAGATGAAGGAGATGGAATTGAATTAGAAACTGTTGAAGGAAACTATATAGGAAATGTATTGAATTTTTCCGCACAAAAGAATGAAATTATAAGAAATGATAAGATAGCAAATGTTTCTATAGGCTCCAAGGTATATAGAACTTCTAGTAACAAGCTTTTGGAAGAGGCTAGAAAGTCCTATAGAGATAACAATATAAGATATCCTATTAACATGGATATAACAATATCTGTGGGTAAACCAGCAGAACTCAATGTAGAATATAATGGGCAAACATTTAAAATACAATCTAATTATATTGTAGAAGAAGCTAAGAAGGTGGCATTAACTCAGGATAGGGTAATAGAACAACTATCTAAGCTGAATGACACCGTATACTATATAGATAGTATATCTACTATAATAGATAATAATTCTTTCATGCCTATAAGTGAGATCAACGAACTAAGGCGCAGGGGAATCGAAGTAATAGATGCCATGCGTCAAAACATAAACAAACGAAACAGTATTTCTAGCAAAGACTATAATGAGAAAATAAATAGGTACTTTAAATTTACCAGGATTGAAAGTCAATATAAGAAATGTATTAATATTAGTATACTTAAAAAGAATCAGTTTGAACAACTGAATTTAAACAAACTAGATAGAATTTATATGGGATTTTCGGATGGATTAGAAGAGTCTATATTAAAGGCTAAGGAGCAGGGCAAGGAAGTATATTTGCTAACGGATAAGATATTGTATAAGGAAGGTTTAGAAAAATTAAAAGAAAAAATTAAATTAGTTGAAAACTTAATAGATGGAGTATCTGTTTCAAACTTAGGTACACTTCAATTTATGAAGGATAATTTTAACATGGAACTTCATGGGGACATAGGTTTGAATATCTTTAATAGTTTTACCGTGGAATCATTGACACAGGCTGGATTAAAAAGCATGACATTATCGCCAGAGTTGAATATAGAGCAGATAAAAACAATATGCAATAATGGTTTAACAAATTATGAATCCATTGGATATGGTTATCTACCTTTAATGATAACAAAGAACTGTCCAATGTCCGTTGTGAAAAACTGTACTGATGATTTAAATTGTGAACTCTGTCCATATAGGAAAGGATATGGGCTTAAGGATAGAAAAGATGTAAGTTTTTATATGAAAAGGAAAGATGGATTTACAACTATCTATAATGGCTTTCCCTTAATGGTATTAGATGATATTGATCAAATATATAATAGTGGTGTAAATATGATAAGATTGGATTTTACTTTTGAAAATGAGAATATCAAAGAAATACAAGAAATTTACTATAATTATGCTAATATGAAGATATCAAAGAACGAAGTTACTAAATTTATAGAAAAATACAGAAACAAAAACAATATAACAAAAGGTCATTATTTTAGAGGAGTTATATAATTTTGAGGTGAAGCTATGAATGAGAGAACGCTTAAGGTATTAGAATACGAAAAAATAGTAGCAAAACTTGTAGAAAAAGCGGAATCGGAATTAGGAAAAGAAAAGGCTAAAGAAATTAGTCCTTCTGTTGATATAGATGAAATAGAATATCTTCAGAGGGAAACGAAGGAGGCCCTGGCCTTAATTATAGATAATGGGAACCCACCTTTATTTGGCATATTCAATATATTTCAGGAATTGAAGATGGCAGAGATTGGAGGTAGTTTAAACCCAGGGAGCCTACTAAAAATCTCAGATTCATTAAGAGTGTGTAGGAGCTTAAAAAAGTATTTAAAGGAAATTAAGGAAGAAAAGATAACCGATTATCCTATCATTCAAGGATTAGTAAATGACTTAAGAGTTTTAAAACATATTGAGGACAAAATAAATAATGCGATAATAAATGAGAATGAAATATCTGACAATGCCAGTAATGCTCTAAGAAATATTAGGAGGCAAATAATCAGTAAAAATGAATCCATTAGAACTAAATTAAACTCTATTGTTAATTCCCAGAAGTATAAAAAATATTTACAAGATAGTATCGTAACTATGCGAGAAGGTAGATATGTAGTACCTATAAAGCATGAAAACAAAGCATATTTTCCTGGTTTGGTGCATGATCAATCTGCCAGTGGTGCAACATTGTTTGTTGAACCTATGGCTATAGTTGAATTAAATAATGAGTTACGAGAACTGGAAATAAAAGAAAAGGAAGAGATAGAAAAAATCCTTCGGGAACTATCTGGACTAGTGGCAGAAGAAGCGGATAGTATCAGGAATAACCAAGGGATTTTACAGAGATTGGATTTTATATTTGCTAAGGGAAAATTAGGCTTGGATATGGATGGAACCAAACCTATATTAAATAAAAATGGTTATATAAATATAAAAAAAGCTCGACATCCATTGTTAGATGTAAATCATGTAGTTCCAATTGATATATATTTAGGTAATGACTTTAATACTTTAGTGATTACAGGACCTAATACAGGGGGAAAAACTGTAACTTTAAAAACTGTTGGGTTATTAAATTTACTAGCTCAATCAGGTCTTCATATACCTGCCGATTTTGATTCTCAAATTCCAGTATTTGATCAAATATTTGCTGACATTGGAGATGAGCAAAGCATAGAACAAAGCTTAAGTACGTTTTCATCTCATATGACCAATATAGTTAGCATATTAGAGAATGTGGAACATAATAGCTTAGTACTATTTGATGAATTGGGTGCTGGAACTGATCCTACGGAGGGTGCAGCTTTAGCTATGTCAATATTGGATCATTTATTGAAGTCAAACATAAGGACTATTGCAACAACACATTATAGTCAGCTGAAGGTATATGCCTTAACTACTGAAAATGTACGGAATGCTTCAGTAGAGTTTGATGTGGAAACACTAAGCCCTACCTATAGATTGTTAATAGGGGTTCCGGGGAAATCTAATGCTTTTGAAATATCTCAAAGATTAGGTTTACCAGACTATATAATTGATTATGCGAAAGAGATGGTATCTAAGGAGAATGTAGAATTTGAAGATGTATTACAAGCTATAGATAAAGACAGAAGAATTATAGAGGAAAGTAAATTTGAAGCGGAGAAGCTAAAACATGAGGTGGAAGAATTAAAAAAGCAATTAAGTGCAGAAAAAGAAAGGATAGAAAAATCTAAAGAAAATACTATTCTGAAAGCCAAGGAAGAAGCAAGGAATATATTAAGAAGAGCGAAAAAAGAATCCGATAATATAATTGATGAACTAAAACAAATATCTAAAGACATTGATAGAGATAGAAGTAAAAAAATTCAGGAATCCCAAAGAAAACTTAAATTAAGTTTAAATGAAGTGGAAAATTCTTTATCTCAAGATGTACTAAATGTACAGTCTAAAGAACCACCTAAAAACTTGAAAATAGGGGATACGGTAGAGGTACTGTCTTTAAACCAGATAGGGAATGTATTAGAGCTTCCTGATGACAATGGGAATGTATCTGTACAAGTAGGAATAATGAAGGTCAATGTTCATATATCTACTTTAAAACTATCGGAAGATGAAGGTACTAATAAAACTGTAACAAGCACAAAAAATATTATTAAATCTAAATCATCTTATGTAAAAAATGAAATTGATTTGAGAGGGAAAACCCTAGACGAAGCTTTACTGGAGCTGGACAAATATATAGATGATGTCTATATCGCTGGGATTAAAGAAGTTTATATTATACATGGAAAGGGAACGGGAGTCCTACGGGATGGTATAAAAGGTTATATAAAAGGGCATAAACTTGTTAAGTCCTTTAGGATTGGGAAATATGGAGAAGGTGGAGATGGAGTTACCGTAATAGAGATTAAAGGATAACTATCGTCTCTTATATGAGATTGTAGTTTTATTTACTAATAGGAGGCAAATAATATGATAGATTTTAAAAAGGAAGTAGTAAACTCAATATTGGAAATTGATAGTGGATTAGATAAGGAAGAAATAGAATCTTTAATAGAAATTCCCCCTTCTTATAATATGGGAGACTATGCTTTTGCTTGCTTTAGGCTAGCAAAGACTTTCAGAAAGGCTCCTAACTTAATTGCAGAAGAGTTAGCAAACAAACTAGACGGTGGGGATTACTTTGAAAAAATTGAAAATGTAGGCCCTTATATAAATTTTTTTATAAACAAGACAAAGTTAGCAGAAACTGTAATAGATAATATAAAGACAAAAGGTGAAAAATTTGGGTCAACCAATATAGGTCAAGGCAGGAAGGCTTTAGTTGAATTTTCATCACCTAATATAGCAAAACCCTTTCATATAGGGCATATTAGATCTACGGTTATAGGAAATTCTTTATTTAAGATATTTAAATTTCAAGGTTTTGATACTTTGGCATTAAATCATCTAGGAGATTATGGAACTCAATTTGGAATGCTTATTGCAGCCTATAAAAAATGGGGGGATATGAAAGTTATTGAAGCAGATCCCATTAATGAGCTATTGAAACTATATGTTAAGTTTAATGAAGAAGCTGAAAAAGATGAGAGCTTACGAGACGAAGCTAGATATTGGTTTAAGGAGTTGGAAGAAAAGAATGAAGAGGCTCTTGAACTGTGGCAATGGATTAGGGATGTTAGTTTAAAAGAGTTTAACAAAGTATATGATTTATTAAACATTAAGTTTGATTCCTATGCAGGTGAAAGTTTTTATTCTGATAAAATGCCAAAAGTAATCGAAGAGATGGAGGATAAGGGATTACTCCAAGAATCTAAGGGAGCATTGATTATTGATTTAGAAGAGTATGATATGCCACCGGCTCTAATCAAAAAAAGCGATGGTTCTACTCTTTATACTACAAGAGACATAGCAGCAGCAATATATAGAAAAGAACAGTATGATTTTTACAAAAATATATATGTAGTAGGATCCCAACAAAATTTGCATTTTAGACAATGGATAAAAGTTATCGATTTAATGGGATATGACTGGGCCTATGACTGTGTTCATGTACCCTTTGGGATGGTAAGTCTGGAAGATGGAACTTTATCTACTAGAAGAGGTAGAGTTGTATTCTTAGAGGATGTTTTGAAAAAGGCAATAGCAAGCACATTAAAGATAATGGAAGAGAGAAATCCTAATTTAGAGAACAAAGAAGAGGTTGCAAAGGAAGTTGGAATAGGAGCTATTATATTCCAAGAATTATTTAATAATAGAATTAAAGATTATATATTTAGCTGGGAAAAAACTCTTAGTTTTGAAGGAGAAACAGGTCCCTATGTTCAATACACTCACGCTAGGGCAAGCAGTTTATTGGAAAAAGGCAACTTTAAATTAGATAATGAAGTAGACTATGGATTGCTTAACGATGAAGATGAAATAAATCTAATAAGGTTTTTATATAAATTTCCTGATGCAGTACTAGATGCATTAAATAAATATGAGCCATCTATTATAGCCAGACACATAATAGAGATAACCAAAGCTTTTAACAAATTCTATAACAGCTGTCCAGTGTTATCAGCTGAAGGGAATTTAAAAAATGCAAGATTAATGTTGGTATATTCCACTAAAACAGTATTAAAAGTAGGATTAGGTTTACTGGGAATGAAAGCCCCAGATAGAATGTAGGGATAGTTAATATGGATTTAGAAAGAATCAAAGAACCTCTTATGATGGCATTTATGGAAGATAACAAGAAGAATAATGGGCCTTCCCATATTACAGATTTAATAATAATAACTATAAAATCCCTTATGCCATCTCAAAAGGATCGAGGGGTAAATATAGATTATAGGAGATACGTTGAAGAGATAAAACTTTGGAAACATTATAGACATGGACAAAACCCATCATTGATGAATATAGTTACCAATATAGATTCATATATTTATTGGCACAATAGAGATGATACAGTATTATTACGAATAATTCCTATAGTACTAGCTAATGAAGATTATTCGATTACAAGAGAAGAAATAATAAAAAATGTATTATTTACAACTGGAAATATGGAAACAATAATAGAAGCTCTACTTATAGCCAAGTTATTACATTTAATTATAATGGATGAAGGAGATGTAATTGATAGTTTGAAACGAGAGATAATTAATTTGTCTCAAGTTGAATTCATGGCTAATTACCAAAACCACTTTAGGGCTCCAATGGAAGATTACAAGGGAGAATTTTCCATTGATTTTGAACGGTTTAAGATATACGCTCTAAATGTTTTAAACTTGTCTTTTACTAGATGGTTTGAAAGCTTGCAAGATTGTATAAGGGTTTATCGGGATAATATAATTGGTAATAGTACCATTGGTAAATGTATAGGAGCCAGTTTAACGAAGAAATATGGATATGATGCCAATTTGGCTAATTGTTATAATAGTTTAGGTACTTATGTTTATAGATTAAGAAAGGGAAGAATAGATCCAGAAGCCTTAAAGATCGAGAAGTATGATTTACCTGATGTTTTTCAATTTGATGAAGGAGATATCTTCTTCCACTCTTTATTAAACTGGTCTAAGGTAATAAAAAAAGAGGAAACAGACAATGAAATTATCACATACTTAGATACCAAATTGGGTACTTATAAGCTTGTAAGGTAACTAAAACCTTCCGATTGCGGAAGGTTTTTTTATAAGGATTGATAGCAAGTATGAATTTATAGATATTAAGACTTATGTAAATACTCTAGAAATTCTTCTTCGCTACTTTCGGCCAGTGAACTTAACTCCTTTAAAATACTGTTTTTCAAATGGATAAAAGCTTCAACATTTGTTTCAGTGCCTGTATATTCCAATGCCTCAATTATTAGTAGTAAATGTTCCTTAGGTATTTCTTGGATGGATACTTTGTCGAATTCTCTCATTTATAGACTCCTTTCATAAGTTGGTATTATAATTATATTAATTATACTACATTATATTCTATACTTTTTTCAAAAACCTTTCAATCCTACAAAAATAAACAAAAAATTAGGAAGCTTAAATAAAAACTAATTAATGTAAGATTGAAATAGGGTATGTTATAATGTATGTAGCTTAAAAAAGGAAGGTAAAAGTTATGAAAACTATATTAACAACTTTAAATGCTAGTTATATTCATTCATCTTTATCTATTAGATATTTAAAAGCTTATTCCAAAGACATATCTAATATAAAATTAATGGAGTTTACCATTAATCAAAACATAGATTATATAGTTGGAGAACTATATAAAGAAAAGCCGGATATTATAGGATTTTCTACTTATATATGGAATAGGGAAGAAATATTAAAAATATGTGAAATGATTAAGATTATTAATCCTGATATTAAAATAATATTAGGTGGACCAGAAGTATCCTTTGATGGGGTTCAAATTCTTGTGGAGAATAGCTTTATAGATTTTATTATATTCGGCGAAGGAGAAATAACTCTAAGAGAATTGTTGAGTAGTATAATTAATAAAAAAGATGACTATGAAAATATAAGTGGTCTCATCTATAGGGATGGAAATAGTATTGTACAAAATACTCCTAGACCTTTAATAAAAGAATTAGATATTATACCATCACCCTATGAAGAAGTTGGTAATGATTTTGAAAATAAGATTGTTTACTTTGAGAGTTCTAGAGGGTGTCCTTTTAATTGTCAATTTTGCTTGTCCTCTACCATAAAAGGGGTTAGATACTTTAGCATAGATAGAGTCAAAGAAGATTTGGGGAAACTTATCGATGCTAAAGTAAGACAGGTTAAATTTGTAGATAGAACCTTTAATGCAAATAAAAAATATGCTATGGAAATTATGAATTTTATAATGGATAAAAATCCTAAAGACATGAATTTTCATTTTGAAGTAACAGCTCATTTACTAGATGACGATATGCTAGAATTTATTAAACATGCTAAAGAAGGCTTATTTCAATTTGAAATAGGAGTTCAGTCCACCAATCCAAAGACCATAGATGCTATTGGCAGAACAACAGATTTTCAGAAATTGAAGGAAGTAACAGAAGAAATAAAAAGCTTTAGAAACATACATCAACATTTAGATCTAATAGCGGGACTTCCCTATGAAGACTATAATAGTTTTAAAAAATCCTTTAACGATGTATATGAGATTCAACCTGAAAAAATACAATTAGGATTTTTAAAACTATTAAAAGGATCTGGATTGAGAAATGGCAAAGAAAAATATGGATTTAAGTTTTTAGATATACCACCATATGAGATTCTGGAAACAGATTATATAACTTATGGAGAAATGCTTAGATTAAAGGGTATTGAAGACTTAGTAGAAAAATATTATAATGAAGGATATTTTAAAAATATTCTAAACTATGTTATTAGAAACAAATATAAAACAGCATTTGATTTTTTTGAAGATTATTTAAATTATTGGGAAATGAAAAATTATCATACGGTTTCCCATAGTAGAAATAGGCTATATAAGATTTTATTCAATTTCTGTAGATACAAAGGTTTTTCTGATTTAGATACCTTAAATGAGCTAATAAAATATGATTACATCTATAATAATAGACACTCTAATATTCCTAAATACTTAGAAAGAATAGATACAAACTTATTACAAAGAGGGAAACATGATATTTTAAAAAATGAAGAATTATTAAACTTGCTTTTAATTCACCACAGAGATAAACCTACTAAAAAGATTATAAATAAAATTCATATTGAGGGATTTAAAATCGATATATTTAAATTAACTGAAAACAATTATAAAATGACTGATGAAATAATTAAGGACACCTATATATTATTTGAATTTAAGGACGGTGTTATAGATAGATGCAGAACATATAATATAACAGAATTTATATAAAGGAGTGGTGAAATTGGATTTATTACAGGATATAATGTTGGTAAATAAAAGTACATTTAAAAAGAGTATAAAAAGTTTTAGTAAGAATTGGATTATAATTTTTACGGGTCTAGTATATATGTTTTTAAATGTATTTATGATAATGACTGTAAATACACTATTTAGAGGTGTTTTATCAATTCTAGCGGGTTTGATTATGGCAATTGTGAGTAGTAGCCTTATATCTAATTATTTATACTTATTATTTAATATAATCAACTATGATAGGATTACCATAGAGGATTTTAAGGATGGGTTTAAATATTTTTTACGAAAGATATATGGGATATTTTTTATAGCTTGGATAGGCTCCTATCTATTATCTATACCTTTACAAATGGCAGGAGCTAACGCAGGATTATTAAGTAAAATAGTTAGTATACTTATATTAGTAACTCTAAATCCATTGCCTGAGACCATTTATCAAAAACACTATTCTTCAGGTGAAAGTATTAAGTATGCCTTTGAGTTTATGGAGGAAAATTGGCTAAACTGGTTGTTACCAAATGTTATTTTCCACTCTATTTTGTATCTGATTACCGATACTTTAATATTAAATATTTTTACAATCCATTTGTCTCTCAGCTTTAATTTTACTCTTAAAGGTATCGGTCTTTATATTTTAGGCCAAGCTTTGTTTTCTTTTATTATGATATATAGAGGACATTTATTTAAAATATTGAGTACAAGTACTAGGAGAAAGAGAATGTATATGAATAAATTTTATGATTAGAAGGTGGTCATGTGAAAACAATAAATAAATATTTCTTAGATAAAACTGATAAAGTTTCATTTATAGAGTTAAAGAAAGGAGCACGTGTGGATGTAGGGGATTATACAATAGAAGATGATCTTCCTTTACCTATAGTGACAGATACTTTATTAAAAGAAGTAAATGATGGAGCAATAGAAAACGAATTTAAAGCGTCCCATTTGATAGAAGGGATTATATATATATTAGGAATTGATCGGGATTTTAAATATAAAGATGAATATATCGAGATACTCTATAGTTATGATTCTAATATAGAGGATTATATTCTATATAGAGGATTTAAATATATCCAAAGCAATGATTATGAGATAGGAACATTGTTTTTTAGGGCATTGACCCATATAAATAAAGAAAATATCCAAGGTTTATTCAACTATGCTCTATGTCTTGAAAACCTATCGAAAGATTTTATTAATAGGGGAGAGGTAAAAAAGGCTAATGATTTTATATTGGAGTCCACGAATTGTTTAGAAAACTTACTTGATATTTCAGAAGAATTTGCACCAGCTTATTATAAGTTAGGATATTACTATAGGTACTTTAATCAATTTTTGAAAGCAAAACTGACATGGGAAAAATATATGAAACTAAGAGATAATGAAGAGCATTTACAGGAGGTAAGAGAACAGCTAGATCTATTAACAGATGATGTTAATTTTGAAGAAGGATTGAACTATTTAAATCGTGGAGAATATGAAGCTGCCCTAGAAAGATTTTTGGAATTAACCCAAAAACATAGAACATGGTGGAATGTTTTTTACTTATCTGGATTAGCATATAAGGGGCTAGGAGATTATGAAAATGCCATTGGGTTTTTTTATGAGGCTATTAACCTGAATGGAAAGGATGTTAATTTATATAATGAATTAGGTATTTGTTTATTTAGTTTAGGAGACATAGATGAAGCTATAAATATATTTAATAAAGGAATCAAATTAGATGATAATGATTATAAAATAGTATTTAATAGAGGAATGGCATATATGAAGCTAGGTTTGAAGGAGAAGGCGATAGAGGACATTAACGCGGCTTATATGCTAAACCCTAATGATGATACAGTAAGGAATCAGGTCAGACAATTAGATGTATTAAACTTAGATATTCAAAACAATAGTTAGAAAAGAAGAGCAATATAGACAAAAATGAGGATAGCAACAACAATTGTGGATATTTAACTGATTAAACAGGTTGAATACTTTCGAGATATATGTTAGATTATTCAATGTCGTCAATAAACAGATGAGCTAAGCTTTGGCGACAGACACAAGATAAAAAGTTTTTAAAAAAAGATATTGACAAAGACTTTTAAACGTGTTATATTAATAAAGCATCGTCAATGGAGCGGTGCAAATGAACTTAGACAACTAAACAGTGTGAAATACTTTGAGCGAACTTCGAGCTTATCGAAGATATTAAATAAGAGTAAGGCAAACTTTCTTATGAGAGTTTGATCCTGGCTCAGGACGAACGCTGGCGGCGTGCCTAACACATGCAAGTCGAACGGAGAACTAATCATGACATCTTCGGATAGATTGATGAACTTCTTAGTGG
>JAAYRD010000130.1 GCA_012518955.1 Tissierellia bacterium | reverse complement strand
AGTTCATCTTTTAATTCATCTCTTAATTTAAGGGCATCTTTTATCTTCTCAAAGAATCTGTCCTTGTCAAAGTTTGCATTTGTAATAGTCATAAATAATCCTTCTATTACAAATCTATCTAGTCTTGGCATCTCAATTCCTGCTTCATCAGCTTTTAATCCTAGCTCTGAGATACCTTTAAGAGCATATATCATCAAATCTTGTAAATTAGCAAGATCTGCTGTCTTACCACATACTCCTACCTTTGTACATCCTTTTCCACCTGCTGCCTCTTGACATTGATAACAAAACATACTCATTATTTCTAACCCCCCTATTTTTTTATCATCTTCATATCTTTCATCTAGCATTATATTAGAAAGTTTTTAGCATTTCCGTAACCCATGTTACCAATTGATAAATATTTTTACTATTTATCAAAACCTAATAATTTTTGCCTGCGGCCATTATTTTCTCTGGGTCCGATGCAGAACAAGGGGTTACCCCATATACCATATTGCATTTAGGACATTTACTTTCCAAATGGGTCATTTCAATTTCATTACCACATTCTACACATCTTATTATAATTCCAGGTGGCATCAGCCTAGTATTGAATCCCATCATCCTAATCTTGTCCACTACCATTTTTCCATTTTCAAAAGTTCCTGTACATCCATCATGCATTTTGATTTCCTCCTCTATAAAATTGAAATTGTAAACTTCTACCATCCCTTAAATCATTTCTCATTCCTTGAATAATACTATCCATACTTTCCAATTCAACCAATATTTCCTTTTCTTCTTGACTAGTTTCTACTATATTGGCTATACCGCCGTTTTTAATTACTATCCTTTTATCTGCCATCAAAGCTAATATAGGATCATGGGTTGCCATTAACACGATTTTATCTTCAGATATCAATAAATCCAAAGCCTTTTTTCTATCTATTCCTGCATTCTCTATCTCATCTATTAATACTATAGGAGATGAACTTAAGATTGCTGTATCCGCTATCATAAGGGCTCTAGATTGGCCTCCACTTAAAGATGTAATTGGAGTATCCAAGTCAAACTCCTCTCCCGCTAGTTTATTAGCAGCTTGGATAATCCTATCTGTAACTCCCTCCACATCTTCTACCAATCTACTCTGGGCGTGTAGCTCTAAAAATTCTCGAACCTGCAGGTCCATTACAAAGTTCATATTCTGGGAAAGTTGGGCTACTAATCTATTGTTAGAGGAAAATCTCCATTTCTTATCTGGCAATTCTCCATTTATCAAAATCCCTCTTCCTGTAGGAGTATCCCCTTGGGCCGTCCATTCAATATCTGCCAATAATCTACTTTTTCCCGAACCTGTAGGTCCCACTATGGAAATTATCTCCGAGGTTTGAATGGTTATCTCCTGAAACTTTTCTTCTTTTCCATCCTTATCATAACCTGGTAATATAGTTAAGGATTTTATTCTTTCCTCTTCATCTAAGCTTAAAAATTGTTTCATCTGTTCTATATATTTTTCTAAATCATCTATCAGCTTTTCCCTATTTATAGCCCAATCCTCTATATATTCCTGGCTAAAACTATCTAGATATTCTTTAAAGGTTTTATTTTTATGCCCTGTAGTATCCAACTTGTTCTCTTCAAAATACCCTATTACAAATGGATATTTTTCCTCTAATTGCTCTATTGTAAGCTTATTCATCACCATCACCTAATTCCATCTTTCTTACATTTCCCATCTGGAAAACTTCCCCTATTCTTGTTTCACCTAGACAATAGGAGCACATGGCTGCTGGCATTGAAAATCTCAGTTCCATCCCCTCTACTGAGTCTATGTTCTGTTCTTCGTCAAATATTAAAGTGCTTAATTCATAGGCTCCTTGACCTGTAAGTCCATTTACATGGATAGTAATTGCCTTTGGATTTACAGAGTTTACTTTAGAGACAAATACTTCTCTTTCTGCCTGGGATACTATATCTCCTTTTGTAATGACCACAATGTCTGCAGATTTTAGCATAGGTCCAATCTTCTTAGGCGTATTGATTCCAGATAAGTTGTCTATGACACAAACTCCTTTTATATCTTTTATATAGGGTGAGCATCTATTGCAAAGACCTGCTGATTCGGTAATTAGCATATCCAGCTTCATTCGATTGCCCCACTTTACCACTTCTTCTATATTTGATGCAAAAAAATGATCTGGACAAAGAGCACCCGAAAGTCCTTTTTTTACTGGCACCCCTGCTTTTTCATACAACAGATCGTCATCTGTATAAAGACAGTCGAATTTCACCACTCCTACAGAAATATTCCTTTGCTTCAATGCATCTATGGTTTTTAATATTATCGAGGTCTTTCCTGACGATGGAGGACCTGAAAATATAATTAAATTCATCTATTATTAACCTCCTAAGCTAAATTATGAAATATATCTTCACAGTTTCTTATCAATTCGCCTATATCATTATTATTGATATAATCCCATCCAAGCCACATAAATTTATTATCTTCTCTAAGATGATTTTCCACCTCTGGATTTGTAGAGGGAAATTTTCCATTGTTGGAGAATATTTCTCCCAATTCTTTGGAGAAGAAAAAATCCACAAAGGGTTTTATTTTCTTCTTGCTTTTCTTTTTAGTCAATAAAAATATTGGACTAATTATAGAACCATCTTCTGGCCAAACAGGCTTTAATGGACTATCAGATTTTATCATCTGGGTAAATATATAAGGCATTACTGTTACAGTTGGTATCTTAAAATCCCCTTTCTTGATATGGGATTTGACCATTTCCGATGGATGCATACTTCTTAGTAATGATTTCCCAAGGCTTGCAACACCTTCTTGTCCATAGTTTTTATATATATTTAGCAATATTGCATTAAATAAATCAAAATCATTTATGGGAAGGGATATGGAGTCTTCAAATTCTGGCTTTAATAGGTCTTCCCATGTTCTAGGAAAATCTCGTCCTTTCAATTCCTCTGTATTTACAACGAAAACCGCTGGTACAACTCCTATTATTGAATATTGTTTCTGTGGATCTTTTAAATCTATCTCATCATTGTCAAAATCCTTGTTCAATCTATCTAAACCGGATATATCTTCAAATATACCTTTGGATTTAAACTTACCCATCAAATCCTTATCAAAGAACAAATCAAATCCAGCAGATATGAATAAATCGGCTAAGGATTCCTCATTATCTAATTTGATTTTCTCCCTTATCCAATCTACCCCTATATGAGCAGATTTTAATTCATAATCTATTTTAAAATCAAATCCTTCTTTATTTTCATCCAACCAATCATTAAATCCCTCTAATAAGGGAATTCTAACTGGACAAGGCAGAACTCCTTCAATCCTTATATCTCCACCATATTCCTTAGGAGAAATAAGGGTGGAATCTTGGGATATTCTATTCTCCTCTATAGCATCTATTAGTTTTTTAGCAAATAATTCTATATTCAATCTTTTACTTATACAAGCCATGTTCAATGAAATAGTCTTTCCCATAATTTTTCTCATGTTTTCGTCCTCAATCTGCTTAAATCCATTGGATACAAATACATCTATAGTTTCGGGATACCTTTCTGTAATATCATAAATTGTATCTTCTATGTTAAAATAATTATTCATACTTGAGCCTCCTAACTTACCACTTCCACTT
>JAAYRD010000020.1 GCA_012518955.1 Tissierellia bacterium | reverse complement strand
CCTATTACTCCTCCACCTATTACAATTAAGGTTTCTGGAATTTCTTCCATTTCTAACAGATCGTCACTTGTAATTACTCCTTCTAGCTCCACACCCTTTGTTTCCGTCATAGTTGGTTCAGAGCCTGTTGCAATTACTATATTATCAACAGCGATTTCACGAGTTTCGCCATCTTTCAATTTTACTAATACAGTATTCTTGTCCTTTATAGATGCTCTTCCAGGAATAAATTCTATATTACTATATGAGCGTATCAACTGCTCGATGCCCTTAACTAGTTGGTTGACTATAGTTGTCTTTCTATCTTGCAATGCCTTTCCGTCTAATGAATAATTATCCACCGTTATCCCAAAATCTTGGGACTGTCTTAAGGTTCTCATTATTTCAGCATTTCTAAAGTAGGTTTTAGTAGGGATACAGCCTCGATTGAGGCATGTTCCCCCTACTTCCCTGTCTTCAATAAGATAGATATTTGCACCTAACTGGGCTCCTCTAATTGCAGCTACATATCCTCCTGGACCCGCTCCAATAACTGCTATATTCTTAGTCAAGTAGCGTCCACCTACCCTTCGTATTTAAGCACAGGATTCCTTGCAGCCTGTGTTTCATTTACCCTTCCTACTGGAGTATTATGAGGTGCTTCTTTTAATATTTCTGGATTTTCCCTTGCTTCTTCCGCTATCTTAATCAACGCATCTGCAAACTCATCTAGAGTCTCTTTACTTTCAGATTCTGTTGGCTCAGGCATCAATGCTTCATTGACAATAAGTGGGAAATAAACTGTTGGTGGATGATATCCATAGTCTAGCAATCTCTTAGCTACATCCAGTGTAGTTACCTCCGACAATCCATCCTTCAAACCAGCAAGAACAAATTCATGTTTAAATATGGTATCCTCTTGCAAGTTATAGTGATCTTTTAATCTATGTCCCAGATAGTTAGCATTAAGAACCGCCATTTCACTAGCTTTCTTCAATCCATCTCTACCCATTGTCAATATATAGGTATAAGCTCTTACCAATATACCAAAATGACCATAAAAATCTTTCATTCTTCCAACGGACTTTGGATAATCATAATCTAGGTAATACCTATCTCCATCCTTTTCTACCGTTGGTGTTGGTATAAAGTCCAATAGAATCTTCTTAACTCCTACTGGTCCACTTCCTGGTCCTCCACCACCATGAGGTGTAGAGAATGTTTTGTGGATATTGAAATGCACTACGTCAAATCCCATATCTCCAGGTCTTGCCTGGCCTAATATAGCATTAGCATTGGCTCCATCATAATATAACAATCCGCCACATCCATGAACTAAATCTGCTATCTCTTTTATATCCTTTTCAAATAACCCAAGAGTATTAGGGTTAGTTAGCATTAATCCTGCAACCTCATCACTTAAAGCTGCCTTTAAGCTTTCTATGTCTACTAGGCCATCTTTGGTTGATTTAATCTCTATGGTATCAAATCCAGCCATAATAGCTGATGCAGGGTTGGTACCATGAGCTGAATCTGGTACTATTATCTTTGTTCTTTTAGTATCTCCTCTATTTTCATGGTATGCCTTAATCAAAGTTAATCCTGTAAGCTCTCCATGAGCCCCAGCTGCTGGCTGTAAAGTCATTTTATCCATTCCAGCTATCTCGCATAAAGCTTTATCCAATTCGTACATAAGCTTTAATGCACCTTGCACTGTTTCTTCTGATTGAAGTGGATGGATGTTTTTAAATCCATCAAGGCTTGCCATGTCTTCATTTATCTTTGGATTATATTTCATAGTACAGGATCCTAGTGGATAAAACCCTGTATCTACACCAAAGTTTTTATCCGATAAGTTGGTATAATGTCTTATTATATCAACTTCGCTTACTTCTGGAAGGTTTAATTCATCATCGTTTAGGTATTCAGCTGGGATCAATTCCTCAACTGCAATATTTTCCACATCATTTTCTGGAAGTCTATAAGCTGTTCTTCCAGGTTTTGATAATTCAAATATCAATTCATTATATTTTCTCATATCATCCCCTCCAATACAGAACTCAATCTATCAATCTCTTCTTTAGTCCTCTTTTCAGTGACAGCATAGAGTATTCCATTTTTATATTGGGGATATTCTTTTCCTAATGAGTAACCTCCAAGTATTTTTTCCTCTAACAACTTGCTATTTATTTCATCTGCATCAGCAGAGCTTGTTATAGCAAATTCCTTAAAGAATGGTTTGTCAAATAAAGGTTTGTATTTACCTGACTTTGTTATTTCATTCATAGCATAATGAGCTTTTTGTGTTGCTTGAAGAGCTACTTCTCTTAAGCCCTTTTTACCTAAAGTAACTAGGTATACTGCAGCTGCTAGCGTATTGATTCCTTGATTGGAACAAATATTAGATGTTGCTTTTTCTCTCCTTATATGCTGCTCTCTAGCTTGCAGTGTTAGCACAAATGCCCTTTTGCCTTCTGTATCTATAGTCTCTCCTACAATCCTTCCTGGTAACTTCCTCATATGGGATTTTTTTGTTGCTATGAACCCAAGGTAAGGACCACCAAAGCTTAATGGAATACCTAGCGCTTGACCTTCTCCTACTACAATATCCACACCTAAAGAAGCTGGTGTTTTAAGTATACCTAAGGATATTGGGTCTACGCTTGCAATCAATAGGGTTCTCTTTTGACTATGGGCTACCTTTTCAATAGCTTCTATATCTTCAATAATGCCAAAGAAGTTTGGACTTTGAACAATAACCGCTGCTGTCTTATCGGTCACATGGCTTTGTAATTCTTCAAGATTCGTTACTCCACCTTCATCTTCAACTTCAATTACTTTTATTCCTTGAAGATGCGCATAGGTTTTTAATACTTCTCTAGCCTGTGGATTAACAGTCTTAGATATAACTATTTCTTGTCTTCTAGTTACATTGGATGCCATAAATGCTGCTTCAGCAATCGCCGTACCTCCATCGTATAAAGAAGCATTGGCTACATCCATCCCCGTTAAGTTACATATAAGGCTTTGATACTCAAAAATATACTGTAGAGTACCTTGGCTTATTTCTGCTTGATATGGTGTATAGGATGTATAAAATTCACTTCTCGATGTAATATGTCCAACTATTGAAGGAATATAATGGTCATAGGCTCCTGCTCCTAAAAAACATGTCAAATCATTTATAGTGGTATTTTCTTTTGAAAGTTTTGTTATATAATTGGCCACTTCTAGTTCTGACATTGACGGTTTTAGGTCCAAATCTCTATTTAATTTTACATTATCTGGTATATCACTAAATAGATCTTCGATTTTATTAAACCCTATGGCTTCCAACATCCTCTGCTCATCGTCTTTGGTATTTGGGATGTAAGGATACATATTTTAAACCTCCTCATCCAAGAACTTTTCGTATTCCTCGCTTGTCATCAATTCATCTAATTCAGCCTTATCGGCTACCTTAATTTTCACTACCCAATTCTCATATGGATCTTGGTTCAATAATTCAGGATTATCAAATAGATCTTCATTTATCTCTAGGATTGTTCCACCTACTGGCATATAGATATCTGCAGCTGCTTTTACTGATTCTACAGCTGAAAAACCTTCCTCTTTATCGAACTCATCTTCAACTTCAGGAAGATCTACATATACAATATCTCCTAGAGCATTTTGTGCATAATCGCTTAGTCCAATATAAGCTTCATCTCCATCAACCTTAACCCATTCATGATCCTCTGTGTAAAATAAATCTTTAACAACCTTCATATTTGAACCCTCCTCATTTTTTTCATTTATATTTTATTTTTATAAAAATCTTCTCTTAATTACAACAGCCTTCACAGGTTTATTTCTAATCATTATGTCGATCTCATTGCCTAATTCAGTTTCTTCAGTTTTTATTAGGGCTACTCCTATGTTTTTCTTCAAAGTCGGTGACATATAGCCTGTAGTTACATGACCAATTTTTTCACCGTCTTTATATACCTCATAGCCTGATCTTGGTATACCTCTTCCTAATACCTCAAATCCGGCTACTCTTCTCTTTAGGCCTTCATTCCACTGTTTGTTAAGTGCCTCTTTCCCTATATAATCTTCCTCTTTGTCTAATTTCACAAAGAATTTCAATCCACCTTCTAATGGTGTAATCTCCTTAGATATTTCATTACCGTATAAAGGCATACCCGCTTCAAATCTAAGGGTATCTCTACAGCCTAGACCTGTAGGTTTAATACCTTCATCCTTGCCTGCATCTAGTAAATCTTGCCAAATCTTTACTATACCCTCTGCTGGTGAATAGACTTCAAATCCATCTTCCCCAGTATATCCTGTACGTGAAACCATACACTCAATTCCAGAAACAACTACTTTCCTATCGAAATGGAAAGGTTTTATCTTAGAAAGATCTGTATCAGTAAGTTTTTGTAATATCTCTTCTGATTTTGGCCCTTGAATGGCAACCTCACCTATTTGATCGGATATATTCTCAATTATAATGTTAAAATCTTTTTTGTTATCTATCATCCACTTGAAATCTTTTTCCGTATTAGCTGCATTTACAACAAGTAAGTATTCTTCATCGTCATATTTATATACTAGAAAATCGTCTACTACCCCACCATCAGGATAACACATCATAGTGTAGATAATCTGATCATCTTCAATAGATGATATATCATTTGTTAATAGATACTGCAGATAGGCTAATGCGTCCTTTCCTTTAACAACAATTTCTCCCATATGTGATACATCGAACAGGCCTGCTGCATTTCTAACTGCCTCATGCTCTGCAATTAAACCTTCGTACTGTACTGGGAGGTACCACCCTGCATAATCAACTACTTTTCCACCAAGCTTAACATGCTCATCATAAAGTGGAGTTTTTTTGGCTACCATATTATTTACCACTCCTTCCTAGTCTTTACACATAATAAAGCACTTATGTAAGTACTCTATTATAATGTACCCTAAAAAATTTTTTTGAAACAAGCTCACTAATAATTTTGATTTTTAATGCTTTAAATACTTATTGTAATCACTGGTCACCTTTATTATATAAAAAAGAAACTAATAATTCAAATACATTTATAGATATGTTCTGCAAATATAATATATGCACATTATCCACATTGTCCACATTTATAAGTGGATAACTTATGTAAACACATACTTTTTACTAAATTAGTGGTTTATAGGATGTTTGTTTTACATAATATAATTTTATCCACAAAATCCTATCCACATCAATCTAGTTATTGTTCTTATTAACAATCATTAGACAAAATACTACAAATAATAAAAAAACACTGGAAAATCCAGTGTTTTTGTT
>JAAYRD010000129.1 GCA_012518955.1 Tissierellia bacterium | reverse complement strand
GGTTCACCTTTGTTGGTTGAGATAACTATTGCTTCATCATCTGGTACAACCCCTATTAGATCCACTGCTAAAATATCTACTATATCTTCAACATTCATCATGTCTCCTCTTTTAACCATATCTTGCCTAATTCGGTTGATTATGAGTTTAGGGCTATCCAATCCTTTTGCCTCTAATAAGCCGATTACCCTGTCTGCATCCCTTACTGCGGATATTTCAGGTGTGGTAACTATGTAGGCTTCATCGGCTCCCGCAATTGAATTTTGGAATCCTTGCTCTATTCCAGCAGGTGAGTCTATGATTATATAATCAAATTCTTCTTTTAACTGGTTTATAAGCTCTAGTACTTGTTCAGGATTTATGGCTGTCTTGTCTTTTGTCTGTGCTGCAGGCAATAAGAACAACCCATCATATCGCTTGTCCCTTATGAGCCCCTGCCTTAATCTACATGTTCCCTCAACAACGTCTACAATATCGTATACTATTCGGTTTTCAAGACCCATTACCACATCTAGGTTTCTAAGACCTATATCCGTATCCACTACCACAACCTTATTGCCCAATATTGCTAATCCAGTTCCTATATTTGCAGCTGTAGTAGTTTTACCTACCCCACCTTTTCCTGAGGTTATTACAATTGCTCTTCCCATCTATTATTCCTCCTATCTATTGGTTTTTCGTAAATATGGTTCTATAAAAACTTCTCCATTGTGGCTTTTAGCAACTTCCGGCAATTTAGAAGCAATTATTTCTCCATCTGGTTTTCTGCCTATTATATTTCCTATTCTAAGTTGGGTTGGTTGCAAATCGTAGGCAGCTACTATTGCTTTGTCATTTCCATCTATGCCTGCATGGGCAACTCCCCTTAACGTTCCCAAAATTACAATATTTCCCTTTGCCCTGATTAAAGCTCCAGGATTTACATCCCCTATAATAACGATGCTACCATCATATTCTATAACTTGTCCAGATCTTATGGTAGAATTTATAAACTTTGTCATACTATCTGTAATATCCTCATAGACTTCCTCAGGTTCTAAATATGAAGGTAAACCTTCTTCAGATAGAGATAGTTTATATTCATCTTTTATTATTTGGAGTAGTTCTTCTTTTTGGTTTTTAGAAAGGTCCTCTCCCTTTATCCCTAAAATATTAGCTCCTTTGAAAAAATCTATAGATTTTTTCAACTTTTCAATTAATTCTTGTTTAATATGGTTAAAATCTCCCTCTTTTATATATATATATATTCCTTCTTTGATACCCCTAAAACTTATCAATCCCTCTTTCACATTAATACCTCCATAAATGCTTCACCTCTATGTATTCTTCAAACTTTAATAAAATCCTTCTTATTTTATATATTTCTATTAAAATATTTCTAATTTATAGGGGCCTTTAATTTTGTAAATTATATAAAACTAAATTGGCAGGTATCTACCTAGCCAATTCAGTTTTATAAGGTACTTCTTCCTCTTCCCCAGCCTCGCTATTTAATCCCATGTACTCTGCTATGATTTCCCTAGCTATGGGACCTGCATATCCACCGCTTCCACCTTGGAACAAGACTACAGATATTGCTATTTCTGGGTCCTCATAGGGTGCAAATGCTACAAACCAGGCATAGTCATCATAGGTGTCCCCTGTGGCTGGATTTATACCTGATCTTTGAGCGGTTCCTGTCTTAGCTGCTACAGATACAGGAAATTTGCCAAACTGACTCCTTGCTGTACCTTCTGAAGCCACCTTCCTCATACCCTTCTTTACATGCTCTAAGTTTTCATAGTTATTCAACTTAATCCGTGTTGGATCAGTTTTTCTTTCATATATGGTCTTGGTGTTGTCAAAGTTTTTTATCTTATCTATAGTTGTAACCTTGTGTCTATATCCTCCATTGGCTATGGTAGATATAGCATTAGCCATCTGAATTGGAGTATATGCGTTATAGCCTTGACCAATAGTTATATCCAGTGTATCCGTAATGTTCCATCCTGCATAATCAAGGTAAGTGTACTTTATTGTATCCGCTAAGCCTGAATTTGTGCCTGGAACACGTTTATCCGGGTCTATTCCCATTTCATCTAGCCTATCTATTACTTCATTTCTAGATAGGGGTTCTACCATTTCTGTCCAACTGACTATTTCTTCTATCTTCTCTTCTATTTCTTCCTCTGAAAACTCTTCCCCTTCTTTAATATAATTTTGTATACTTCCTCTAAGTTTGTTTTTTAATATTGCCTTTGTTGTCCGCACTTTATTTTCAGGGTTAGGCACTCCTCCAGACGCTTCATTGGGAATATCAATCTCTATGCCTGTCTTATCATTTAGTCCAAGTTCTTTAGAAATATTTGCTATGTCCTCAATATCTACTCTCATGCCTAGGGACTCACCAGTTCTTTGATTTCTACCTAATGCTAGGGAGTAGAAATAATAGTTACAGGAATCTCTCAGGGCATCATATACATTTACAGACCCATGGGTCCCTCGACTAGAATTCCATATCCAACAGCCCTTTGTATGTTGACCAATATTCACATATCCCATATCCCTTATGGTTCTTGTGGGGCTAAAGCCATTTTCCAAGGCTGCAAGAGCTGTTATCATTTTAAAGGTAGATCCAGGTTGAACTGCAGTTTGTAATGCTATATTATATAACGGCCTAGGTGCCAATAGATCATTTTCGTTTTCTGGCATTAAACTGAGCCAATCCGTGCTGGATATTCCAGTTGAAAATAGATTTGGGTCATAAGCAGGATAGTTAGCTAAAGCCAGTATCTCTCCAGTTTTTACATTTTCTACTACTACTGCTCCTGAGGTGGCATTTACATAGGGTCTTCCCTTTTTCCTATTGGTTCCAAACTTATAATTCCCCCATTTGCTTTCAAAGGTACCACCTCTTTGTATTGCCTCTAAAGTTCTTTTCAATACATCTTCTGTAACCTTTTGTAGTTTTAAATCTATACTTAGATAGATATTGTTTCCTGGTACCGCCTTTTCCTCATCTATAACATTGGTTGTATTACCTAAAACATCTACCTCTACCCGCTTGATTCCATTTTTTCCCCTAAGTTCTGATTCGAATTTCTCTTCTACACCGGTTTTACCTATTAGATCATTGGGAGAATATTTGTTTTCCTTTACATACTTTTCAATTTCATTGGGTTGAGATATCTTACCTAGGTATCCAAGTATATGAGCTGCAGTCTCCCCTTCTGGATAATGCCTTACCGGCTCTACAGATACTTGAATAGCTGGTGTATCTACCATACCTTCCTCTACCCGTGCTACAGTGGTATCTTTGATTCCATAGGCTATATTTATGGGTTGATAGGCCCTATGGCCTTGTTTGTCCAATTGGTCATATAGGGACATTATAGCCCTAGATTCATATTTGCTTAAATCGTCATTGATTTCAAAATGTTCTTTTAGGTATTCAAAAACTTCTTCTCCATTTTTATCCTTGGGAATTTTAAATCTTTCAAGCCAATCATTTTTATTGACCAATGATATATATTCCCATTTTGAAATAGATATTTTAGGATTTACACCATTGGCTAATATAGCCTCTTGGGCTATTCCTTTAATGCTATCATCTGTAATAAAGTCCTTTAACAATCCTTCGGCTTTAGCAAAGTTAATCAAGGTGTTTATTGGATTTTCATTGTTATTTCCTTTTTTACCCTTATGGGTATATAGGACAGTATTTTCTTCTTCATTAATATCTATTTTTACCGGAGACTTTAAATCTTTCTCTTCTATTTTTTCTATCAATATCTTACCTGGAATTACTTTCTCCATCTTGCCCCTATTGTTCTCCACTTCCTCTACTTTTTCCAATATGTCTGCTAAGGCTGTAGTCGTTACAATCTCTACAAAATCATCCTTTGCCTTGGTTTTAGGAGAAATGTTGCTAAAGTTTTTTACAAGATCCCTCTTCTGTTGTAAATATTCTTCATCATAGGATAGAGAATATTCTTTTAAAATTATATCCTTATTTAAATTTCTTTCCTTTAAAATATTGTATGTTAAATCCCTTGAAATAGGGTGATCTATTATCTTCCTTATAATTGTTTTATCATCTTTAATTAGAGCTATTATGGATTGTTTTGGTGTATAGTTTTGATTGATTCCATGATTTTTTTTCCAGGATTCAATATCCTTTTTCTCATCGTAATCTACCTGTACTCCATTTTGGTTTAATTCGGTTTTAATAGGCATATCAATCCCTTTGTGTTCAAGGGCGTGTATGGCCTTGTTTATGGTTATGAATTGATAATGGTCTTCATAATCTGGATGTATATAATATGTGTCCAATATCTGTGGCAATAGATTGTTTTCAATTATAATGTTTACAACTTTGTCCATTGGCGAAATATTTTCCTTAGAATATAATTCTTCTTTTGAATATTCAAATACATTGAATTCAACTGGAAAGTCATCTACATAGATAACTCCATCCTCTTCTAAAAGTCTAGCTAAGGTTAATAAAATCTCATTTTTTTCATCTTTTTTTACATTTTTAAGCTCATCCTTTAGGATTTGAACTGTAAAACTAGGCTTATTTTCAGCTAGTATTCTACCATTTCTATCCCTTATCTCTCCTCTTGGTGCAGTAACATATACTTCCTTTAACCTTTTATTATCTGCAATATCCCTATAATAATCTCCCTGTGCCACCGTCAACGTAGCTAATCTAAATGAGAGTATTAGCATTATTATAACTAAGAATATGATTAATATGTTGTACCTATTTTTAAGTTTTTCGAGCAATTTCACATTAGTTCACCTCTATCTTCTTCTGAACATTGCAGAAGGAGCTACAAATATTTTAGAAAACCATTTATAGATAAAAACAGCTATTATACCATTGTAAATCATCTCAAATAATACTACTTTTTTGAAAAAAACAGGAAAGTTTGTACTATAGTTTAAGAAAAACATAAATAGATAATAAAAAGCATGGTATCCTATAGTAGAGCCTAGTGTGATTATGAAAGGTATTAATATATTGTCTTTTGATAGTTTGCTCTCTGCCATTCCAATAAAATACCCAATAAAAAAGTACAAGAATCCATTTACTCCAATTACTCTACTGAAAATAATATCCTGTAATAGGCCTATTATCAATCCTACAATACTCCCAGTTTTTCTTCCCTTTAACAAAGCTATTGCAACAATGATAATTAGGCCTGTATTTGGCAAAATCCCAAATATTTTAAAATTGGGGAATACAGCACTTTCCAATATGAAGTTGATTACTATTATTAAACCTATTATTAATGTATTCAATTCAATCCCTCTACCATTTCATTAGATATAATAAATACCTTGTACAGTTTTTTAAAGTCTACTGCTGGCTCTATTTCAATGTTTTTCATCAAATTTTCATCTCTTTTTATGACTTCTGTAACTTTACCTATATATATATCCTTTACAAATATTCCACCTAAACCAGATGTGAACAGTTTGTCCCCCTTCATTATATCTGCTTTGGTGTCAAATAAATATCCATTTAACATTCCACCTACATTTCCCGATATCATACCACCATCTTGGGTTCTAATGGATTTAAAGGAAATTTTATTATTTTCGTCTATGATAGAGATGACCTTAGCCCAATTATCTCCAACTTCAACTACTCTACCAACCATTCCTTCACCAATAATATTATCGTCCTTTGTTATTGCCTGTACCACCGTATCTCCTTTGTTTATTCCATCCTTTAGTCCTTTATCGATTACAAATCTGTCAAACCAATTACCTGGCTCCTTACCAATGACATTTGCCGACTTTAAATTATAGGTAGTGTTTTTTAAAAGCTCTGCTTCTTCTTTCAAATATGGGGACTTGCCAATTAAATCTTCATAATGTCTATTCTCTTCTTCTAATTCAGCAATCTTTAACTTCAATTGTTCATTCTCTTCTTTTAAATTGCCTATATCCTTTAAACCTTCAAAAAAGTTTAAAGATTTCTGGCTTATGCTATAGAAAATTTTCTGTATAGGGGTTAGTACATTTCCTATAAATTTTTCTCCTTGTGATAAGGATATTCTATCTTTATTAGTCACACCAATAATAACAATTAGAATGATAGCAACTAAGGTCACTATCATTCTATTTTTGTATTTTTTAAAAAAGGACATGATATCACCACTTAATCCGTTCTTTTATTGCTAGACAATGTTTTCTTTAAAATCTCTATACTTTTTAAAGCTTCTCCTGTTCCAATGGCAACACAATCTAGTGGATTTTCAGCTATGTGAACAGGCATGCCTGTCTCACTTTTAATGAGTAGGTCTATTCCATCAAGAAGTGCTCCTCCTCCAGTTAACATTATCCCTTGTTCTATAATATCTGCTGCTAATTCTGGTGGGGTTTTTTCTAAAGTGGATTTAATAGCTTCTAGAATATTGTAAATAGGCTCTCTCATGGCTTCATATATTTCCTTTGAGGTTATCTCAATAGTCTTTGGTAATCCACTGATTAAGTCCCTTCCCCTTATTTGCATTTTTGTTTCCTTATTTTTTATATTAGCAGAACCAATGGTAATTTTAACTTCCTCTGCAGTTCTTTCACCAATCATTAAACTGTATTCTTTCTTGATATAGTTTACTATGGCTTCATCTAGCTCATCTCCACCTACCCTAATGGACTTGCTTGTAACGATTCCACCTAGGGATATAACTGCTACTTCTGTAGTACCTCCTCCGATATCTACTATTAAACTACCTGTAGCTTCATGAACTGGAAGGCCTGCACCAATTGCTGCTGCCATTGGTTCTTCTATTAAGTATGCATCTCTTGCTCCTGCATGGATGGCAGCTTCTTCTACTGCTCTTTTTTCTACTTCTGTTACTCCACTAGGCACACATACTACTACCCTAGGTTGAAATAGGGATCGTTTTTGTAATGCCCTTCTTATAAAATATTTAAGCATACTTTGGGTTATATCAAAATCAGCTATGACTCCGTCTCTCAATGGTCTAATAGCTACAATGCTTCCTGGGGTTCTTCCTATCATCTTTTTAGCTTCTTCACCAACTGCTAATACCTGTTTGGTGTTGGTTTGTATGGCTACTACCGATGGTTCTCTTATTACAATATCCTTTCCCTTGATGTAAACTAATGTGTTCGCTGTTCCTAGGTCTATACCCATATCCTTTGTAAATGCACTAAATATTCCCATGTTATTTGCTCCTTCCTTTCTATAGCCTATATAATATTTCTTTGTTTAAAACTTATATATCTATTATCACCAATTATTATATGATCTAATACCTTAATTCCAATTATACTTCCCGCTTCAATAAGTCTATTGGTAATATTTATATCTTCCTTACTAGGTGTAGGATCTCCACTTGGATGATTGTGTATCAAGATAAGGGAGTTGGCGCTCCGCTTTATTGCAATATTAAATACTTCTCGTGGATGAACTATAGATGCGTTCAAATTACCTATAGAAATCCTCTCAATACTTATTATTTGATTTTTAGTATCGAGTATTGCAATTTTGAAATGCTCTTTTTTTAAGTATCTCATCCTTTCCATTAGTAGATCTACTAATACCAAGGGTGAATCAACTTTTATCTTGTCATCCCTACTGCTAGATATCCTCTTTCCTAGTTCTATAGCTGCTTGTATCTGAGCAGCTTTACAATCTCCAATACCCTTTACAGTTTTTAACTCCTCTATAGTCGCATGGCTTAAAAATCCAATTCCAGAGCTGTCTATGCTTAGAATTCTATGTGCCAAATCTATTGCTGTGTCCTCTCCCTGCCCTGTTCTAATGATTACAGCTAATAATTCTGCATTGGACAAGGAACTAACTCCATATTTGTTTAATTTCTCCCTTGGCCTTTCATTTAATGGAAGATCTTTTATTGTATAGCTATTGTTTACCTTGATACCTTCTTTCATAATATCCCACCCATAAATTTATTATAATAAATTTATGTCAAAATACTTCTCTAAAAGAATGTCCAATTTATATAAGGGTAATCCCACTACATTAAAATAACAGCCATCTATCCTTTCTATAAGTACTCCTCCTAGGCCTTGTATTCCATAGGCACCTGCCTTATCTATATACTCCTCTGTTTTAATATAGCTTTCTATCTTTTTATGGCTAAGCTTTCTAAACTTCACAATGGTCTTTTCAAAATCTATAATCCTCATATTGGATTGGGGTTTTATTATGCTGATCCCAGTTATTACATTATGTTCTCTATCACTTAAAAATTGAAGCATTTCCTTGGCTTCCTCTTTATCCTTAGGTTTTCCTAGGATTTGATCTTCACAAGCCACTATGGTATCTGCTCCTATCACAATCCTATCCCCATCCAATCCCTTTGCTACCTGATTAGCCTTTTCAAAGGCCAATGCCATAGCCACTTGCTCTGGAGTTTCTCCAGGCAAAATCTTTTCTTCAATTTTAGCCTTCATTATAATAGGATCTATATTGTATCTAGATAGTAGCTCTATTCTCCTTGGAGAAGATGAAGCTAGTACTATTGTATTCATAATATCACCTTAATTTTTATAAAGAAATATGTTGTCAAAATAATTTTTTAAATTCTTAGAAATATAGATAGAAGCTAATCCAACAAAATATCCAGTAAATAAACTGGTCAGTAATAATATTGGAAGATAAGAAAATATTCTAATGTTCTTCATCATCAAACTTGCAACCAATATTTGTCCAAAATTATGAGCCACTGCTCCAAATATACTGACACCAATTAAGCTAAATACCTTGGATAAATTTCTATATACTATATACATAGCTATACAACTAAGAATTGCACCAGTTAGACTATAGAATAGACTTGATACGCTACCAGTTGCTAAGGTAAAGGTGATGGATTTAAGGATACCTATAGTTATGGACTCTCTAAAGCCAAATACTACCAAGGTAATCAAAATTACTATGTTGGACAACCCTAGTTTGGCTCCTGGTGCTACAAAAGGTAATGGTATCATAGTTTCGATTATGCTTAAAGCCAATCCAATGGAAACCAATAGAGATAAAAATATTATTTTTTTTACATTATTCATAATTTTCCACCCTTTAGCGACTCATATAGTCTATATCTACATCATCTCCAATGCCTTTTATCTCGATTACCAGTTTATTTGGTAAACAGACTATAACTTCACCAGACTTGGATATATATCCTTGTTTTACATCTAATTTATCTGGACAATCCGCATCTATTACTCTAACCTTTTGATCTCCAATTTCTATTAAATTATATCCG
Organism: Tissierellia bacterium; assembly: GCA_012518955.1. Classification (GTDB taxonomy): domain Bacteria; phylum Bacillota; class Clostridia; order Tissierellales; family Tepidimicrobiaceae; genus DUNJ01. Next base: position 17,140 of record JAAYRD010000129.1, on the reverse strand, counting down.
AATTCTGTTTCTATTGGCATTGTTTTTCCTATTAATTTTTTATCAAATATGACCTTTTTTATCTCTTCTCCATCTACCTGTATACTTATATAGTTTTCTTCATTTGTGAAAGCAAAGTTCTTGATATATATTAAAGATAATATGCTAAAAATCACGATAGAAACTATTAGGATTTTATCACCTTTTGTCAACACCTTCACCCTTTATTACTGCTTTTATTCTTGTACTAATATATTATAATTAGTTTATCATTTATACTTTTCATTTACAAGCCAGAACTATAAAGTTGATAAGGATGATACCTTATATATTATAAAGGAATTCTTATAAAAATAAAAGAGCCTATTTTAAGGCTCTTTTATTATTGGGCTATGGTTTCAATATCCTCTAAACCAGACCATATGGCTTTAGTAGGACATTTATCAGCACAAATTCCACAATTAGTACATATGTCATAGTCAATCTTTGCCAAATAGTTTTCAAAAGTAAATGCATCTACTGGACAATTTTTTACACAGATCTTACAGCCGATACACCCTACACTACAATTATTTCTAACTACTTTTCCGGCGTCATTGCTCATACATTTTACTACTACTTCTTGCTCATAAGGTACAAGTTCAATTATTTCCTTTGGACAAGCATCTATACAAGCTTTACAAGCTACACATTTTTCTTTATCTACTATTGCAACTCCATTAACGATTTGAATTGCATCATAATCACAAACATCTTTACAAGTTCCACATCCTAGACAACCATAGGAGCAAGATTTGCTACCACCTGCTAGGATGTTCTCTGCCCTACAATCCTGGATGCCATCATATATATATTTATTTTTAGCCTTATCACAATCTCCTTGACATAGGACTACCGCCACTTCTCTTGTGGTTTCAACAGCGTTTACTCCCATGATATCAGCTATCTTGTTAGCTACAGCGCTTCCTCCCACGCTACAAGCAGTTACAGGAGCCTCACCTTTTCCTATAGCGGAAGCCAATCCATCACAGCCTGGAAAACCACAAGCTCCACAGTTAGCACCAGGTAATGCTTTTCTAACCTCTTCAACCTTTGGGTCTGTTTCTACAGCAAAGACCTGGGATGCCAATGAAAGACCTATACCGAATAAAAGTCCTAAACCACCTAATACACCTACTGGTTCTATTATTGCACTCATTCTATTACCTCCTATACAAGTCCGTTAAATCCTAAGAAAGCTATGGACATTAGACCTGCTGTTATCAAAGCAATGGGAAAGCCTTCTAAGGCCTCCGGTACATCTACTGGTTCAAGTTGCTCCCTTATTCCAGATATGAGTATCAACGCTATACCAAATCCAATGGAAGCTCCAATGGAATTGAATATAGTTTCAATAAGGTTGAAACCTTCTTGTATATTCAATATAGCAACCCCAAGTACCACACAGTTGGTTGTAATCAATGGAAGATAAACCCCTAATGCTTCATATAAGGTGGGGCTGGTTTTTTTGATTACCATTTCCACAAATTGTACTAAAGCAGCTATAACAAGTATAAATACTATGGTTTGAAGATACTGTAATCCTAATACGTCTAGGATAGCTACTTGAATTACATAGGTTATTATGGATGATAGAGTAACAACAAAGGTTACCGCAATACTCATACCTGTTGCTGTTTCGATTTTATTGGATACTCCTAAAAAAGGACATATACCTAAAAAACGTGCTAACACAAAGTTGTTTACAAATACAGTACTAACCAATATGGTCAGAATATTCATTTAGTTCCCCCCCTTTACTAAGCATCAGTTGCAGATTTCTTTTTTCTTAAACTATTAAAAATTCCTATTAAAATTCCAAGTAGAATAAATGCTCCTGGAGGCATGATGAATATCAATGCTGGCTCAAAAGAAGGACCAAATAGTTGTATATCAAAAATACTACCAGCACCTAATATTTCCCTTAAAGCACTTAGAATCAATAGTGCTAAAGTATATCCAACACCCATTCCCAAGCCATCCACAGCAGAAGCCACTACACCATTCTTTGAAGCAAAAGCCTCTGCCCTTGCTAGGATAATACAGTTTACTACTATTAAAGGTATGAATATCCCTAGAGCATTGTATAAATCTTGAGTATAAGCTTTCATAAACATTTCCACTATGGTAACGAAGGTTGCAATTACAACGATAAAGGCTGGTATACGTATCTTGTCTGGAATTACCTTTCTAAATAGTGAAATAACCACATTGGATCCTACCAATACTCCTGTAACAGCCAATCCCATTGCTAAACCATTCATAACCGAGGTAGTTACTGCTAAAACTGAACACATACCTATTAATTGAACAAATATAGGATTTTCTTTTACCAATCCATCATAAAAAACTTTAGATAATTTCAACCTTTCCACCTCCATCGATTAAACTATTTAGCTAATTTTGAATTATATGCTTCCCGAGCTATATTGACTCCCTCAACTACAGCATCAGTTGTTACAGTCGCACTAGTGATTGCCTGTACTTCATTGTCCCCTGTAGGGTCTTTCTCTGCTGCGACTTCCTTATCTACAGGCTTGTTTTTAAAGGAGTCGGTAAAGTAAGCCTTGGTAGCATTGGCTCCAAGTCCAGGAGTTTCTCCATGGTTCAATACTTTAATGCCAGTAATCTTCCCTTCTGTAGATATACCTGTCATAAATTCTATTTCACCGCCATAGCCATTTGTCTTGATCTTAATGGTATAGCCTACTAGCTCATCTCCCTTATATCCTTCAAAAATTTCTGTGATCTTTGAGTTCTCATCTACTATTTCTTTTGCTTTTCCTTCTTCTAGTTCTTCAAATTTTTCTCCATCGGGTAACACTTCAGTCTTAGCGGCTTGATCTGCAATCTTATCAGCTTCCGCTATTCTAACGGAAGTAACCTTATTGGAGAATGCTAATATACTTGCAGAAATAGCCGTTATTAAGAATAGTGTTAAACCTAGTTTAATTGTCTCCTTCATCTACTTCACCTCCCCAAAAACTTTAGGGGCTGTAAATTTCTCAATCAACGGAACTGCAATATTCATCAGTAGTATGGAATAGGATACACCCTCTGGATATCCACCCTTGACCCTGATAATGGCAGTGAGTATCCCGGCCCCAATTCCAAATATGACTCTGCCCTTAGCAGTCACTGGCGAAGAAGCATAGTCAGTAGCCATATAGAAAGCCCCAAGTATTAGTCCACCACCTAATATATGGTATGGTAAAAATTCTGCCTCTACTCCTAGCAATATTAACATAACAAAAGTTGTACCAATATAAGCTACTGGAATCTTCCAATCTATTACCTGTCTAATGATTAAATATGCTGCACCTATTAATAATAACAATGCAGAGGTCTCTCCTAAAGCTCCTGGATTGTTTCCTATGAACATATTCCACAGAGTTGGAAGCTCTGCTCCTGCTGATTGAGATGCAGATGTGGTAGCTTCCACCGTTGCAGATGCGGCTCCATCTGCAGCCATTCCATATTTCATTATTGCTAATGGGGTAGCCGATGCAACTACATCTGGCCTAGTTCCTGTGAAAGTTGACATATGAGTCGGCCATGATGTTAGAAGCATTGCTCTTGCTGCTAATGCTGGATTCATAAAATTTGAACCTAAACCACCAAAGAATTGTTTCACTACGATGATTGCAAAAGCGGAACCCATTATTGGTAGCCACCAAGGTGCACTAGCTGGTAAATTAAAGGCAATTAAAATACCTGTTATGACTGCTGATAAATCACTTATGGTTATAGGTTTATTAAATAGTTTTTGAATTATAGCTTCAAAAAACATGGCGGAAGCTACTGAAATCAATATTAGTTTCAATGCATTAATTCCAAAAAAATATACACTGCCTATAATAGCTGGTGTTAATGCAATTATTACATCTAACATTATCCTCTGTACAGATTCATTGGATCTTATATGAGGAGATGAAGAAACCAATAACATATTTTCTAAAGCAACTTCTTTAGCCTTAGAAGTGCTTGCTGCTTTACTATCCATTTCATATCCCCCTATCTATTTTGTTTTCTTTTTCTTTGCCATTATCTCCCGCTTTGCGACCCTAATGGACTCTACCAATGGTCGTTTTGCTGGACATATAAATGAACAAGATCCACATTCCACACAATCTAGTGCATGTAAATCTTCCGTCTTATCGAAGTTTCCTTTCAAGGAATAACTGCTCAGATATAAAGGCTGTAAATTTACCGGACATACTTCAACACATTTACCACATTTAATACAAGGTTGAACAGGATCTGGTTTTGCTTCTTCTTCTGTCAATACCAGAATACCTCCAGAACCTTTTATTACTGGTACGTCTATACTGTATTGACTTAACCCCATCATAGGTCCACCCATTATTATCTTTCCAGGTGAGCCTTCGTTAAAGCCCCCACATTGCCCAATTACATCTTTAAATGGAGTCCCTATTTTAACTACAAGATTTTTAGGGTTTTTTATACCTTTACCTGTAACGGTCACTACCCTTTCGTATAAAGGTTTCCCTTCATTGATTGCTTCTGCAATGGCTCTAGCCGTTGAAATATTGCTTACAACTGCACCTACATCCATTGGCAATCCACCAGATGGCACTTGACGTTTTAATGTAGCATCTATTAATCTCTTTTCATCCCCTTGAGGATATTTTACCTTCAGGGATACCACAGAGATATTCCCTTCATCCTTGCTTGCTTCTCTTAAGGCCTTTATTGCGTTGGGTTTGTTCTTTTCTATTCCAATTATTCCTCTTTCTACGCCAACCGCTTTCATAATAGCCTTTAATCCAAATACTATTTTTTCAGGCTCTTCTACCATTAATCTATGGTCTGCAGTCAAGTATGGCTCACACTCTGCCCCATTGATTAATATGGTATCTATCTTCTTTTCTGCAGGTGGTGAAAACTTTACATGAGCGGGAAACCCAGCTCCTCCCATTCCCGTTATACCTGCTTCTTTAATTATTTGGATAACCTCCTCAGAAGATAAATCCTCTAAATCACCCTTGGGCCTTACCGATTCATCCATGGTGTTTTTCCCATCGGATTCTATCACCACACAGTTTACAGTAAGACCAGTAGGAATGGCCATAGGTGTGATCTTTTTCACTATGCCAGATACAGATGAATGTACTGGTGCCGATACAAAAGCTCCAGATTGTCCAATTTTTTGGCCAACCTTCACTTCATCTCCTACTTTTACCACTGGATCACAAGGTGCTCCAGTATGTTGATGGAGTGGGATCGTTACAATAGCTGGTTCTTCAGCTGGTTCTATTGGTAAATCTTCCGTGAAACCCTTGTTGTGCGGTACGTTTACCCCACCCTTAAAAGTGAGATCTTTTAACTTCATCCTTTACACCTCTTTTTTTATAATATAATTGCTAAATTAATAAAAACTTATAAAAGCAACTTAAATATTAATTTCTGCATTCAATTATAACATTATTTTAGCCCGATGTATACCCTATAGGCGTATTGAGATATTTTTAACAATTCCCTATGGGGTTGATTTTATCTGGGAAATTTCCTGTCAAATACTAGGTTTGAAAGGAAAATGTTTTTCTACAATAATATTACAATTCTATGCTTATAGTCTCTTTTATCCTAATTATCGTTAAATTACCAACATAATATGTTTATCCTTGATTATATGTCCAAACTTAGCTGAATTGGGTCCTCTGGGTATATTAGATTGGATACCGTAAGACCTAGAAGTCGAATTTTATCGTAGAAATTAAATCTAGTAGTGAGTATATGCTTGCCTATTTTAAAGATGTCTTTATTATCATTGGTAGGTATGCTCAATGTCATGCTTCTAGTTTCTACAGAAAAATCTTTATATTTTACCTTTACAGTAATGGTCTTTATGAGATAGCCCCTAAGCTTTAACTCCTTAGATAAATTTTTAGCATAGGAATTAAGCCTGTCTATTAAGAAATCCATATCTCCTATGTCTTCTCGGAAAGTCTCTTCTTCTCCAATGGATTGATTTAAAATATGGTCTTCAACTGGTCTATGGTCTATGCCATATGAAAAGTCGTATATTTCTTTACCTCTTTTTCCAAATATGGATATGAGTACATTTTTATCATACCTTTGAATATCTCCTATATAATAGATGCCTAGTTTATTTAATTCCCGTTCCATACTTGGCCCTACACCCCATAGCTTTGTTACAGGTAATGGTTCTAATAACTCCACCACTTCATCCTTTCTTATGATCGTCAATCCATCAGGTTTGTCCATATCTGAAGCAAGTTTAGCCAAAAATTTATTGATGGATACGCCAACTGATGCGGTGAGTTGAAGTTCATCTCTTATATCTTTTTTTATTTTTCTAGCTATAGGGATAGGGTCGTTGCCTGTTGTGTCTAGAAAGGCCTCATCTATAGAGACAGGCTCTATAATGTTTGAATATCTTTGGAAGATACCCCGAACCTCTTTAGATACTTTTTTGTATTTTTTCATATCTACTGGTAGATATATGCCATTTGGGCATAGTCTTTTTGCTACCTTTGCCGACATGGCTGAATGAATGCCATATTTTCTGGCCTCATAGGATGCAGTACATACAACGCCTCTATCGGATGCCCCTCCAATTATTATTGGTTTCCCAATCAGACTAGGATTATCTCTCTGCTCTACTGCAGCATAAAAAGCATCCATATCCACATGAATAATAGACCTGTCCATAATCATACCACCTTGTTGATAAATAAAGATTATTAACTACATTCTATCATATGTTTGTGGTTTGCATAAAAAAATCATATACCCCCTAGTATATGATTGTGGTGCGGGAAAAGGGACTCGAACCCCCATGATGTTTCCATCAATAGCCCCTCAAGCTATCGTGTCTACCAATTCCACCATTCCCGCATAATTTTATTGTCCACTATCTATTATAGATAATATTCTACTTTTTATCAACTATATCTTTCTGGAAAAAATCTAATCCTATTTTAACAATAAAAATCTCCTAAGTCAACCTAGGAGATTTTTACTATTGTTTATCTTATAACTCCAAAATACTTTCCTATACCTCGATACATTCCAGCAGCCATATCTTCCCTAGTTTGTTGCCTCCTAAGTAGTGCAAGGTCATTAGGATTGTTCATGAATCCTACTTCTACTAGAGCGGATACTAGGTTTTGTTCACGAAGTACTGCTAGATCGTTTCTATTATATAGTTTGTTAGTTTTTTGAGAAAAGACGCTTTTAGCTTGCATTTCTTGATTCAGCATTTCTGCAAATAATTTTCTTCCATCATCATTATATCCATCATAGTATACTTTGCTAGGCTGTCCGTCGTTGTCTGCTACAATAGTCGGACGATAATATACTCTGATTCCTGAGGCACCTGTTTGAGTAATGGCACCAGTAGAGTTATTGTGTATGGATATAAATATTATATTATCGTAGTTCTTTGAACGATCGAATATATTTACTAGATCCTCGTTTGCTGGCTTCAACCTATTGCCACCTGTAAGGCTGGCATACTTGCCTATAAGTTGGTTGAGTTCAGCTAGTTCGGCGTTTAGTTTGTCTAGGTCGGATTGAAGTGGCATAAGTTTAGCTAGTTCATCGTTTGCATCCTTTAATTCTTTTTCTTTTTGTTCGATTTCACCTTCTAGTTCAGCTATTTTATCTTGATCTGGTTCATTTGTTTTTTGTAATGTAGCTAGTTCTGCTTGGCCTTTATTGAGTTCATTTGTTAGTTCAACTATTTTTTCTTCATTTAGTTTGTTTGTTTCTCCTAGTGTCACTATTTCGTCTTGCTTTTGATTGATTTCAGTTTGCAAATTCTCCATTGCATCTTGATTTGATTCATCCATTTCTTTTAATTTAGTTAGTTCTTCTTGTTTTTGGTCGATTTCAGCTTGCAAACACTCCATCGTTTCTTGATCTAGACTATTTGTTTCTTCTAACTCGTTCAACCTTGCTTGACTTTCTTCGTTTTGGATTTGCAAATCATCTATGGATTCCTGGTTTGAGTTGGATTCTTTAACCTTATTTAGTTCTTCCTTCAACTCAGTTATTTCATTAGTTAATTCAGCTATCCTTGCCTTTAATGAATCGACATCTTCCATAAATGGCTTCATTTCCTTTTCTATTTCTGCAATTTCTCCATTTACTCTCTTAATTTCTTCGTCTAGTACTTTTTTGTTTGCTACATTGGCACGATATTGTAATGTGCGATTGACATCGCCACTACGGGTCATTATAACTTCAGCTCCTGCCTTTCTCAGCATTCTTTGGAGTCTATCAGCCATATCAAAAGTGAAAGTTTTTTCATGATATCCATCTCTGCTAGCTCCTGGGTCTGAACCGCCATGACCTGCATCGATGATAACCGTCTTACCTTTCAGTGAGCCAGCTTTTACATCGAATTCTACAAAATCATTAAGACCTGGATCATGTTTTGGTGGATATAATTTTGCTATGGTAGCCTTTCCTACTATTCCATCTACTGCCAATCCTTTAGCCCTTTGGAAAGCTCTTACTGCATTATAGGTTCGTGTACCAAATATACCATCAGCCTTTCCTGCATCATAACCCAATTCATTAAGACGCTTTTGTAATATGGTTACTTGAGAACCTCTATCACCCATACGTATTAAACCACTTAGCGGTACATTGTTTGCCGGAGGTTTATGCTGAGGCTTTGGTTCTGGCTTTGCTGGCGGTGTTGGGGTTGGCTTTGGTGGTGTAGGTGTTGATGTCTGTGGATATAGTTTAGCTATGGTAGCCTTTCCTACTATGCCATCTACAGCTAATCCCTTTGCTCTTTGGAATCTTACTACTGCATTATATGTAGCCGTACCAAAGATACCATCTGCTTTGCCACAATTATAACCTAATTGGTTAAGACGGTTTTGTAGAGTGGTTACTTGTGAACCTCTACTTCCCCTACGCAATAGTCCAGTTATTGGTGCTGGTTTAGACGTTGGCGTAGTGTTGCTCGGTGGCTTAGTGGTTGTCCCACCTTTTGATGGTGCAGTGCTACCAGAATACAGTTTAGATATTGTAGCATTCCCTACGATTCCATCTACAGCTAGTCCATTTGCTCTTTGGAATTTTACTACTGCATTGTATGTAGCCGTACCAAAGATACCATCTGCTTTGCCACAATTGTAACCTAATTGGTTGAGACGGTTTTGCAAGGTAACTACCTGAGAGCCCCTACTTCCTCTACGTAGTAGTCCAGTTATTGGTGCTGATTTAGACGTTGATGTAGTGTTACCTGATGAATTGGTACTGGTTCCACCTCTTGAAGGTGTAGTACTACCAGAAAACAGCTTGCTTCTAGTATCTTTTCCTACTATGCCATCTACAGCTAGTCCATTTTTACTTTGAAAAGCCCTTACTGCATTGTAAGTTCGAGTACCAAATATTCCATCAGCATTGCCACAATTATAGCCCAGACTATTCAATCTTTGTTGAAGGGTTCTTACGTCAGAACCTCTACTGCCTAGCCTAAGTAGCCGGTTAGATGAGGCATCTACCATAGGTGCAAAAGCCAATGTCATAATTACTAGAATCAACACAAAACTAATTGTTTTTTTGTTCATTTTGTCACCTCCTTGTATATAAATTAAAACATATTTCAAAAAACATGTCAATCTTTGGATAGCAATTCATGAAAAAGAGGGCTAAAGCCCTCTGATGTTGCATTTATTTAGTTAATATCTGGTATTCAAAATATCTTGTATTAATCTTTCAAGGTTACTTCCATAACCTGAACTTGTGGCCCATTTTCCTTCCAGCCCTTTAAATGTTGTAGCTGAGCCTGTTAGCCATTTAAAATGTCTAGGATCAGGTGAGTTGACTTTAGGATATCCATTAGCACCTGCATATAGGGCTAGATGGTCTACATGGGCTTGTATTCCTTGTTCCCAATTTTCAAACTTGTGGTGGGCATCTCGATCATAATCGCCTCCACCCTCACTTGTTTTAAATCCACAAGGATTACAATATGTCTCATCTATTACCCCACCAAATTTTCCATATCCCGTTTCATGAGCTGCTTGAGCATAGGCTCCCTCTGGATTTACTCCTGCTTTTGTCGCTACATCCATATAGATTGGAGCTAGACTTATAAATGTTTCCGTGGCACCTTTACTTCTAGCCCAAGCCTGCATCTGTGCTACATTGGATTTAGTCCCTGACAGTATTGAAATCTCTTCTGTAGGAACTTCTGGATTAGGATCTGGTTTAGGTACTGGTTTTGGTACCGGTTTGTTTTCATATACGACCGTACCAGATGAATCAAATACCTTGTATCCCGGATTTGCATCTGCCAAACTTTTAGCCCCAGCCAAGTTCCTAAAAGCTCCTATTTGGCTTGCTGGATCGTTCCAAGTCTTGCGCACCCTATACATTTCTTCAGGTGCAGGAGTTGGTGTAGGGGTTGGCTTTGGTTTTGCTGGTGGTGTTGGTGCTGGTTTTGCCGGTGGTGTTGGGGTTTTTTCATATAGTTTATTTATAGTGTTTTTGCCTACTATTCCATCTACGGCTAGTCCCTTTGCTCTTTGAAACCTTACCACTGCATTGTATGTAGCCGTACCAAAGATACCATCTGCCCTACCACAATTGTAACCTAACTGGTTAAGACGAGTTTGCAAGGTAACTACTTGAGAACCTCTACTTCCTCTACGTAGTAGTCCAGTTATCGGTGCATTGCTTGACGGTGGCGTACTTGTCCCACCTTTTGGTGGAGTGGTACTACCAGAAAACAGCTTGCTTCTAGTATCTTTCCCTACTATGCCATCTACAGCTAGTCCATTTTTTCTTTGAAAAGCTCTTACCGCGTTATAAGTTCGTGTTCCAAATATTCCATCGGCATTGCCACAATTGTAGCCTAGACTGTTCAATCTTTGCTGTAGGTTTTTTACATCAGAACCTCTACTGCCTAGCCTAAGCAATCTATTGGATGAGGCATTTGCTACAGATGCAAAGGCCAATGTCATAATTACTAGAATCAACACAAAACTAATTGCTTTTTTGTTCATTTTGTCACCCCCTTATAGGTAAATTAAACCATGTTTTGAAAACCATGTCAACTTAGGCGTCTAGTATCTTGGAACTATTTTATACGGACCTAATGAAATTCCTTTGGAATATACCATGTTTCAATATTTCTATATAGATTATAAAAACAAGGGTCAATCTCCCCCATTACTTTTCTATCTAGCAATAGGGCATTGTTTTTAAAATATAGACTTATATATGGAAGATCTTTCGTTATAATTTTTTGAAGTTTTTCATAGGACCTTAGTTTGTTATCCCTATTAGATTCACTAAAAGCTTCCACCAGTGCCTCATCCATAATTGGGTTATTATATCTTATAAAATTGGTGCCCGATTTTATTTGTGAAGAATGAAAAGCAAAGGATAGTTCTTGAGCTGGAGACAAGTTCCATCCTGTCAACAGGATATCAAAATCTCCTCTTGAAATCTTTTTATTTATCTCTTCCCATTGAGCATCTACCATCTCCTCTGTTATATTATCTGGTATGATCTCAGTATAGTCCTTTACTATGCGAATACCCATTTTGTCAAAATCTTCGACGATCATATCTGCAGCTTTTAGTCTTAATGGATTGTAGGAATTTGTTAAAAGTTTGAGAGCTACTTCATTTCCATTTTGGTCTTCATAATAGCCATCTCCATTTACATCTTTCCAACCTAAACCTTCTATGTATTCCCTTGCCTTTGCCAGACTATAACCATAGGCATTAGCTTCATTGGATAATAGCCAGGAATTAGGATGGATGGGCAGATCTGATTGGGTTGCATGACCTGAGTATACATTCTGGATTATAGCTTGTCTATCTATTCCATAAGCTATAGCTTTCCTCAATCCTTCTCCCTCTTCTCCATTAAATATTCTCCTGGAAAAATTAAACCCTAGAAACTCATAACCTTCTGAGACAAATTCCAAGGTTCTTACATTACTTTGCTCATATTTTTCCCACTCTTCATCTAAAGCAATGGTCAGATCTACCTGACCAGTTTCAAAGCCCATCAAAATCAACTCTTCATCTTCAAATATTTTTCCTATTATCTCATCAATATAGGGTCTTCCTTCTCTGTATTCTTCATTGTATTTCAGTTTTATATCTTTATTTTTTCTATGCTCTACAAATTCATAGGGACCAGTTCCTATAGGTATATATTCCTCATCCGATAAAGCTTTTACATGAGCACTTTTATCCTCCCTATTCATAACAAATTGATGTTTAGGTATGATGGGAAATGTTAACATTTCTAATCCTTGACTGTAGTTTTTATCAAATACTATGTCTATATTATTATCATCTATAATATATGTATCTATGATTCTATTGATATTAGAAAAGTTAAATCCTCCTAGCATATTGCTCCATACCTTTTTATAGGTAGTATGGTTGTCTCCAGATTTTATTGTATTAATGGTAAAGGCTACATCTTCTGTAGTAAGCTTCGTCCCATCATGCCAAAGAACATCATCTTTTAATTTAATGCTTATACTACCATCTTCTTTTATGGTATAGTCTTCTGCTAATACATTGGTTATGTTCAAATCACTATCCAGCTCAAATAGGCCTTCAAATATAAGTTTACTAAAGTGATAGTAGGTTTTGTTTTCACTTGCCAAGGGGTTCAGCGTATCTATTGTAGTTAATGGCAGCACCAATTGCCCTCCGTATTCTGGCTCATAGTCTATTTCACTTCTTGTGTCTTCTTCCAAGGTTTCTGCAATATTACCTTCACCAGTCTTTTCACATCCTATAGTTAAAAAGATCATGATTATAATCATAGTTCCAGCTAACAATCTTTTAAGATGCAATCGGTACTCCCTCCTTTCATTATTTATATTTTATCAAGTTTTTGAACAATTTTCTAAAGCTATGAATCGCTATAATAAAGCGAGATTCTTTATCTGTAGATACACTCTGAAATTCGTCTTTATAAAGAATTCTATATATATTATAATTTTTTGATACCTTCTCTACATAAGCTTTGGTTTCCTCAAAGGGTATTTTCTTTAAGGATTTACCATCATCAGAGTATTGGCTATTCTTAAGCCATTTTCCTACATTGCCACTTCCTCCATTATAAGCTGCTAGTATTAATTGGGGATTGTTTCCAAACTCCTTAGAGAGCATGTCTAGATACCAGGTTCCAATCCTTATATTTGTTTCTGGGTCAAATAGCATTTCCAGTTGAAAATCTTCAATGGATAAAGCTTCTGCACCCCATAGCCCAGTAGATGAAGATATTTGCATAAGTCCTCTAGCTTCTTTATGGGACATAGCGTCCTTATCATATCTACTTTCTACATTTATCATTGCAGCTATTAGATAGGGATCTACATTGAACTGCTTAGAATACTTATCTATTAAATTTTGGTAGCTTATAGGATAGTTAATAGTAAAATACATAGTTATGGTAAATATGATTATTCCCAGTACTATAAGAATAGTTAACAATGTTTTTAATAGTTTATTTATTCTCCATGCCAAATCCAACCCTCCAGAGAATTATATTATTTCATCCATTATTTTTATCATTTGTCTATTGAGCATTTCTAAATCTCCTCGATTATCTATTATCCTCGTAGCATATTCTCTTTTTAATTCTATGGGCATTTGAGCCTTAATCCTTTTTATCCCTTCTAATCTATCAATGGAATCTCGTTTCATAAGCCTATCCAATTGAGTAGCTTCATCTACATATACTAGCCATATTTCATCAAGGTTGATTCCATCTTTTTTCATCTTATCCAACTCTTCAATCAATAAAGGTATGTCAAGGAATAAGAGCTTTTCTTGCCTGCTATATTGATCTATCAACTCCTCCATTCTATTGAATATATACGGGTGCACTATATTATTTAGTTTTTCTCGCCATAGAATATCAGCAAAAATTATATTACCCAACTTTTTTCTGTCAATAGTTTTATCATCTTTTAATACTTCTTTCCCAAAAGTATCTATTATCTCTTCATAGGCTGGAGCTCCTTTTTTCATAACCTCTCTTGCTATTTTGTCTGCATCGATAACTATATAGCCAGCCTTTTTTATAATATTGCTAACTGTAGATTTACCCGTAGCTATTCCTCCTGTTATTCCTATTATCTTTACGTTATTGGGTTTCATACCAGTTATCTCCTACTTTTAAATCTACTTTTAAAGGAATGTCTAAGGTGATGGATTTTTCCATTATATCCTTCATTAAACTTTTAACTTCCTCTTCTTCATCTTTATGGGCTTCAATAATGAGTTCGTCATGGACTTGTAATATTAGTTTGGATTTCAAGCCTCTTTTTCTTAATTCCTCAAATACTTTAACCATAGCAACCTTTATAATATCAGCTGCACTGCCTTGAATAGGGGTATTCATAGCTATTCTTTCTCCAAAAGACCGTACATTATAGTTTCTTGCTTTAAGCTCTGGTATATATCTTCTTCTTTTAAAAATGGTCTCCACATATCCCTTTTCTTTTCCTATCTTTACGATATCCTCCATATACTTTTTAACCATCTTATAGTTTGCTAGGTAGTTGTCTATATATTGCTTGGCTTCTTTCCTGGAGATGTTTAAATCCTTAGATAGTCCATAATCACTAATTCCATATATAATGCCGAAATTAACTGCCTTAGCCCTATCCCTCATTAAAGGAGTCATCTCTTCTTCTGGAATATGGAAGACCTGAGACGCAGTCTTAGTGTGAATGTCTAGATCATTATAAAATGCATCTATTAGTTTTGGGTCCTTGGATATATGGGCCAGTACCCTTAGTTCAATTTGAGAATAGTCTCCATCTACAAGTATATAATCCTCATTCTTCGGTACAAAAGCTTTACGAATCTTTCTACCTTCTTCAGTTCTTATAGGTATATTTTGTAGATTGGGTTCTGTACTGCTAATTCTTCCAGTATTGGTGATGGTTTGGTTAAAAGTTGAGTGAATTCTTGTATCTTCTTCATCTACTAAATTTAATAGCCCATCTATATAGGTGGACTTTAGCTTTACCATCTGTCTATATTTAAGAATTTTTTCTATTATTTCATGTTCCCCTCTTAATTTATCCAATACTTCTGCATCAGTGGAATATCCTGTTTTAGTTCTCTTGATTACAGGGAGCTTCAATTTATCAAATAGTATTTCTCCAATTTGTTTGGGAGAATTGATATTAAATTCTTCACCTGCCAATTGAAATATTCCTTCGGTTAAGTCATCCAATTCCCCTTGAAATTCATGGCCAAGCTGATTCAGTACTTCTAAATCTATCTTGAATCCATTGTACTCCATATGGGCTAATACTTCTGTTAAGGGAAGTTCAACCTCATAGTACAACTGGCTCATTTCCTGTTCTTCTATCAATTTCCCTATGGGATCCTTTAGATCATGTATTAAATCAACTACCATGGAAATATATTCGGCCCTAGTTTCAATGGATAGGTCTGCGTAGTTTTTTCTCTTCTTACCCTTTCCCAATAATTCTTCTATATCCATTCCATATATATTTAGATATTCTTGCCCTAACTCGTTGATACTATAACTTGATTGGGCTGGATTCAATAGATATTGTCCTATCATAGTATCGAAAGCAATACCCCTTATATCTATATTAAGCATAAGTAATCCAAATATGTCCATTTTTATCATATGACCATATTTTTTTATATCTTCAGACTCAAAGTATTTCTTAAATTCCTTTGTAAATACTTTAATGTCATTTTTAGAGTAATCTATATAATAGGGCATATTGTCACCAATTTTTATGCCTATCCCAAGAATTTTACTCTTTATATAATGGTCATCTTCAAATATAAATTTAAAGGAAAAACTTTTTTCAGATTCTATTTCCTGTATAATTTTTTCATAATTGTTCTCTTCTACAATTTCATGTTTTACACTATAATCCGAATCTTCCAAACCAGTTTCACTAGAGGGTATCTTCGATAATAGACTCTTAAACTCAAAGGTATCATATAGATTTGCTAGTTTTTCCCAATTTGGATCTTGAACTTTTATTTCCTCCAAAGAAATATCTAGGGGTACATTTCTAATTATCTTTCCTAGTTTTTTGCTAAGAAATGCAATGGCTTTGTGCTCTATTAAAGATTCTTTGGTCTTTTTTCCTCTTACATCTTCTATATTTTCATATAGATTTTCCATGTTGCCAAATTGTTTTAAGAACTTTATTCCTGTTTTTTCTCCAATTCCAGGTACTCCTGGGATATTATCCGATTTATCTCCCATAAGCCCTTTTAAATCGATAAATTGTTCCGGAGTTATACCATATTCCTCTATTATCTTCTTTCGATCGTATTCTTCTAATTCAGTAATACCTTTTCTTGTTATTAATACCTTTGTCTTATCGGAGGACAATTGTAGATAATCCCTATCTCCAGTTACCAATATAACCTCCATATCCTCTTCTTCTCCAATCCTTGATAGGGTTCCTGCAATGTCATCGGCTTCATATCCATCTAACTCTAGTTGAGCTATGTTCATAGCAGATAGTATTTCCTTTAAAATTGGAAATTGTTGAGCTAATTCACCAGGTGTAGATTGTCTATTAGCTTTATATTCATCAAAGGCCTCATGCCTAAAGGTAGGTCCTTTCTTATCAAAAGCTACACATAGATAATCTACATCGTGTTCTTCCCTTATTCTATATAGCATGGTTAAAAATCCATATACACCATTGGTATATATGCCATCTTTTGTAGATAATAAAGGTAGAGCATAAAAGGCTCTATGTAGTAGACTATTACCATCTATAACCATCAACTTATCCTTTTTGTTTTTATTCACTAAACCACTCCTTTTGTATTAAAAAACTGAATCATTCCATTAATAAATATAATCATATTTATTCTTTAGTATACCTTATATATATCCTCGAGTAAACAAATAGAAAAATAATGTCTTGATTATTTTATTATTCTATGATAGTATATTTCTTGTGAATAAAATATGCCGAAGTGGTGGAATTGGCAGACGCGCTGGACTCAAAATCCTGTGGTAGCAATACCGTGCGGGTTCGACTCCCGCCTTCGGCACCAAATAAAAACCATAATCATTGAAACCTTTTATACTAGGTTCAAGATTATGGTTTTTT
>JAAYRD010000128.1 GCA_012518955.1 Tissierellia bacterium | reverse complement strand
CTGTATGGGATGAAGAGTTGAGAACTTACTTATTTACAGAAGGTCCAATAGTTGGGCTAGAGGAAGAAGCCATGGGTAGAGGAGGAGAAGTAGAGTCTCAAGATACCCGAACTGGCTTAAATGTTGGAGATTTAAAATAAAGGAGTGAAATAAGGATGTTGTATAGAGATCTTGCACCGGTAAGTAAGGAAGCTTGGGATGAAATAGAAGAAAGACTTATGGAAGTCTTTAAGACCCATCTTTCTGCGAGAAAAGTAGTAAAGGTCGAAGGACCTAAGGGTTGGGATTACAATGTGATTACAGAAGGTAGATTAGATAAAGTAGAAAAAGAATCAGACTTCTGCTATGGCAATTACAAAGTGCTACCTTTAACAGAAGCAAGAATTGAGTTTGAAATGAGTAGATGGGAATTAGATAATATCGTTAGAGGAGCAAAAGATATAGACTATGAACCTTTAGAAAAAGCAGCTAAAAAAATTGCATTATTTGAAGACAATGCGGTATATAATGGATTTAAGAAGGCTAATATAGAAGGATTAGTTGAGGCAGCAGAAAGGGAAGAAATCAAATTTGGAAATGATGCTAACTCAATTTTGGATTCTATAGCAGGGGGATTAGTGGAATTGAGGAGGGCCTATCAGGAAGGTCCATTTATCCTAGTGGTGGGTGAAGATGCTTATAGAAAGATATTATCCCAGGGGACCAATTATCCATTGGATAAACAGATAAAGGACTTAACTGGCAAGGAAATTGTCTATAGCCATGCTTTAGATGGGGCGCTACTGGTTCCTTTTAACCATGATGATTTAGAATTGACAATAGGTCAGGATCTATCCATTGGATATCAATCTCATGACAATAAAAAGGTAAGATTTTTCATAACCGAATCCTTTACATTTAGAGTATTGGACCCAAGTATAATAGTGAAATATAAATTATAATCAGGGATTGAACATTATATTATAATATAGGAGTTGCTAAAAGCATAAATCCGAATATGTAAAATATATATAGGTTTATGCTTTTAATTTGCAGCATCAACACAGGGGGACGGTTCCTCTGTGTTATTCAGCCTTGTATTTATTTTAAATTAGGGTATATGATGAACAATTATATAGATTTAATTTAAAGAGGGAGGGTTACAATGGATTATAAAAAGTTTGGAAACAAATATTTTGTAAGATTGGACAAAGGGGAAGAGATAATTGGTAAACTAAAGGAATTTTGTGAGGAACAAAATATAAAATTAGGATGGATTAAAGGTATTGGTGCAGTAAGACAAGCAAAAATTGGTCTTTTCGAGGTTGATAGTAAAGTATATCATACGAAAGAATTAAAAGGAGATTATGAGATAACCAGCCTACTAGGCAATATTTCTACTAAGGACGGGAAGGTATATTTACATCTACATATCAACTTATCAGATGATGGATACAAAACCTATGGTGGTCATTTAGATTCAGCTATAATAAGTGCTACAGGTGAAATTATTATAGAATCAATAGAGGGAAGTGTTGATAGGGAATTTAATGAAGAGATTGGATTAAATCTATATAAATTTTAATTTAATAAATATTCATAGACAAGCTAGACATTAGTTTGTATATAATGCAAATGTTAGGGAGTTCATCAGGATGATGGAACTCCTTAATTTGTGCAATACAGGGATTATAGACAAAACAAATAACCATAAGAGCAGCTATTAAAAAAAGTAATAATGATTGAAATATTCTTTTGATGAGTTAAAATGAGTATGGGAAAACTATGGAGGGGGGAAATATTAATGAATGATTTACCAAAAATATTTGATGATTTTAGTGAGGCAAGAAGAAATTCTTTTATAAAGGTTAAGGAATATAAGGATGCAGGAGAACATATTGTTGGAACTTTTTGTACTTTTACTCCTATGGAGGTTATATATGCTGCAGGAGCTTATCCTATTTCACTATGTGGTATGAGTGATGAAACCATACCAGATTCTGAAAGAGATCTTCCAAAGAATCTATGCCCTCTCATAAAATCAAGTTATGGTTTTGCTTTGACTGATAAATGTCCTTTTACATATTTTTCAGATATAATTGTAGGGGAAACAACTTGTGATGGAAAGAAAAAGATGTATGAATATTTAAATGAAATAAAACCAATGCATGTTATGCAACTTCCGCAGGCTATAGATAGAAAACATGCACTTTCAGTTTGGGAAAATGAGATTGTTATACTGAAAGAAAGGTTGGAAAAGGAATTCAATATCGAGATAACAGAGGAGGACCTGAGAGAGGCAATAAAAAAATGTAATGAAGAAAGAAGGGTATTAAAAGAATTATATGCCCTGGGGAAAATGTGCCCTCCTCCTATAACTGGAATGGAACTTCACACCGTATTGCACGGTGCGTCCTTTACTTTTGATAAGGATGAACAAAATAAGAATATATTAAATATGGTGGAAGAGTTAAAAAAGGAATATGAAAAGGGTGTTAGAAAGGTAGAAAAAGATGCGCCAAGAATCTTAATATCGGGTTGTCCAACGGGAGGGGTTGCAGATAAGATCATACCCATTATAGAGGCAAATGGAGCAGTAGTTGTGTGCTATGAAAATTGCAGTGGTATAAAGGAAAAATCACGCCTAGTCGATGAGACTAAGGATCCTATTGAAGCATTAGCTGAAAAATATTTAAATGTTGGATGCTCAGTTATGGCACCAAATGATAATAGAATTGAAATGATGTCTGAGCTAATAGATGAATATAAGGTTGATGGCGTAATAGATATTATTTTGCAGGCTTGTCATACATATAATATAGAAACCCGTAGGATTAAGAATTTTGTAACTGGGGAAAAAGGTATACCATATATGAGTATAGAAACCGATTATTCGCAGGCAGATGAAGGACAATTGAAGACTAGAATATCAGCATTTATTGAGATGTTATAGATTTACTTTAGGAGGTAAAATATGTATTATGCTGGAATTGATATAGGGTCCACAGCAGCTAAAGCAGCTTTATTTGAGAATGATAAATTAATAGATGCCTTTGTTTTACCTACAGGTTGGAGTAGCATAAAGACTGCTGATGAGATAAAAAGAAGGTTTATGTCTAGAGGAATAAAAGAAGAGGATATGAAGGTTGTAGCTACAGGATACGGTAGAGTTTCTGTTCCTTATGCCGATAAAACCGTAACGGAGATTACATGTCACGGAAAGGGAGCAGCTTATCTAATAGGTGAAGATTGTACAGTAGTAGATATAGGCGGACAGGATACAAAGGTTATAACCGTGGAAAATGGTATGATAGTGGATTTTTTAATGAATGATAAATGTTCTGCGGGTACAGGAAGGTTTTTGGAGATTATGGCAAATATACTAGGGGTAGATATAGATGGACTTTGCGATTTAGCTGAAACTGGTAGCCATATAACCATAAGCTCCATGTGTACGGTCTTTGCAGAATCAGAAGTCATAAGTTTAATCGGCAGAGGGGAGAAAAAAGAAGATATAGCCTATGCCATAGTAGATTCCATAGTGAATAAGGTAGCTAGTTTATGCAATAGACATTCAAATGATACAAATTATTATCTCACAGGTGGACTCTGTGAATGTGACTATATAGTTAGATGCTTGGCAGAAAAACTTAAAAGTCCAGTTAAAACAAACCCTATGGCAAGGTATGCTGGAGCCATAGGTGCAGGTATATTAGCACAGAATTTAAAGTAATGGATAAAAATTATAACCATACCCTTGGGGATGGTTATAATTTTTTGTTAGAGCATATAGTCGATGGGATAATTGATTATGGATAATATTTTTACTATAAATGATTTTGCCAAGGACACATCTTCCTCATCTACCAAAGGATCTGGATCATATGAATAGTCTTCCCCTACTTCTAAGCTGTTAGATGTATACTTTTCAATTTCCTTTTTTAAGTCTTTAGCAAAATCCTCGCTATCGATAATAACCATGGTTTCAGTACTAAGATAGGCACTCCTTGAATCAAAGTTAAATGACCCTAGGGCGGTAATTCTATCATCATATATATAGGATTTAGCATGGATAGAACCTGGTCCTTGAAATTCATATACTTTAGCTCCAGAATCTACTATCCTATCCCTGTATTTCATATAGCCAGAAAATGCAAATAAGTTTGGACTGGCGGATAGTGAATTGGTTAATATATTTACTTCATCAGGATTAATTTTATCAGGGTCTAAATATTTACGCATATCCCTTGTAGGAATAGTATAAGGGCTTTGTATAAAGATTGACTCTTCTGCAGTTTCTGCTAGGTTTATGATCTCATACCAACACCACGGCTCTTTATTTAGGCGTTCTATAGGATTATGAACCAATGTTACTTTGTTGGTTGGTAGGGACACTTCTAACCAGTCTATGGAATTATTGAATATTTCCGGATTGGACTTTCTGATGGATTCTAGGTTGTCTCTTAAATATTCAAGTTTTTGTTGTCCTTTTCTCTGTTCTCTCTTAGTTAATTTTGTTATAGGATATTCTGAAAAATGATGATTCCATATGGAATTGAAATAATTTTCAATTTGGTAAATAACGCTATCATAAAGATCATTGACCTCTGTATTTATAATAACTACATCCCTATCATTGACTGCAGCACCATTATATTCATCTTTTGCGAAATACTTGTCTCCTATATTTCTGCCTCCAATAATAGCTAATTGACTGTCTGCAATGATAAATTTGTCATGAAGTCTATTATTCCATGACCAGGGTTTAAACATATTAAAAGGTTCATAGAATTTTAACTCTATATTAGGGTGGTTTGAGAAAGCATATATTACATCCTTTAAGTCCCCTCTTAGATTGTGGAATAATCCGTCTAGCATAAATCGTACCTTTACTCCTCTATCTGCTGCATCTAAAATGCTACTTAGAAAGATATCTGTAGAAACACCATCATGGATAGTATGATATGCAATGTCTAGAGTCTTTTGAGTGTTTTCAATAATATTAATACGTACAAGTCCTGAATAATACCTTTCTTCCACAAGAGCAACCCTATCCTGGCTTATCCTTTCTCCCCAGAATCGATCTACAGGATGAGTATCTAAATAATTGCTAATTTTAGGCTTATGAAAACCAAATATAATTACACCAAATATTATTACATATATAATATAAAATTTTAAGGCATATTTTGCAGCCTTCATAATATGTTTAAGGTTCATTACTAAAAAGGACACCTCTTTTTAAAATCAATATTGCAATTAGAGTATTATCTATATAATTATAACATTGTTTATATACCCAATTATTCTAGATTAAACAGGTATGGCAGGGTATACCTGTGCCCAATTATTAAATAAGCCAAGGGATTATCCCTTGGCTTATTTTGTGAAAAAGCTTTACTTATACATTAAATCTAAACAATACCACATCTCCATCTTGCATTATATAATCTTTTCCTTCTAATCGCACAAGGCCCTTTTCTTTAGCTTTAGCGGTACCACCACATTCTAACATATCTTTGTAGTTAACAACTTCTGCTCTAATAAAACCACGCTCTATGTCTGTGTGGATTTTTCCTGCTGCTTGGGGTGCTTTAGTACCTTTTTTAATAGTCCAAGCTCTTACTTCTTTAACTCCTGAGGTAATAAAGCTCATAAGACCTAATAAGCTATAACTAGCGTTAATCAATCTATCTAGTCCTGATTCTTCTAAGCCTAGTTCTTCTAAAAATTCTTTTTTTGCATCTTTGTCTAATTGAGAGATCTCTGCTTCGATTTGAGCTGATGCAACAATCACTTCAGAATTTTCTTTTGCTGCATATTCTTTAACCAATTTTACATATTTATTATCATCTTCATTTAATAGATCTTCTTCTGAAATATTGCATACATATAATACGGGTTTTAAAGATAGCAAACCAAAACTTTTGATTAAGTTCATCTCTTCATCTGAAAACTCTAAGTTTCTTAAAGGTATTTCTTTCTCAATGGAATCCTTTAAATTTTTTAATAGTTCATATTCCTTTTTATAGGATTTATCTCCTTTAAGGGATCTTTCTACCCTTTCCAATCTATTGTTGATTACCTCTAAATCAGAAAGCATTAATTCTAAGTTGATAATATCTATATCATCTAAAGGACTAATCTTGCCTTCCACATGGGTTACATTTTCGTCTTCGAAACATCTAACCACATGAACTATAGCTTCTACTTCTCTAATATGGGATAGGAATTTATTTCCTAAACCTTCACCTTTACTTGCACCTTTTACCAATCCAGCTATATCGAAGAATTCTATGGTAGCTGGTAAAACTCTTTCGGGTTTAACCAGTTCAGCTAGCATATCCAACCTTTTATCTGGAACTTGTACAATGCCTACATTGGGCTCTATAGTACAAAAAGGATAGTTTTCTGCTTCTATTTCAGCAGCTGTCAATGCGTTAAATAGAGTACTTTTTCCTACATTTGGTAGTCCAACTATTCCTAATTTCATTTAAACCTTCCTTTCAAATGCTAAAATTGCACACAAAAATAATTATACAATATACTTCAGACAGATTCAATAGCAAGAAGGAATTGATTATATAGTATTTATTTCTCCAAATTTTAGAGGCAAATACAAAAAACAAAATTAAATATAGATTCTATTTTTTGTAATAAAATTTTACATTTTTGAAAAACTATATGATACAAGGAGGTATGAAAGATGAAGAGGAAAAGGACTATTCTAATAAAATTTGTTTTATTTATACTGATATTTTCAAGTGTTGGAGTGGGCTGTAGTGTCAAGAATGATATCCTACAAGAGGATGACAATGAAGAAGAGATAAGTATAAATGTAGGAGGAAAAGACTACGAGTTGTTGGTTAGATCAGAAGGCATATCCGATTTAGTGGTAGATATATATGGTATAGATAATGCTACATCCATTATATTTAATGATATGGTTGTGGTGGGAGTTGAAATGGCCGAAGGCTTTACTCTAACAGACGAATTAAAGGAAACCATAATGAATAGTATATTGGAAAACGATCCTATGATAAGACAGGTGTTAATAAGCGATAATAAAAAGATTTTCGATGAAATTGAAGAAGTCATAGAGTCATTAATGAATGGAAAGCCTTATGATGATCAGGTTAAGGAGATAAATAGAATTATAGAGAAGTTAAAAAAGGAATAATATAAAAAAACCCGTCATATGATCGGGTTTTTTTATTATAATAATATTAAATAGGTACAAATTTAAAATATGGGTATGATAACAATATATTAGAATTGAGGAGGTTGAGCATGTGGTTTTAAACTGTAATAGGATTGGAATTAATAAAGGGATAAATCTAAACCTGATACGAACGGATAAATTCAAATCCAATATACTTAGTTTTTATTTCACCCTTCCGTTGGATAGGGAGGGAGTAACTACAAACGCATTATTACCATTAGTATTAAAGCGAGGTACCAAAGAACTCGAAACAAGTTTAAAGATTCAGAGAAAATTGGAAGAATTATATGGCTCTAATTTAAGTATTAATGTAGATAAGAAGGGAGAAACCCAAACCATTAGATTTACAATTGAAGGACCTAAGGGTAGTTATGTAAATGATGGAAAATATATCATACATATGATAGAACTTTTAAAATCCATAATATATGATCCTTATTTAGAGAAAGGAGTATTTAGTCAACAGTATGTTGAGCAGGAAAAGGAGATTTTAAAAAGGCTTATTGAGGGGAAAATTAACGATAAAAGAGAGTATGCTATATATCGCTGTATTGAGGAGATGTGTAAAAATGAAAAATTTAGTATATATCCTCTAGGCTATGTAGAGGATCTAGAGAAGATAGATAGCAATACTTTATATAAAAATTATGAAAAAATATTGTACCAGGCTCCGGTGGAAATATTCTATGTTGGAGAATATGATAAGGAACTGGAAAGCTATTTGATAGATAGTTTCAAATTTCCTAAGAAGAATATAATAGAAATTGAAAGGGAAAGCATAACTGGGAGTGTTCAAACAAAGAATATGATCTATGAAGACATGGACATAACTCAAGGGAAGCTTGTAATAGGATATAGAACTGGAATTCCCTATGAGGACCACTTATATAATGGGTTAATGGTGGCTAGTGATATATTGGGAGGAGGACCTAATTCTAAGCTATTTAGAAATGTAAGGGAAGCAGAGAGTCTTGCTTACTATATAGGAACATCCATATATAAGTATAAATCCATTATGTTGATAGATGGAGGAATTGAATTTGAGAACTTTGAAAAGACCATAGGAATTATTAGGAGTCAAATTGATGCCATGAAAAGTGGAATATTTACCAATGAAGATATGGATATTTCTAAAAAGTCAATCAAAACATCTATGGAATCCATTTACGACAGTGCTTTCTTAATATCCGAATACTTCTTTAGCAAGGTACTTACAAAAGACAGCAGGAGTTTAGAAGAAACTATTGGGGACATAGAAAAGGTAACAAAAGAAGAAGTGATTGAAGCTTCTAACAAAATTAATGCAGATACTATCTATTTTCTTAGACATATAGGATAAGGGAGGTTTAAAAACATGGAGGTTATTGAAAACAAAAGAATTAAGGAAAAAATATACCACCAAGAGTTAGATAGTGGACTTAATATATATTTTATGCCTAAAGAGGGATATGTTCAAAAACATGCCATATTTGCTACAAATTATGGCTCCAATAATAATTACTTTATTCCAATAGAAGAAAAAGAGCCTATAAAAGTGCCAGCTGGAGTGGCCCATTTTTTAGAACATAAGTTGTTTGAAGAACCAGAGGTGGATATCTTTGACCAATTTTCTAAACTAGGTGCCTATGTAAATGCCTATACAAACTTTAATCAAACGGCTTATCTTTTTTCTGCTGTAGATTATTTTTATGAGAACTTAGAACTTTTAATAAAGTTTGTACAAAATCCTTATTTTACTGATGAAAATGTAGAAAAGGAGAAGGGGATTATAGGTCAAGAGATAAAGATGTATGAAGATAGTGCTAATTGGCGAGTGTATTCCAATTGTTTAAATGGAATGTATATAAATCATCCAGTAAAAATAGATATAGCTGGAACCGTAGAAAGTATTCAGGGGATCGATAAAGAGGTATTGTATAAATGTTACAATACATTTTATAATCCATCTAATATGGTGTTGTTCATTGTGGGGGACCTATCCTTTGATAAGATTATTGAAAGGGTTGAGAAAGTAGAGCGAAAGGATTTTCATAGGGAGGTTGAAGAAATAACTACCATATATCCAGATGAGCCTATAGGAATTCAAAATCAATATCTGGAAGGGCATCTACCTACATCCATACCTTTGTTTTGTATAGGAATAAAGGATAGGAATTTAAATAGGCAGGGCAAGGAACTGGTAAAAAAGGATTTAGTGACCAATATATTGCTTGAGATTTTATTTGGAGAGAGTTCTGAGTTCTATAACGACTTATATAATAAGGGTTTGATAGATAATAGTTTTGCTAGTTACTTCACTGGGAAAAAAGATTATGGTCATTCCCTAATCTTAGGTCAGTCCAATGAACCAGATAGAGTATATAGTAAGGTGTTAAAGCATATCAAATCTGCTAAGAAAAACAAAATATCAGAGGATGATTTTCAGAGGATTAAGAATAAGAATATAGGTGGGTTCTTGATGGGGTTAAATTCATTGGACTTTATATCCAATTATTTTGTAGATAATTATTTTGAAAAGTTCATATTTACAGATGTACTAGATATTCTTGATAATGTAAGTATTAAGGATATAGAGACAAGATTGATAGAGGATATAGACGAAGAGGCCATGGTATTGTCGGTAATAAATCCTATTCATTAATCCTAGGGAAACAATTTAAAATATGTTATACTAATAGTTATTATTGACATAAGGAAGGTGTGACAAATGAACCCTGTAGCTTTTAAAATATTCGGTATAGAGGTAATGTGGTATGGGATATTTATTTCCCTAGGAGTTGTTATAGGAACTATTCTTGCTTTGAGAGAAGCTAAAAGGTTAGGAATAGAAGAAGATACCGTAATAGATCTTTTGCTATATGCTATACCTATAGCCTTAATAGGAGCTAGAATTTATTATGTAATATTTAGTTGGGACTATTATGGGAAGAACTTAAAGGAGATATTTAATTTTAGAGGTGGAGGATTGGCTATTCATGGAGCTGTAATAGCTGCTAGTATAGTTGCCATCATATTTGCTAGGATAAGGAAGGTGGATTTTTGGCAAATAGCTGATATCTGTGCTCCAGGCCTTATACTAGGCCAAGCAATAGGGCGTTGGGGTAACTACGTAAATCAAGAGGCTTATGGAATTCCTACGGACTTGCCTTGGGGAATAATAGTAGATGGAGTAAAGGTACATCCAACTTTTTTATATGAATCCATCTGGAATTTTATGGTGTTTTTATTTTTGCTATGGTATAGGCGAAACAGGTCCAAAGTTTCAGGAGAAATATTTTTATTATACTTGATGCTATATTCTGTTATAAGATTTTTTGTTGAGGGTCTTAGGACGGATAGCTTGATGTTAGGGTCCATAAGAGTGGCGCAGTTGGTTAGTGTTATAGGAGTTTTGGCAAGTCTATATTATTTACTAAAAAGAAGAAAAGAAAAGCATGTAGAAAAATAGAGGGAAACCTCTATTTTTTTTGCTTATAATGCAAATATTGTAAAAAAAGCATATAAAAACAAAGGTTTTAGCAAAATAGGACCTTTATACTATATGAAAAAAGAGAAAGTTTTTTAAAACTATAGAAGGATTTAAGGAAATAGTATAGAATAAATATATAAGGTGGGGTTAAGTGGTAAGAAGTGGGGTAAAGTATAACTTAAGGGTGATAATATGTTTATTGGAGAATATCAACATACAGTAGACAATAAAGGAAGGGTAATTATGCCTTCTAAATTTAGAGAAGAACTAGGGTCTAGTTTTATCATGACCAAAGGTCTTGATAATTGCCTTTTTGTTTACCCCCAAGAAGAATGGAACATATTTGAAAAGAAATTAAGAACTTTACCCCTTACCAATAGAGATGCTAGAGCTTTTGTAAGATTTTTCTTTGCAGGTGCTACCGAATGTAATTTAGATAAACAGGGAAGGGTTCTAGTGCCTGGAAACTTAAGAGATCATGCAAGATTGGTAAAGGATTCGGTTATCATAGGGGTTGGAGCAAGGATTGAATTATGGAGCAAGGAAGAATGGGATCTTTACAATGATGATGACAGTTTAAGCTATGATAATATTGCTGAAAAAATGGCTGAATTAGGCATTTGATGGGATAGGAGTGGAAATATTGAAATTTGAACATACACCTGTATTATTAAATGAAACCATTGAGGGGTTGAATATAAAGGAAGATGGAATATATGTAGATGGTACTTTAGGTGGCGCAGGTCATTCTTTAGAAATAGTAAAAAGATTAACAAGTGGTAAGTTGATCGGTATAGATCAAGATTTAAATGCTCACAAGAAAGCCAAGGAAGTACTAAAAGATCATTTGAACAAGGTTCTATTTATTCATGATAATTATAGGAATATTAAAAACATATTATCTGATTTAAATATTGATAAAGTCGATGGAATTTTACTAGATATAGGGGTTTCTTCTCATCAATTAGATGAGGAGGAGAGGGGATTTTCTTATCATGGAGAGGCCTCTTTGGATATGAGAATGGACAAGACTCAGGAATTTAGTGCTTGGGATGTGGTCAACAGATATACTGAAAGAGACTTGGAAAGAATTATATGGGACTATGGAGAAGAAAGATGGGCTAGAAGAATTGCTAAATTTATAATAGATACTCGAAAGGAAAAACCTATAGATACGACCTTGGAATTGGTAGATGTAATTAAAAGGGCTATACCTAAAAAGGTTAGGATGCAAGGCGCTCATCCAGCTAGACAGACCTTTCAGGCTATTAGAATAGAGGTAAATAATGAACTGGAAGTATTAAAAGAAAGTATACCTATTATGTGTAGATTACTTAAAAAGGGCGGTAGAATTTGTATTATTACTTTTCACTCCCTAGAGGATAGAATTGTAAAAAATAGTTTTAGAGATCTATATAAAGATTGTATTTGTCCACCGGAGGTTCCAATTTGCAGTTGTGATAAAAAAAGAGAGATAGAAATAATTACGAGAAAGCCCATTGGGCCTAGTGAAAATGAAATAGATAGAAATCCACGGTCAAGAAGTTCTAAGTTAAGAGTTGCTGAGAGGATTTAGGTTCTAAAATAAAGGGGGCAGGAATAAATTGTTAGTAACTAAAAAGGAGTTAGAATATTATTATCCGGAACAGGTTGATGCGGAATATGAAAAACAGAGAAAGATTCGTGAAAACCGAAAGAGAAAGAGGAGAAAATCCCAATCAGCACAGAAATTGCTTGGCATAGGCTTTGCAATTATTGGCTTAATTTTATCTCTGTATATATTGCAAGGATATGTTAATATAACAAAGATGAGACATGAAATTACAGAATTGGAAAATCAAAAGCTAGAGCTGAAAAGGGAAAAAGAAGATCTAGTTGCCGAACTTGAGGGGATGAAGAGTCCTATTAAAGTGGAGGAAGACGCCTTGACGAAGTTGGGAATGGATTATCCTGCAGAAGAACAGGTTATCTATGTGGATATAAAAGAATTAGATTTTGCGGATAACAAGGATAATATGAATATAGTTAATGAGTCTTCTATTGTTCAACGTTTTAAAAATATTTTTAGTTTATTAGTGGGTTTATTTTAGGGGGAGTTAATTTTGTCAATGCCCAGCAATGTTTCAAAACGAAGGTTAATATTAATTTTTATATTGGTTTTGGTAGTATCTTTTGCATTAATAATTAGATTAGGGTATATACAGATAGTAACTGGGGAAGAGTTAAAAAAAGGAGCTTTGGAACAGTGGACTAAAGGCATAGAGATAAAATCAAAACGGGGAATAATATACGATAGAAATGGTAAGAAGTTGGCAATTTCTATAAGCTCTTATACTGTGTGGGCTAATCCTGCAGATATTAAGGATCCTGACAATACGGCTAAACAATTAGCAGAGGTATTGGATATGGAAGAGTCCACCATATATGAAAAGATAACCAAGAAGCAAAATGTGGAAAAAATTAAGCAATGGATTACAAAGGAGGAAGCCAAAGAACTAAGAAAGCTTAAACTTCCTGGTATTGAGATTGTAGACGATAATAAAAGGTACTATCCATATGAAGATTTTGCAAGTCATATAATTGGATTTACTGATATTGACAACTATGGCTTATATGGGATAGAAAAGGCCTATGACAAATACTTGTCTGGAGCTCCCGGAAGATGGGTAAGGACCGAGGATGCTCGTGGAAAACAGATGCCCTATGATGGGGAAAGGATATATGATGCGGAAGATGGATTACATGCAGTTTTAACTATAGATGAAACTATTCAGCATTTTGCGGAGAAGGCTGCTATAGAGTCCTTGGCAGCTACTAAGGCGAAAAATATATCTATAACGGTAATGGAGCCAACCACAGGGGATATATTGGCTATGGCAAATCTACCACAATATAATCCTAATGATCCTAGGGAACCCTTAGATGATCAAAAAAAGGAAAAGTGGAAGAACTTACCTCAGGAAGAATTACAAAAAGAATGGTATGATATGTGGCGTAACTTTGCTATAAATGATGCTTATGAGCCAGGTTCTACTTTTAAAACTATAGTGGCAGCGGCTGCCCTTGAAGAGAATATAGTTGATATGGACAGTAATTTTTACTGCAATGGGTTTATTAGAGATATTCCGGGAGCAGTGTTGAAATGTTCTAGGTGGTATAACCCCCATGGAGCTCAGACTTTAAAGGAAGGTATGGAGAATTCATGTAACGTTGTATTTGTGGATCTGGGTAGGAAATTAGGAAAGGAAAAACTGTATAAATACATTAAAGCCTTTGGATTTGGAGAAATGACTGGAATTGAATTGACTGGAGAACAAGGAGGAATAATACCACCTAATACTGATGTCATAAAGGAAGTTAATTTAGCTACTATGTCCTATGGACATGGGATAGCTGTAACGCCTATACAGCTTATAAATGCAGTATCAGCTATTGCCAATGGAGGCAATTTAATGAAACCTAGACTTGTATCTAAGCTAATAGACAATGATGGTAATGCTGTCATAGAAAACAAACCAGAAGTAACAAGACAGGTAATATCTAAATCCACCTCTGATGCTATGTTGGAAATGATGGAAAGCGTAGTGTCCGAAGGAACCGGAACTAGTGCCTATGTTCCAGGATATAAGGTTGCAGGAAAAACAGGAACAGCCCAAAAGATAATAGATGGTAGATATGCACCTGGTAAATACATAGGATCTTTCGTAGCAGCGGCACCAGCTGATGATCCACAAATTGTTGTATTGGTTATAGTGGATGAACCACAGGGAGTGTACTACGGTGGAAGTGTTGCAGCACCTGTTGCAGGCAAGGTTATAGAGGAAACTTTATCCTATCTTGATGTTAAACAAGAATTTACAGATGAAGAAAAGGAAGAGCATGAATATACTGAAAAAGTTCCAGATGTACGTAATAAAAAAATAGGGGAAGCGGGAAGAATACTGGCTGAAGCAGGATTTAAATATACAACGGAGTCCTTTCATATTGTTGAAGATTCTGCAGTAGTAGGTCAATTTCCTTTACCAGGAACTGAAGTTACTAAAGGTTCTATAATAGATTTGTATTTAGACGAAGAGTTTAAATCTGAGGATAAAATTATAATGCCAGATCTAAGAGAAAAGTCTAAGGATGAGGTAATAAATATATTAGATGGTCTAGGCTTAAAATATCAATTTAAAGGGGAGGGTTCGGTAATAAAGCAGAATCCTGAACCAGGGATGAAAATTGATATAAATTCCAATGTAGAAGTTGAATTTTCTAAGATAAAAGAGTAATATTATAAAGGGCGACTTTAAAGTTGCCTTTTAATTAATTTTATTAAGGAAGAATGAAAGCAGGTGTAGAGTTGAAATTAGAAACTATAATAAAAAATAGTCAATTTACAATTATTAAAGGAGATACAGATATTGAGGTTACAGGAATAGAAAATGATTCTAGAAAAATTTCTAAGGATAATATGTTTATTGCAATTAAAGGTTTTACCGTAGATGGACATGACTTTATAGATAAGGCCATAGAGAATGGGGCCAATTGTATAGCAGTTGAAAGGGATATTTTGATTGAAGAGGATGGAATTACCCAAATCAAGGTTGAAGATACTACCACTGCCCTATCCCAATTCTCATCCTTGTTTTATGAAGAGCCTTCTAAGAAATTAAAAACACTTGGTATTACAGGTACAAATGGAAAGACATCCATTACATATATGATTGAGAGTATATTTAGAGAGGCTAAAAAAAATACAGGGATAATTGGAACTATGGGTTCTAGATTTGCCGATATGGTTATAGAAAATAAGAATACTACTCCTGATTCTTTAACCGTCCAAAGACATCTAAGTAAAATGGTAGAGTCAGGAATAGAATTTTGTGCAATGGAAGTTTCTTCTCATGCATTAGATTTGCAAAGGGTAGATGACGTAGATTTTGAAGTAGGTGTTTTTACTAATTTAACCGAGGATCACCTAGATTACCATGAAACCATGGAGAGCTATTATAGGAGCAAGTTAAAGTTGTTTAATAGAACTAAAAAATACAATATAGTTAATGGTGATGATGTATATGGGAGAAGGATTTTGCAAGAAGTGGATAATACCGTCCCTATAATGACCTATGGAATAGAGGGAGATTATGATATATATGCTACAGATGTGATATGCCATACCAAAGGGGTTGATTTCATTTTAAACACCTCAAAAGGTTCTATGCCTATTAATTTAAAAATATTAGGAAGATTTAGCGTATACAATGCATTGGCTGCTATAGCATGTGGCATTGTTTATGATATTGATCTACTTACTATTAAAAAAGGTATAGAAAGTATTAGGAGCATTAAGGGAAGATTTGAAATTATTCCTATAGATAAGGATTATAGTGTAATTATAGATTTTGCTCACACTCCTGATGGGCTGGAGAAGGTTTTGACTACCATAGATCAATTTGCTGAAGGAAGAAAGATTGTAATATTTGGGGCAGGTGGCAATAGGGACAAGACAAAACGGCCTATTATGGGAGAAACTGTGGCTAGACATGCAGATCTATGTATAGTAACATCAGATAATCCAAGGTTTGAAGAACCGGATGATATTATAGAGGATGTTTTAGTAGGGGTTAAAAGGGCTAAAGGTAATTATGTGGCTATAACTGACAGAAAAGAAGCAATAAAATATGCACTATCAAATGCGAGGCCAAATGATATCATATTATTAGCAGGAAAGGGACATGAAACATATACCATAATTAAAGATAAGGTTATTCCTTTCGATGAAAAACAAATAGTATTGGATATATTGAAGGATATGCATAAATAATAGTAATAGATACAAGAGAGGAGAAAACAAATGATTGATTATATGGATATTATTAGGGTCATATTTGTTGCATTTATAACGACTTTGATTCTAGGGCCTATAGTTATTCCTATGTTAATAAAATTAAAGGTTGGACAAAATGTAAGAGACGATGGACCTGAAACTCACTTGGTTAAAAGCGGCACACCTACCATGGGTGGTATAATAATGCTAATAGCTTTGTTTATAACTACGGTAACATCAGGACAGTTAAATAGTGATATGTATATATTATTATTATCCACTTTTGGATTTGGCCTTATAGGATTTGTGGATGATTATTTTAAGATTATAAATAAAAGATCTTTAGGATTAAGAGCGTATCAGAAACTTGTAGCACAAATAGTATTAGCCACATTATTAGCAATCTATCAATCCAATGCATCCGTTCTTGGAACAAAGATTATTATTCCATTTTTAGATAATAGATATCTGGATTTAGGTATGATGTATGTTCCTTTTATAGCATTTGTAGTTGTAGGAACTGTAAATAGTGTAAATTTAACAGATGGATTAGATGGACTGGCGGCAGGAGTTACATTGATAGTAATGTCATTTTTTGGAATAGTTGCTCTCAATTGGGGGATGGGAAGTGTTTCTATCTTTTCAGTGGCTCTAACAGGTACCTGTCTTGGCTTTTTAATATATAATGCTTATCCAGCCAAGGTTTTTATGGGAGATACTGGGTCTATGGCATTGGGAGGAGCGGTGGCTGCTGTTGCCATACTATTAAACTTACCTCTTATGCTTCCCATAGTAGGAGGTATTTATGTCATAGAGAGTTTGTCAGTTATTATCCAGGTAGCATCCTATAAATTGACAGGCAAAAGGGTATTTCTAATGAGTCCCCTTCATCATCATTTTGAAGAGAAGGGTTGGGAGGAGACTAGGGTTGTTATTGTATTCTGGAGTGCTACTGTTATATTGTCATTAATAGGAGTAGCTAGTTTAAACTAATTGAAAGTCAGGTGTAAATATGGATTTAAACAATAAAAATATATTAATATTGGGATTAGGCATTAGTGGTGTATCTACCGTAAAGGCTTTGAATAAATTGGGGGCTAGGATATTCATTAGTGATCTTAAGGATCAAGAGGAACTGAAAGAATATATTTCTCAAATAAAGGATATGGATATTGAGCTATATTTGGGAACCAATGACGTTCCATTGGAAAATATAGACTTGATAATTAAAAGTCCAGGTATACCTTTAACCTTAGACATTATAGAAGATGCAAATAAAAAGGGAATAGAGGTTATTACGGATTTGGAACTAGCCTATAGAATTAGGCCTGATAGCAATTTAATAGCTATTACTGGTACAAACGGAAAGACCACCACAACAACTTTGACAGGAGAGTTTTTCAAGGAATCGGGGATTACTACTCATGTGGCAGGAAACATTGGGGTTGGAGTTCTATGGGATATGGTGAATTCAAAAGAAGATGATGTATTTGTTATAGAGGCTAGTAGCTTTCAGTTGGAAAATACAAAACTCTTCAATCCAAAGGTAAGCTTGATATTGAATATTACTCCAGATCATTTAAACTGGCATAAAACTTTAAGTAATTACATTGGGGCTAAGAAAAAGATATTTAAAAACCAAGATAAAAATGAATATACTATATTGAATTATGATGATCCATTGTTAAGAGATTTAAAAGACGAGATAAATTCTAATTTAATATGGTTTAGTGTGGATAATAAGCTTGATAGAGGAATATATATAGAAGAAGGGTATATTGTAATAAATAATGGGAGTAGAATAGAAAGAGTTTTGAAAACCGATGAGGTGAAAATTCTAGGAAAACACAATTTAGAAAATGCACTTGCTAGTGTTTCTATAGGCTGGGTCATGGGGCTGGATATAGGTATAATGAAAAGAGTTCTTAAAGCTTTTCCAGGTGTTGAACATAGAATAGAATATGTAGATGAAATTGATGGTATCAAGTTCTATAACGATTCTAAAGGGACCAATCCAGATGCAAGTATAAGAGCCCTAGAAGCAATTGAAGCTCCAATCATTTTAATTGGGGGGGGACAAGATAAAGGGAGCGAGTTTGATAGCTTTATCTTATCTTTCAAGGATAAAGTCAAAGCCCTTGTATTATTAGGAGAGACCAAGGAAAAAATAAGGGATACAGCTATAGAACATGGATTTAACAATGTTTATATGGTAGACAGTATGAAAGAAGCAGTTGAAAAAAGCTATGAATTAGGAAATAGTGGGGACAGTGTGCTGCTTTCTCCAGCTTGTGCAAGTTGGGATATGTATAAGAGTTTTGAAATTAGAGGAAATGATTTTAAAAAGGCTGTAAGTTGTTTAAGGGAGGAATAGAATGGCTAAAAAGGGTAAAAAGAGAGCTTGTGACTTTACTTTACTTTTATCAGCATTACTCCTTGTATTCATAGGCATAATAATGGTATTTAGTGCTAGCTGGCCAGAAGCCATGAAATCATTTGATGATGGATATTTCTTTTTAAAGAAACAGGTGATTGCAGCTGGTATAGGATTAGTTGCAATGCTTTTCTTTATGAATTTTGATTATAGGCTCCTTAGAAAAATGTCTGGCTTAATATATATTGTATCTTTACTGAGTGGATTACTTATCTTTACCCCTTTAGGTATAAATAGAAAAGGGGCCAGGAGATGGGTGGATTTAAAGTTTACTACATTTATGCCATCAGATGTTATAAAGTTAGGAACTATAATATTTCTAGCGGCATTTTTATCTAAAAAAGAGAATAGGGTGGATAGTTTCAAAAAGGGAACTCTACCAACGCTAATAATCATTGGTATGTCCTGTGGTATGATCTATTTACAAAAGGACTTGGGTACTACTATAACCTTAGGAATGACGTTAATAGGCTTGTTTTTTGTTGCTGGTATGAAGGTAAGCCATTTATTTGTCATGATTGGAGGAGCATCATTAGGATTAGTGAAGGCTATTACCGATGAAGATCACAGATATAGGATGAGGAGGTTTACAGCTTTTTTAGATCCTTTTGCAGATAAACTGGATACGGGTTGGCAAACAGTTCAATCCTTATATGCTTTGGGATCTGGGGGATTATTTGGGTTAGGTCTAGGAAAGAGTAGGCAGAAATTTTTTTATATCTCTGAGTCCTATAACGATTTCATATTTGCAATAATAGGTGAAGAGTTAGGATTTTTAGGAGCATTGACTGTAATTTTATTATTTGTGGTACTTATATGGCGAGGCATAAGAATAGCTTTAAGTGTGGAAGATCTATTTGGCTGCTTACTTGCCACCGGCATTGTGGCGTTGATAACGATTCAATCTTTAATTCATATTGCAGTGGTAACATCCTCAATACCAACAACAGGAATCCCCCTTCCTTTAGTTAGTTATGGGGGAACATCGTTGATCCTCTATATGTCCGCTGTAGGGATTCTACTAAATATATCAAGACATGTTAAATTGAATAGGAGTTGAAAGATATGCGATATCTAATAACAGGAGGAGGAACTGGAGGCCATATATATCCAGCCCTTGCCATAGCTACGGAGATAAAAAACAGACATAAAAATGGAGAAATTTTATATGTGGGGACGGAGAAAGGGCTTGAAAGCGAACTAGTACCTAGGGAAGGTTTAGATTTTAAAACTATCAGGGTCAAGGGAATGCCAAGGAAAATCAATAAAGAAGCATTTTTAGCCATAAAGGAGTTAATTTTGGGTATAAATGATGCTAGAAGGATTATCAAAGAATATAATCCAGATATTGTCATTGGAACTGGAGGCTATGTATGTGGACCAGTGGTTTATGTGGCGAGTCGGATGAAAATTCCTACTCTAATACATGAACAAAATGCTTTTCCAGGCATTACAAATAAGATACTTTCAAGGTTTGTAGATAAGGTTCTTATAACCTTTGAAGAATCTAAAAAATATTTTAAATATCCTGAAAAGGTAATTGTAACAGGAAATCCAATTCGAAAAAGCATAGTAGAAGTGGATAAGGATAGTGCTTATATGAACCAAAATATAAATCAAAACATTCCTTTTATTCTATCCTTTGGTGGTAGTGGTGGACAGAAAAAGTTAAACCATGCCATGCTTGATGTAATTGAAAGGAATGTTTCAAATAACAATATACAAATAATACATGTTACAGGTAAAAGATTTTATGATGAGTTTATAAAAGAAATGGAATCAAGAAATATAAATTTAGGGGAAAATATTAGAGTAATACCATATTTCTATGATATTCCACAAGGATTAAATATTGCTGATTTAGTCATAACCAGTGCAGGAGCTATAACCTTAGCAGAGGTGTCCGCTATTGGTGTCCCAAGTATATTGATCCCTAAAGGCTATACTGCTGAAAACCATCAAGAATATAACGCTAGGGCTTTTGAAGACAAAGGGGCTAGCTATTTAATCTTAGAGAAGGATCTGACAGGAGAAGGTTTAAATAAAATCATCAATAAAATTATATATGATAAGAAAAAATTAGAGGATATGGCTACAAATAGTAAAAGAATAGGTAAATTAGACGCATCTGAAAAGATAGCCAACATTATAGATGATTTAGTGAAATAATTAATTTATCACATTTCCAAGGTATGTGCATAATATGGAGATATACGTCAATATAGGCATACTTGGAGGTGCGATAATGGGGAAAATAATTATCAATGGTGGAAACAAATTAACTGGTGAAACCAGTGTATCTGGTGCTAAAAACGCCATTTTACCGATATTAGCAGCTACTGTTATTGGGGGT
The DNA here is from genome assembly GCA_012518955.1 of Tissierellia bacterium. GTDB lineage: Bacteria > Bacillota > Clostridia > Tissierellales > Tepidimicrobiaceae > DUNJ01. The sequence continues at coordinate 233 of JAAYRD010000128.1, read as the reverse complement.
AATGAAAGTACAATTTTCAATGTTCCAGATTTGAGAGATGTGAAGGTAATGGAAAAGATACTGACTTCTCTCGGGTGCAAGATAAGACGAATTGACAAAATGATGTGGGTAGACTCAAAGCCTATAGATAATATCAAAATTCCTGAAGAATTGGTTCGGGAAATGAGATCTTCTATTATTCTTATGGGTGCTATGTTATCTAGATTTGGTGAGGTAGTGATAAGTTATCCAGG
>JAAYRD010000127.1 GCA_012518955.1 Tissierellia bacterium | reverse complement strand
TTCCTAGACCATAACCATTTCTATTATTCCAGCGATATCCACCACCGTAACACCCTCCACCTGGCATAGGTCCATTTTCTCTATGAAACTCTTCCATATCATCAAAATGTCTATCCCAAGCTTTAGCTTGTTCTTCAGTGATTTCTTTGTCTTTTACAGCTTGATTAAGCTGAGCTTTTTTCCAGCTCATTCTTTCATTATGCCAATCCTTCCATTCATCATATTCGGCATTTACTTCAGATACAACTTTAAGTTGCTCATCGACTATTTTTGGCGTTTGGGCATATGCAATAGTAGCTGTTAATCCCACCACCAATATCAAAGATAAAATAATTAATGTTTTTTTCATTATGCTTCTCTCCTTTCATTTATTAACTTTATTATAGAATTCAAATATGAAGGAAATATGAAGATGAAATTTCATCTTCATATTTCCTTCATAATCATTTTTTATAATATAAATATTTAACTTATCTTTTTAGATTTTAGGGTATTATATTATTTGAGGTGATTCTATGAATAAGAAAAAAATACTAGTTGTAGAAGATGAAAAAAACATTTCCAATGTTATCAGAGCTTATTTGATAAAGGAAGGATTTGATGTAATTACTGCTAAGGATGGTAAAATAGCATTGGAACTTTTCAAAGATGAAGAATTTCATTTAATTATATTGGATTTAATGTTACCCAAAATATCAGGGGAAGAGATATGTACTACTATTAGAGCCACTTCAGATGTACCAATTATAATGTTAACTGCTAAAGTTGATGAAGATTCTAAGATTGAAGGTCTTTCTATTGGAGCTGATGATTATGTTACTAAACCCTTCAGTCCTAGGGAATTGGTTAGCAGAGTTAAAGCTTTATTACGGAGATCTTATAGGGATTCTAGTCCTATGGCCGAAAAATTGACATTTAATAATGGCGATTTGGAAGTAGATATAGATAAAATGATAGTAAGAAAAAATGGGAAAAACATATATTTGACTTCCAATGAATTTAAAGTATTAGTCTCTTTATTAACAAGGCCTGGTCAAGTGTTTTCTAGAGAACAATTGATTGAGCTAGCTTTTGGATACGATTATGATGGCTTCGATAGAACTATAGATACGCATATAAAAAATATAAGACAAAAAATTGAAAACAATCCCAAAAATCCATCATATATACTAACTATATATGGAGCTGGATATAAGTTTGGAGGAGTATAAATGAGTCTATCTAAAAAACTAACATTAAGTTTTGTTTTCTCAATATTAATCTCTATTTTTATTATTAGTTTTATATCTAATACTATGATCAATAATAAATTTGATAATTACCTTATAGAAGAACAGAATAAAAAATTTGAAAAAATACGGCATGATATAAATGATTTATTCATTAAGAAGGGCCAAAATCTATCATCTGAAGATATATCAAATTATGCTTCTATGGAAGGAATTTATATTGAAATCAAAGATTCAAATAATGATATGGTATGTCATTCAAACAATCATAACAGTCTTCATAGAGGTATGATGGGTAATATGATGAGACGACATCACAGAATGATGAATCCAAATTTTAATAATGGTGAAGGAAATTATATAGAAAAAACTTTCTCTTTACTAGATGAAAACCAGGTCATCGGCACATTAGTAATAGGTTACATCGATAATTCTCACTTAACGGAATCTGCAGTGATATTTAAAGACACACTCTCTACCTCCTTTTTTATATCTGGCATTATAACTATTATCCTTGGATTTATTAGTTCTATGTTTCTGTCAAAGGGGCTAACAAATCCATTAGTCAATATCACAAACACAGCAAATCAAATGAGAAATGGAAATTTAGAATCTCGCTCTACTGTAAAAACTAACACCAAAGAAATCTTCCAATTATCCAGATCTATAAACTATCTGGCTGAAACCCTTGAAAAACAAGAAGATTTAAGAAAGAGATATGCATCAGATATAGCCCATGAACTTCGCACTCCCTTAACAACATTAAAATCCCATGTAGAAGCTATGGTTGATGGAGTATGGGAGCCTAATGACGAGCATCTTACTATTTTAATGGAAGAAATTGATAGATTAACCAAATTGGTAGAAGATTTAAAGAATACTTTTAAAATTTCAGAAGGCCAATTAAATCTAAATAAAACTAATTTTAATATCTCTAACGAAATAAAAAGTATAGTTTCTGGATTCCAGCCCTTGTTCAGTAAAAAAAACTATATATTAGAATCTTCTATTGAAGAAGATATTAAAGTTCTTATGGACAAAGATAAATTAAAACAGATTATGTATAATCTACTATCCAATGCTATAAAATATCTAGATGATGATGGGAAAGTTATGGTTAGCTTAATAAACGAAGGAAAACATGTAAAAATTATGGTAGAAGATAATGGAACTGGAATAAAAGAAAAAGATCTACCCTTTATATTTGAAAGGTTCTATAGAGTTGATGCATCTAGAAATAAGAAAACTGGCGGTACAGGCCTTGGACTGTCAATCACCAAGACCTTAGTTGAAGCCCATGAAGGCTCTATTCATGTAGAGAGTAAATTGGGTAAAGGTACTAAGTTTACTATATTATTGCCAGCTTATATAATCCCTTAATTCAATTATTGATAATTCCCATTTGTTAACTTTTTTCTTCTAAAAAAGTAGACTATAAGGGTAATTAGAGGAATAATAAATATGGTTATACCAGACGATATCAATATTATATTCGTAAGAGGTTGACTCACTCCTAATATTGAGCGCCTATCTTTGATTAATATTGTTACAATCAATATAGTGATTGCTATAGGGATTATGTAAGGTTGATTGTTTTGCCTCTTGATAGTTTGACTAAAAGCCACTGCTGTAAAATATAGATATCCTGAAATTTTACCAATATTACCTGTAATCCATGCAATTACAAATAATGCTTCTACTCTTTGAATAAAATCGAATAAGTTTATTAACCTGGTAAAGGTGAAAAACGGAAAATTAGTATGTTTGGCATAGTCTATACCTAAAGCCGCTTGAGTAGCTATGGCTACAAATATGATTGTAATTATTGAATATATAACGGACTTTATAAAAATTCTATTCAAATCTTCTTTTCTTTCCAAATGAGGGGTTATCATAGCAAGAATTATTATATCAGAAAATTTTATTCCCCTATCTATAGCGCCCATATTAATTTCTTTAAATGTAGAATCTTTAAATATTGGTAATAGTAAACTAAAATCATAGGTTTTATAACCTAAAATTATAAATAAAAAAATAACCCCAAATATAAATGGAACAAATATTTCTGCACCTCTAGCTAATGATTCCAGTCCTTTATAGGCAATATAAGTACAAGTAACTAGCATTATCGAAGCAGTTACCCATGTCGGAGTCTCCGAAAACATAGTAGAGTCCAATATTTCCACTAAAGTAGCCACTAGAATAATTCCAAACAATAATATGTATCCAGTATAATATATTCCAACTATTCTACCTATAAACTTCCCAAGAATTTTTTCCGTATATTCAATTATTGTTAAATCATTAAATTTATTGCTTAAATACAAAACAGGCAGGCATAATATAATGGTATAGAAAATGGATAGCAATAATACGATCCAGATATCTTGGTTTGCTGGCGGAGCATTTATAACTGGTAAATAGGTAAAGGCTATAATAGACCTATAAACTGTTATTAATAAAACTACTTGATATGAAGATATTTTGTTGCTATTTTTTTTATACATACTATTTCCCCTTAATAATATTAATCGGCGTATTGGTTAAGCCTGTTCTAATGGCTTTAGTTTCCACTTCTACTTGAATATCAGCTTCTGAAAAGATTTTATTCCATTTTTCGCTTATCCTTTCCCATTCTTCTGGATATTTTCTATGAAATACTGAGCCAAAACCAAAGACATCTGATTTATATTCTTTCTGTACTTTTAAAAAGGCACTTTCTACTCCTTTTTTTATCTGTTG
>JAAYRD010000126.1 GCA_012518955.1 Tissierellia bacterium | reverse complement strand
GTAAGTTAACTCTAAATAAAACAGTAGTTGATGAAATATGGGATGATAATCCTAACTTAGATCATTATCAAATTCGAAGTGTTCTAGGTAGATTTTTATTCATAGGAGATGATATTTTTAAAGAGATAGAAAGTTTGAGTGGTGGAGAACGAGGTAGATTAGCTCTTTTAAAGATGATGCTTTCCGATGCTAATTTTCTTCTTATGGACGAGCCTACAAACCATTTGGATATCGATTCTAAAGAGGTTTTAGAAGATGCCTTAATAGATTATAAAGGAACTCTTTTTGTAATATCCCATGATAGATATTTTTTAAACAAAGTTACCGATAAGATATTAGAATTAACTGATGAAGGAATTAAAGAATATCTAGGTAATTATAATTATTATCTAGAAAAAAAGAACGAAATAATAATAGAAGAAGATGAAAATACTAAAACAAAGACTCAGGTTCAATTGGAAAAAAGAAAAGAAAAAGAAAAGTTGCGATTAGAACAGAAAAGAAAAAAGGATATATTAACTTTAGAAAAAATGATAGAAAAAGAGGAGTCTATTATAAAAAAACTGGATGAAATCTTATGTGATTCTCAGATATATGATGACCCAGATAAAATAGTTGAACTATCTAGAAAAAGAGAAAATACCCAGTTTAATTTGGATTCCCTCTATGAGAAGTGGATAAATTTAACAGAAGGTTAGTTTCCCCAATTTGTCCACATATTATGCACATAATCCACAAGGTTATCCACAAAGCTTGTTCCCTTTATTGACAGTTTATAATCAGCTTTCCACATTGCCCACATTGTTTTATTTTATTCTTATAAAATTTTGTTGAAACAATGTGGAAAGAATTGTTGATAATTATCAAATTAGCTCTAAATTTGGAACTACATTCATATTAAGTTGAGAAGTCCTTCCACTTATATAGTTAAAATAAGCAGCAGAGCCTATCATTGCAGCATTATCTGTGCATAGTATATTAGAAGGATAAAGTATTTCTATTTCTTCTTCTTCTCCTCTATTTTTCATCATGTTTCGTAGCCCATGATTGGCAGCAACTCCACCTGCCATGACAATCTTTTTAGACTTTTTCTCCTTGGCAAGTTTTATAGTCTTATCCACAAGGACTTCTATTACCGCTTGCTGAAAACTAGCCGCCACATCTTTTACTATTATATTTTCATCTTTTTGCTTCATTTGATTAAGATAATTTAAAACAGCAGTTTTGAGCCCACTGAAGCTAAAATCATAACTATCCTGTTCTAGATAAACCCTTGGAAAGTCTACTGAATTGGGATCTCCTTCCTTAGATAATTTATCTATCAATGGCCCACCAGGATAGGATAACCCTAAAGCCCTAGCTACTTTATCGAAAGCTTCTCCGGCTGCATCATCCCTTGTCCTACCAAACAATTCATATTCTGTATAATCCTTTGCATAAGCTAAATAGGTATGACCCCCTGAGACTATTAAACAAGTAAATGGAGGCTCTAAATCCTTATGCTCTATATAGTTAGCGCATATATGGCCTTCTATATGGTTTACACCAACTATAGGTTTATTTAGAGCATAGGCTATAGCTTTTGCGCTAGATATACCTACAAGTAATGCCCCTACCAAACCTGGCCCTTGTGTTACTCCCACTAGATCTATATCATCAAAGTTAATGTTAGCCTGATCTAAAGCTTTTTGTATAATTATATTTATGTTTTCAATATGTTTTCTTGACGCAACCTCTGGTACTACTCCTCCAAACTTTTTATGAATATCTATTTGAGAAGAGAT
>JAAYRD010000125.1 GCA_012518955.1 Tissierellia bacterium | reverse complement strand
CAATCTTTCTTTATATGGTCGGGGTGGAGGGATTCGAACCCCCGGCCCCATGGTCCCAAACCACGTGCGCTACCAAACTGCGCCACACCCCGTGACTGCCGACTATTATAGTATAGTGGAGAATCCACATTAACGCAACGGGTATAAATAGAAAATAACGGCGATTATGACGAATTAAGACAATATATCTCATCAAATCTAATTATTACTCAGTATATTATACTATTTTATATTCATCTTTGCAAGAAAAGTCAAGCGTTATTATCAATAATAACGCTTGACTTTTCTATCTACTATGCTATTATGTAATTATAGATAATAACAAAACCATATAGCTATGGAAAGGATGGTTGCATTGTGCTATCAATCGGAAGCAGTATTAGAAAAAAACCTCATGGAAAGGTTGATAAACTCTGGATATGAATCCGTATCCATAAAAAATGAAGAGGAACTAAAGGCTAATTTTAGAAAACAATTGAATAAATTTAACGAGAAGAATCTAAAAGGAACTCCTTTAACCGATAAAGAATTCAATGTGATTCTAAATAGGATGGAAGGTAGGGGAGTTTTTGAATCTTCTAAGATTCTAAGGGACAAGTTGGAAATAGAAAGGGAAAACGGAGAAAGATTATTTTTAACATTGTTCGATACTCAAAAATGGTGCAAGAATTTATTTCAAGTAACCAACCAGATAACCGTAAGAGGCAAATATGAAAATAGATATGATGTGACAATCCTCATAAACGGTCTTCCACTAGTTCAAATAGAGCTTAAGAGAAGAGGATTGGATATGAAGGAAGCTTTTAATCAAATTCAAAGATATAAAAGACATTCATATATAGGATTGTTTAGATACATACAGATATTTGTAGTTTCCAATGGAGTAGATACTAAATATTTTTCCAATACGGATGGAAATTTAAACTATAAATATACTTTTTTCTGGACGGATAAGGAAAACAATAGAATAACAAACCTTAAAGAGTTTGGCGATATGTTTTTAGAAAAATGCCATATATCCAAAATGATTGCCAGATACATGGTACTTAAAGAAACGGATAAGCAACTATTAGTATTAAGACCTTATCAAGTATATGCAGTAGAAGAGATAGTAAAGAGGGCATTGGACACAAGGAATAATGGATATATCTGGCATACTACAGGTTCGGGAAAAACCTTGACTTCTTTTAAAGCTAGTCAAATTTTAGCCAGTGAAGAGGGAATAGATAAGGTATTCTTCCTAGTAGATAGAAGGGATTTAGATGATCAAACCGAAAGAGAATTCAATGATTTTCAACCTGGTTCAGTAGATAGAACGGACAATACCTATCAGCTAGTAAAACAAATAGATGATATTATGAATCCCATTATAGTTACAACTATTCAGAAGATGTCCAATGCTATAAAAGGTGAAAGATATAGAAAGATTATGGAGCCATATAAAAATAAGAGAGTAGTATTTATAATAGATGAATGTCATAGGTCTCAATTTGGAAAAATGCATAGGGATATAAATAAACATTTTCAAAATAGCCAATACTTTGGCTTTACAGGAACACCCAGGCTTCCAGAAAACAAATCTGAAGACGGAAGAACTACAGCAGATATATTTGATAAATGTCTTCATCATTATTTAATTAAAGATGCTATCCATGATGGAAATGTCCTAGGCTTTTCAGTAACATATATAAATACATTGAGAGCAGATTTAGAAGATATACCAGCCGAAGAAGTAGAGGGAATAGATACAGATGAGGTATGGCAAGCAGAGGATAGGATTGATCTAATAGCTAGACATATAATCGAACACCATGATAGAAAATCTCGAAACAAAGGGTATAATGCTATATTTGCAACGGATAGTATAGAATCCCTTATAAAATATTATGAAAAATTTAAAGAGCTAGATCATGATCTTAATATTGCCAGCATATTCACCTATGAAGCTAACCCAGATTTAAGTGAAGGTAAAGTTCATGGTAGGGACGCATTGGAAAAGATGATAGAAGACTATAATAAGATGT
>JAAYRD010000124.1 GCA_012518955.1 Tissierellia bacterium | reverse complement strand
ACTACTTATATCCTAGAGTAACTCTCTAAGATATAAGTAGTATTTTTTTGGAAAATGGTATATTATATACAGTGGACAATGTTAAGTCTTAAGGAGGGTAAAAATGAATTACGATCTTATTATTGTTGGGTCTGGACCCTGTGGCATTTTCACAGCTTTAGAGCTTAAAAAGTTAAATCCTAACAAAAATATTTTGATTCTAGAAAAAGGTAATCCTATATCAAAGAGGATTTGTCCCAAAAGAAAAACTGGCATATGTATAAACTGTAAACCATGTAATATCACTACTGGATTTGCAGGTGCTGGGGCTTATTCCGATGGAAAATTATCCCTTTCCCCAGATGTAGGAGGGAATTTACCTGAATATTTAGGATATGAAAAAACTAAAGAACTGATAGACTATGTAGATAAAATATATTTAAATTTTGGTGCAGATGAAAAAATATATGGTATTGATAAAGAAAAAGAAATTCAGGAAATAAGAAAAAAAGCTATTAGAAGCAATCTAAAATTAGTCGAGTGTCCCATCAGGCATATGGGCACAGAGGAAGGCTATTATATATATAGTAGAATAGAAGATCATTTAGAAAGCTTAGGCATTGATTTGAGCTTTAGAAATCCAGTAAAGGATATTATTCTTGATGAGAATAAAAGTATAAAAGGTGTTATTGCAGATAAAGAATATTACTCAGATAAAGTAGTTATATGTATAGGTAGAGAAGGTTCTGACTGGTTAAGAAATCTATGTATTAAACATAATATAAATACGGAAACTGGGGATGTAGACATAGGGGTTCGAGTGGAAACCAGAAATGAAATAATGGAAGAATTAAATGAAGCTATGTATGAAAGCAAGCTTATATACTATGCTCCCACTTTTGATGATAGGGTAAGAACTTTTTGTACAAACCCTGGAGGAGAAGTGTCCACTGAATATTATGATGGAGGCTTAGCAGTGGTCAATGGTCATAGTTATAAATCAAATAGCTTAAAAACCAATAATACCAACTTTGCTTTATTGGTTACAAAACATTTCACCAAACCTTTTAACTCACCTATAGAATATGGTATGCATATTGCTAAACTTGGAAATATGCTTTCAGGAAATAAGGTTTTAGTTCAAAGGTATGGGGACTATAAAAAAGGGAGAAGGACTACTGAAGAAAGGCTATACAGAAATAATATAGCCCCTACTTTGAAGGATGCTGTACCAGGTGATTTAAGCCTTGTCCTTCCTTATAGAATCCTAAAAAGTATTGATGATATGTTGATGGCATTGGATAACGTATCTCCTGGCATTGCCAGCGATGAAACCCTGCTTTATGGTGTGGAAGTTAAATTTTATTCCAATAAGGTAATTACTAACAATAAGTTTGAAACCAATATTTCTGGCCTATATGTGGGTGGAGATGGAGCAGGAATCACTAGGGGACTTATGCAGGCTAGCGTAAATGGAATAATCCTTGGGAGAGAGTTAAATTAAATGATCAATTGATTTTCTATTAGCTCCTTTAATTTAGTGTTGCTTTCTTTACTTCTATCTGAGATAGGAATATTTTCTATGACTTTCTTTACTTTAGTGGGCTTTTCTGTAAGTATTACAATCTTATCTCCCAAGGTCAGGGCTTCCTGTATATCATGAGTTACCAAGATACAAGTTTTACCCCTTAATTCTTTTAATTTCAAAGTGAATTCCATTATGGTTCGTTTTGAATTTATATCTAGAGATTTAAAAGGTTCGTCCATTATAAGTATTTTTGAAGGATAAGCAAAAGCCCTTAGAATGCTTATCCTTTGTCTCATTCCCCCACTTAATTGCCTAGGATAATAATACTTATATTCTTCTAAATTAACTAATCTTAAATATTTATCTATGACATTTTCTCTAACTTTTTTATCCATTTTATCTCTTAAAACAAACCCAACATTATCCTTTACATTTTTCCATTCAATTAACCTGTCCTCCTGAAAAACAAAACTTATATCCTCTTTTTCAAAACCAATAACCTCCCCATAATCCTTAGATAGGGTTCCAACCATTATATTGAGAAGGGTTGTTTTCCCACATCCTGAAGGCCCTAAAATACAGATAATCTTGTTTTCTTCAAATTGGATACTTACTTTATCTAAAACTTGCAATTTTCCGTATTGTTTAACTATATTTTTAACCTCATACTTCAAAATATCACTTCCATTGCTTTGCTTTTTTTAAAAGTTTAATTAATAGCCCTAGACTATATTCTAATATATTTTTGATTAAAAGAATTATTATAATCCATGCAAAGACTCCAGGGGTGTTTAAATAAAGTTTTTGCAATTGTAAATTGCTTCCTATAGCATATTTAGGTTGTGCTAAGGCTTCTCCTGCTATCACCATTTTAAAATTAAGCCCTAACGTAGATGTTAAAACAGCTTTTAAATTGATAAAAACACTTGGAATATAAATGTCTTTTATAAGGGTAGTTTTACTTACCTTATATAACTTGGCCATATCGATAATTTTATAATCTATATCTAATATTCCATTTAAAACTGTCTCATATAATATAGGAAACACCATGATAAATCCTACAAACATGGGAACCTTATTGTTATTTAGCCATATAAGTGCCAATATTATTATTGCCATAGTTGGAACGGATTTTAAAAAACTTAATATCGGTACCATGAAATTATATATAAATTTTGAAGTATTGGACAGAATGCCTAATACAATTGCTAAGAATAGGGATATTAGGAAACCTATAAACCCCCTTAATAAAGTCATCCTTATTATAATAAGGAAAGATTTATCTTTAACTATATCCATTAAGTTTATTAAGGTGTTTCTAATAGTAGGAATCATTACTTCATTGTTTATAAACTTCGATAACAAAAACCATATGAATATAATAATAAGCTTTGAAATCATAGAATACTTTTTATCTATCAAAATAAAATTCCTCATCTGGTAATTTTTCTCCTATGGCTTTAGGAGCAAAATCCAATATTGCTTTAAAATATGTTTCATACTCTTCCCTACAATCTTTTATCCCTACAAATTTAATATTCATTCTATCCTGTCCTTTTATAATAGCTTCTTTTTTTACACCAATCCCCAGATCTTGTGCATAATCTCCAAGTTCATCAGGATATTCCGCTGCCCATATAGAGCTTACTTCATAAGCTTGCAAAAATTTTTCTACAAATTCTTTTTCATCTACTATTAAATCTGACTTGATTATTAAGCTAGACTGAGGATAGCCATTTTTGCTTTCCATTATATTACTCCATTGTTCGTTCAAACCAATTATAGTCTTTGTTTCTTCTTTTTTCATCATTATATTGGTTGCCAAAGGTTCTGAAACAAGGGCTAAATTTGTTTTTCCACTTAAGAAAGCCGGTGCTACCTCTGCTGCAGAATTTAAATAATTTATCTCTAAATCTTTATCTGGATCTATACCACTCTCAGAAAAAACATATCTCAAAACTATATCTGGTGTAAGTCCTTTGGCAAAGGAATATATTTCTTTCCCTTTTAAATCCTCCAAAGTTTCTATATCCTCTGTGCTAATTAAATATAAAGAGCCCCAGGTTGAAGTCCCAACTAGCCTATATGGAATACCCTTATTAAATGCTTGAACTGCTAAATTTGAAGGCACTATTGCAATATCTGCTTCTCCCTTTATTATCTTTGATGCCAGCAAATCCGGAGTCTCCTGCATTTCATAGTTCACAGTTATATTTTCACCCATATTTGGATTTTCTTTAGCTAGTTTTGCAACGGTTAAAGCCGGTAAACCATCAGGATAATAAAAATTTATGATTTTAGGCTCCTTGGCTACCGCTTGTTCTTCAGTCTTATGACAACCAAGCCCAAAAGACCATATAAGGACTAGAGATAATAAGTATAATAATCTTTTTTTCATATTAACATCTCCCGTATATTTGGTTTTTCCTATTAAACCTTTTAAAGTATATTCAATTTAACAAAACCCCTAAGTATAGCTGCACTTAGAGGTTTTGTTTTTTAACTATTTCACCATCTATTCAAGCTGATTGATACAAAGCCCATAGCTAAGTACAAGCACATATCTATATTATAGATATAATAATTTTAATACAGTTCCCAAGTATTCTGGTCTGTATGAAGTAATTTGTGAGAGCGATCAGACAAAGGTTTTTGTAAATAATCTTCATAGCATTTGATAACAGATGGATTCTCGTGTGAAAAACGAAGATTACTTATCTTGTCTAATCCATATAATACTTGAGCACGTTCACCGGCCCGCTCTTCTCCATCCTTAATCGGT
>JAAYRD010000123.1 GCA_012518955.1 Tissierellia bacterium | reverse complement strand
TACACTTTCTTCTATTTCCCTCTTAACTTTTTCAGCTATTAACTGTATAATATTATTCATAGAGAATTTCCTCCTTTAATGTGTTTTAGTCGATTACATATATCAAATGGAGGATTATTCTCTATATTTTTTTGTTTTTTGTCCAACAATTATTTTACACTAAGAAAGACCCTACAATAAGATATATTAATCCTATCATGGGCTCTATTCTATAATTCTGCTCCCAATGCTTCACAAATCTGAGATACCTTTCCTGCCATAGATATATCTTCTCTACTGGGAACTGGATTTCAACTTGGTGATTGTGAAATATAGCTACTTCTTTTAAGTCTTCTAAGCGAAGTAGGCTTTTTGCTATAACTTTAAGATCTATAATAGAGGAATCTGCACCACCTTTTAAATAATTCCTCTGCCGATATAACTTTTTCATCATTATCATATGCAATAACCCCAAAAACCTCTTGATGGTAATGTTCAAACCCTGTCTTTGATTTTTATTTAATGTTATTAGTATCATCAATTATCTTCATTTTCATCAATAATTAAAAATCCTGTAGATTCAGTTTTTACCCATTGCTCTGAAAAAAGGTTTAAATATCCTATTCGGTTTCTATTTAAAAGTTTGTCATTCCATTTTGACTTGCTTAAGAATTTGTAAATACAGCTGTTATCTTTAGCAGTTAATATGAACCTAGATATAGAAGAAATTGATTTATTGCCATGTACAGTGATTAGACCATGAATTAAATTGTTTAAACGATTTATTTGTGTGTTAACTTCTATTTAGCATTAGGTTAAAAGCTTATGTTATATTCATTTTTTGGAAGTATTTTCAATTGCGATTCTTTTTTTGCAGAATTAAAGTTATTAAGAAAAGATTTAAATGCATAGTATAAAATTTAGCATAGGTTCAATTCCTTATAGTTGACATCCTCCTCGCCCACTTTATTAAACAAGGATTCTTTAAAAGAACTTGCCAGGTTATCTACTACTTAAACACCAATCCATTTCTGGTAGATGAGTATGGTGTAGACTTAAGGCTGTGCCATCAGCCCTCCTAAGATATGGATATACCAACTTAGGCACTTAGACTGTTACCATCTAAGCAGATAGTTTCTAAATATTTCTTAGCTATGTTTCGACTTGCATTTAAGTCAGCATGAATACGATTGCCACAATTACAAGAATATAAATTCCCTTTACGATTGCCTTTTTCTATTTTTCCACATTTAGAACATCTTTGAGATGTATATTTAGGGTTTATATATATTATTTTTATGCCAGCTAATTTAGCTTTATATTCTATAAATTGTTGAAGTTCGTAAAATGCCCAGCTATTTATATTTCTATCAGCCTTCTTTATGCTTTTAGCTGTTTTACGGATATTTTTTAGATTTTCCATAACTATTGTACCTACATGCTCTTGCACAGCAAGATTTACAAGTTGTCGGCTTATTTTATGGTTTAAATCTCTAATCCACCTTTGTTCTTTATTGTTAATACTATTGATTTTTTCAAGCCTTTTAGCTCTACCTAGTTTTCTTCTCAAAAAACGATATTTTTTGCGTATAAACCCAGCTTTCTTTCCATTATGAAACTGGCGATTAATTTCTTTGCCTTCTGTATTAACAACACTGGCAACTGCTAGTTGTCTAAGCCCTATGTCTATTCCCATTATATTAGCACCTTTATTTTCTCTATTTTCTAGTTTAATAGTTACGGCAAAATACCATTTGCTATTTTTGTAGAATAAGCTTCCTTTGGCAAGTTTATAATCGTTTTCTATATGTTCTTTTAAGTCTTGGAGTCTATTTGTCTGTTTTACTGGAAAAGCAAATCTTTGACACTTACCATTATGGAAAAGGGGTATTGAAATTATATGTCTATCTATATTATAACTTTGGTTGTTATAACATATAGGTTGGTTTGGTTTGAATTCTATATTTTCTTTTTTAGAATTAGATTGCTTGAATCTATTGTATAGAGATTTAACCTCTCTAATATTTTGATTTATCACAACAGAAGGTAAATTAATTCCTTTAAAGTCAGCAGAAGTTAACTTCGTTTCATTAGCTTTAATCTTACTAGCTATATCTTGGCGATTTTTAGTTACCTGTTCTATATTATTGAAAAATATATTCTGTTTTTTCTTCGTTGGTTTTAATAATTCTAAAACATAGGTTATTTGCACATTAATCACCTTGATTTTAAATATACTTTATTGAAAAGTCTTCTTAGTTACCATTATTACACATATAGGATATATATACAATATAAAAAAACCTGAT
>JAAYRD010000122.1 GCA_012518955.1 Tissierellia bacterium | reverse complement strand
TTCTGATATTGCTGAGAAATATGGCTTTATAAAAAAAGAGCAATTTATTTTTGATAAAAATGTGTTTTTAGATGAAATAGATGCACTGATTGAAATAAAGAAACCTATATTGAAATTTAGTAATTTAAAAGAGCAAAAAACAACAATAAAACAAAAGGATATTAGAAATTATATATCAAATATTATTGAATAATAACTGTAAAAAATTGTAATAATTAAATTATTAATATATAGATAAGGAAATAATATTAGCATTTTATAATAGATATAAAAGTAATTTGCAACATAATTATTATGATACAGTGCATAAGAGGGAATAGAGTAGAGTGGAAGATAGACTAAAAAGTAATTTCTAGTTGATAAAACTAAAAATACTTTCTAAAATCTTTACTACCTATGCCCTCGTTTAAACTAAAGTAAAAGAAAAGCTTAATTTAGGCTTAAGTTTTGCTGGTGAAAAAGGTGCTGATGGATTATTATCTAAGAGTAAATACTTTGGAGAATCAACCTTTGCAGAAGGAATGAGTTATGATGATGCAAAGAGATATAATGATTACTGGAGAAATGTAGAATCAGGCAAAAATACAGGCTATCCAGGACTTACCGATACAGATGTCAAATTATGGAATCTTGGAGAGTCTAAGTTGAACGAGCATATAGCTATAAATAAGATAGATTCAAATGAAGTTGTAAAGATTAGGATGGATGCACTGGAATTAAAAAATCATCTAAAATCTCTGGATAATAAGGTAGCTGGAGCTAAATTTAAATATAAAAATAACCCTATGGATAACCCAAAAGCAGCTAAAGATATCCAGATGCTGTGTATGGGTATTCACCTAACCCTGATTCAACACGTATAGGTAAATTTGCAAATAAAATAGATTGGACTGATTCAGATTAAGTAGAAATAGCAAAACAAACTAGATTAGAGTATCACCTGAATAATGAACAAATGTTGAATAATCTTTATGGGCAAGGCTACTCGGCAGAGGAGATAGCACGGAAAATGGTTAATGAGCGTAATGCCAATAGGTTAAATAGCTATCTAAAAAGAGGAGATATGGAAGGTTATGAAATGGCAAGAAAGAGTAACTCAGATACTTATCAAAATGCGGATGGACCAACACCGGAATCAATGCTTGAAAAGTATGGTTCATGGGAAGGGGTTATTAATGCTTCAGTGAGTAGTAATCCAGGAATGGATGCTTGCGTCGGTTTGTATGATATATATCATGGAGGAAAATAAATATGATTTGGAAAATTGAAAAAAAGGGAGATATAATATGGTATACAAGTGATGTATGCCAAATGAAATTAAAGGAAAGTGAGAATAAGATAAACATTTGGCTAAATTATAAAGGATATAATATTATAATGCCAATGGGAATGTGGGGATTTGATGAGGAAATATCTGAAAGAGGTATTAAGTATGATATAGGTGGAGAGAGTATGCTAGAATGGTATTTTATTATAGAAAAGAATGATTTAAGACTTTTTGTAGATTTAGTATACTTTTTTATTAAAGAACATAATTGTGAAAGGATGCTTAATCCTAAATTACTTATTGAAGATTGGAATTAGATTGTAACATTTAATTCGCAATAATGAGTAAAGTAACTGCAAAAATATGGTTTATAATAGAATCAATAAATCAAGTGGAAATAATAACTGCATAATCTAAATAATGCAATAAAGTGCAACTAAAATAAAAACTTACTATATTATAAAAACGATAAGAGTCAATGTTTTTAAGTAAAGAAGCATTGGCTCTTTTTCTATGAAAAAATTCAGCGAGGTAAAGGGGTAGTGGTTTACAAGAACTTTCTATTAAAAATTAACTACTAGATAGAACTATTAATAAAAAGATTAATAATTGAGAATTAAGAAGACCTCTTAATATAGTTATTAAACAAAGTTAGTGTTATTATATAGGTGTGGATGTTTATGGAAAGTGAATGTATAGGAGTCTCCTTTTGCAGATTAATAAAAGTCTTAAATAGTAGCAAAGAGCATTGCTAAGGAAATGGCTGTTGATTTTGGGGTAGATTTAGCAAGTGGTGCTGTTACTAGTGTTGCACAAGATAAGTTTAACTTAAATCAAACAGAATCATTACTGCTTAATTTAGGCTTAAGTT
>JAAYRD010000121.1 GCA_012518955.1 Tissierellia bacterium | reverse complement strand
CTAGATAGGATGGAATTATCTATGAAAAATAATTGGGTAGATGGAAATAATAGAGTATATATTTATTTTACCATTGAAAATATTATGGAAGTCATGGGATGGGGGAACAAGAAATCAGTAAAGGTGCTTTCAGAACTCGATACAGAAAAGGGGATTGGCCTTATAGAAAAGCAAAGGCAAGGTCAGGGGAAGCCCACTAAGATTTATGTAAAAAACTTTATTGTGGATAACTTTTATGAAATGTCAAAAGGACAAGGTAATAATACTAATATTAATAATACTGAATTTAGTGATACTAATCCAATCTTATCTTTAGAAGAGAAAGAAAATAGATTAGGATTTGATAGAAGTAGAATAAATAAAGCTGAGATGTATAGAGATATAATTTATAAGAATATTGAGTATGACCATTATAAAAGATATGGAAGATATTCAATAGATGATATTGATAATATTGTAGAACTTATGGTAGATGTATGCGTTCAGGAAGGTGGCACAGTACCTATAAATGGGAATCATATGCCTGTAGAAGTAGTAAAGAGTAGATTTTTAAAATTAAGCTCTGGACATATTGAATATATCATGAATAGCCTTGAAGATAATCCAAGTGAAGTTAGAAACATTAGGAATTATTTGCTTACAACAATATACAATGCAGCAAATACTATGAGCCAATACTATAGAAGTCTAGTTAACTACAATGAAAATGGCTGAACTGATTAGGATAATTTAAGAGAAAATGAAAGGAGGCATAAAATTGCAAGAAGAAGTTACTGAAAAATCAATTGCATTTGTAGCTAAGAATAACAAGATGACACTATCTGTCTTAAAGACATTAATTAGTGTCTACCTTAAAGAAAAGGAAAAGCAGAAAAGATCTAAGGGACAAACCATTAAAAGAAAGAAAATATCTTTAAAAGAGTTATCTAAGCAGTATGATGGTCTTAAAAGCATTGAAATTAACGAAAATAATATAAAGGGATTTGAGAAAACTGCCAAAAAGTATGGAATAGAATATGCCTTAAAAAAGGATAAGACAACAGATCCACCAACATATATAGTCTTTTTCAAGGGAAAGGATACAGATATTTTAGATACAGCTTTTAGAGAATTTATTGGGAATGAAATGGATAAGGATAAAAGACCTTCTTTAAAACAGGCACTAAATAAGATGAAAGAAATATCTAAATCCTTGAATAAAGATAAGGTCAAAAAGAAACATCAGGAGCAAAGCCTATGAGTAAAATAATAGAAAATATGAGATATGAACTCTCTATGATGGATAAAAAGAAGCTATTTATAAGACTAGTGCCATATATATTTATCTATTATATATTCAATAAGATCGGGAAGATGTACAGAGGATTTCCAAAAGATAATTTCTTTATAACTTTGTATCAAATGCTACTTAATTTAGAAAACTTATTTAAACACCCATTTCCAAGTTTTCACCCTAAAGACATAGCATTTGGGGCAATAGGGGCATTAACTGTATATTTTATAGTCTACACTAAGGGAAAGAACGCTAGAAAGTATCGAAAGGGGGAAGAATATGGTTCTGCTAGATGGGGAAATTCAAAAGATATAAGGCCATATATAGATCTGATATATGAAGAAAATATTATATTAACACAGACAGAAAGATTAATGATGAATGGTAGGCCAAAGAATCCTAAATATGCAAGGAATAAAAATGTGCTAGTAGTTGGAGGGTCAGGGTCAGGTAAAACAAGATTCTATGTAAAACCCAATTTAATGCAGATGCATTCATCTTATGTAGTTACAGACCCAAAGGGAACAATACTTCTTGAATGTGGGAAATTACTAGAAAGAGGAGCACAAAAGAAAAAGCTTGATAAAAATGGAAAAGAGATGAGAGATAAAAGCGGTAAAATTATTTATGAAAGGGATAAAAAAGGCAGGATAATCTATGAGCCATACAATATTAAAGTGTTAAACACTATCAACTTTAAAAAGTCCATGCATTATAACCCCTTTGAGTATATTCGTTCTGAAAAGGATATATTGAAGTTGGTAAATACTATAATTGCTAATACTAAGGGAGAAGGCGAAAAGGCAGGAGAGGACTTCTGGGTAAAAGCAGAGAAACTATATTATACAGCCCTTATAGGATATATTTACTATAAAGCTCCAAAGGAAGAACAAAACTTTT
>JAAYRD010000019.1 GCA_012518955.1 Tissierellia bacterium | reverse complement strand
CTTCTGTTATAATTGTTTTCATAAGAAAGGATCCCTCCGATTTTTGTTTGTTGTGGTAAACAACATTATATCAGAGGCCTTTCTTTTTTTATACTTTTTTGTCACAAATGTATTATCTCATAACATGGTTGGATAGGAGACTTCATGGATCCTATGACAATGCTAGAATTATGGTGGTCACAAAGCTCTTTCAACGATGTTAAATACAACAATCCAGAATACGATGCATTGTTAGATGAAGCAAAATCAACAGTAGATCAAAGTGTTCGTATGGAAGCTATGAGAAAAGCAGAAAAGATGTTAGTAGAAGATATGCCAGTTATTCCAGTATACTTCTATACTCAACCATATATTGTTAAAGAAGGGGTAACAGATATAATTAAAGTTCCTATAAGATATCCAGTAATAACTTATGCAGATATAACTAAATAAATATAGAATTTATGGATAAGGATGGTATTGAAAATTATCCCAATCCTTCCAAAGAGTTTTAAAATAACCTTAAAATTAGAAACTAGATTTTTATTCTATAAGAACCAAGTGGCTAATATTAGCCACTTGGTTCCTGTTTAACAATACGGAAAAGGGGAGGTAGTATGAGTAAATATTTTTTAAAAAGACTTGCAATGGCTGTGGTTACTCTATTGGCAATCATAACGATTACTTTTATTCTAATGCACTCTGTTCCTGGTGATCCCTTTGCCAATGAAAATAAAAGAATGCCTGAAGCGGTTTATCAAAATCTGATGAAAAAATATGGATTAGATAAACCCTATAGCCATCAATATATAATGTATTTAAAGAACATTGCTAGAGGAGATTTTGGTGAATCCATGAAATCCAATACTGAAACTGTAAATGAAATGATAGCAAGGGGATTCCCAGTGTCTGCTCAATTAGGGCTTCAAGCTCTTATTATTGCTTTAATATTTGGACCTGTACTAGGTGCAATTGCAGCATTGTATCAGAATAAGTTGCCAGATTATATCTCTATGATTATTTCCATTATTGGTGTTTCGGTACCTAGCTTTGTAATGGGTTCTTTTTTAATCCAATTTATTGCTAGAAATGTGGATTGGATACCTATAGGCGGATGGGGAGAATGGAAACATACTATATTGCCGTCTTTTGCTTTAGCATTGATGCCTCTTGCACAGATGGCAAGGCTTATGCGTTCTAGTATGTTGGAAATAATAGGACAAGACTATATTAAAACTGCTAAATCCAAGGGAATTTCAAGAACGGCAGTGATTATGAAACATGCCGTTAGAAATGCAATATTGCCTATTATATCCATATTAGGTACCACTATTTCCAATCTTTTAGTAGGTAGTTTTGTTATTGAAAAAATATTTGGTATCCCAGGTTTAGGGATGTTTTTTACCACTTCCATATATAATAGGGATTATACATTAATAATGGGAGTTACTGTTTTTTATGCGATTGTATTAATAGCTATGTTATTATTGGTTGATATAGCTTATACTTTAATAGATCCAAGAATAAGACTTACTGAGGAGGGACGTTGATAATGAAAGCAGACATGGCATATACTAAAGAAATGTTTGAGAAAGCACCTCAAGAGTTACGAGATGCTGAAGGCATAAGACGTCCTAGTATCAAGTATTGGGCAGATGTATGGCGTAGGCTAAAACAGAATAAATTGGCCATGGTTGGACTTATTCTTCTTATAGTCATGGGAATCATGTCCTTTGCAGGTACTCAAATAGCTAAATTTGAATATTATGAGCAGAATTTAACGAAGATCAATGTTAAACCTAATAGTGAATATTGGTTTGGTACCGATGAACTAGGTAGGGATTTGTTCTCTAGAGCCTGGTTAGGAACCAGATATTCTCTAATCATTGGACTTCTTGCAGCTTTTATAGATTTTGGTATAGGTGTTGTTTATGGTGGGGTTGCTGGCATGGCATCTAGAAGAGTGGATGCTATTATGATGCGTATAGCAGAGGTTATCTATAGTATCCCTTATATGTTAGTTGTTGTATTGTTGTCAGTAGTTTTTTCAGAAGCTGGATCAGGTACTTCCATGTTCGTTTTAATCCTTGCTATGACTATAACTGGATGGGTCCCAATGGCCAATCTAGTTAGAGGGCAGGTACTTCAACTTAAAGAATCTGAGTATTCATTAGCTTCTGAGTCTTTAGGTGCCTCTAAAGGCTGGATATTAAAGAAACATATTATACCAAATACTTTGGGACCTATTTTAGTTAATGTGACTCTTACTATACCTAGGGCAATATTTGCAGAAGCAACTTTAGGTTTCCTAGGGTTAGGTTTACAGCCACCTAAACCAAGTCTTGGAACTTTAGCTAATGATGGATTAGCTGTTATGCCAATAGGGCTTTTCTATCAGATATTGATACCGGCAATATTAATATCCCTTTTAATGTTTGCTTTTAATGTATTAGGTGATGGCTTAAGAGATGCACTAGATCCAAGATTACGTAAATAGAAAGAGGTGGGAAAATGGAAAAATTGCTAGAAGTGAAAGATTTAGCAGTATCCTTCCAAACCTTTTTTGGGGAAGTAGAAGCGGTACGTGGTATTAGCTTTCACGTAGATAAAAAAGAAACTGTAGCTATAGTAGGAGAATCAGGTTGTGGGAAGAGTGTAACAGCAAACTCCATAATGCAACTTCTTCCTATGCCACCTGCATTTTATAAACATGGGCAAATCTTATTTAATGGTGAAGATATAGTACAAAAAAGTGAAAAAGAAATGCAAAAGATTCGTGGAAATCAAATATCTATGATATTTCAAGATCCAATGACTTCCTTGAATCCTACAATGAAGGTTGGAAAACAAATAGTTGAAGGATTAATTAAGCATCAAAACTTAAGTTCTCAAGAAGCAGAAAAAAAAGCTATAGAAATGTTAGATTTAGTTTCAGTACCTCAACCTGAAAAGAGGATTAAGCAGTATCCTCATGAGTTTTCAGGGGGTATGCGTCAAAGGGTTATGATTGCTCTTGCAATGGTATCCCATCCTAAACTTTTAATAGCAGATGAGCCTACCACAGCCTTAGACGTAACTGTTCAAGCTCAAATATTAGATCTTATGAAAGATATTCAGGATAAATTTGGCACATCTATTATTCTAATTACTCATGATTTAGGCGTTGTTGCCGATATGTGTGATAGGGTTATAGTAATGTATGCAGGACAACTTTTAGAAGAAGGCAAGGTAGATGAAATTTTTAAAAACCCAAAGCATCCTTATACTAGAAAATTATTGGGTAGTGTTCCACGTTTAGATATGGATAGATCTGAAACACTATATTCAATTGAAGGAACACCTCCTGATTTATATATACCACCTAAGGGCTGCCCATTCTTTGATAGATGTGATCAGGCTATGGTTGTTTGTAAGGGGCATATGCCAGAACGAGAATACCATACCGATTCTCATTATAGTTGTTGTTGGCTGAATCATCCTATGGCCAAAAAGGCAGCAGAAGGGAGTGAAATATAGTGGTAGAACCTTTAATATCAGCAAAAAATATTAAAAAATACTTTGATGTTGGTCAAGGTAAATTGAAGGCAGTAGATGGCATTAGTTTTGATATATATCCTGGAGAGACCTTTGGCCTAGTAGGAGAATCTGGTTGTGGAAAGTCTACAGCTGGAAGAACAATAATTAGACTTTATGAACCAACAGATGGCCAATTATTTTATAATGGAAAAAATATATACGAGTTACCTCACAATGAAATGCAAGAGGTACGTAGAAACATTCAAATGATATTTCAGGATCCCTATGCTTCATTAAATCCTAGGATGACAGTAGAGGAGATTGTGGCGGAACCTCTTGAGATTCATAATATATATAGAAGTCATAAAGAACGTCATAATAAAGTTATTGAATTATTAAAACTTGTAGGATTAAACGAAGAACATGCTTTGCGATTTCCTCATGAATTTTCAGGAGGACAGCGTCAGAGAATTGGAATTGCAAGGGCTCTTGCATTAAATCCAAAGTTTATAGTCTGTGATGAGCCTATATCGGCTCTAGATGTGTCCATTCAAGCTCAGGTAGTGAACCTATTGAAAGAATTACAAGAGGAATTAGGACTCACATATCTATTTATAGCTCATGATCTATCCATGGTTAGATATATTTCAGATAGAGTTGGAGTAATGTATCTAGGTCATATGATGGAGATTGCTAATTCAGAGGAGCTTTATGACAATCCAATTCATCCATATACTAAAGCTCTATTATCAGCCATACCTATTCCAGATCCTGAGACTCAAAGGAATAGGCATAGGATAATGCTTGAGGGAGATGTGCCTAGTCCAATTGATCCAAAAGAGGGATGTAGGTTTGCAGATAGATGTCCCTATGCAATACCTAAATGTAGGGAAACTACTCCAGTATTGGAAGAAATAAGGCCAGATCATTTTGCAGCTTGTCATAGAGCTAAGGAGTTTGTAAAATAAAAAAAGGATCTCATGTCTAAGCTTGAGATCCTTTTTTATAATTAATTATACTTATTTGATTTTTTATCCTTCTCTTCTGCATTTTTTTCTTCCTGATTTTCACTTTCATCTATTATTTCTATACAACAACAGGATGATTTTCTTTTCTTAAACAGACTGGAAAGGATAGGTTTCTTTTTCTTTGCCACTTTAACACCTCCTACATAATTATATTAAATACATAACCGGTTATAACGGCTACAAAGAATATGGAAAGGATAAATGCAATCATCATCTTCTTTTTAAATATTGAACTTAATATAGAGAGCTCAGGTATACTTGCACCAGCACCACCTATTATAAGTGCTATCATTGTGCCATAGCCCACCCCTTTATCAATAAGTATTCTGGCTATAGGTATCATGGTTTCAGTTCTTATGTACATTGGAATACCAACTATAGCTGCTACAGGTACCGACAATATATTCGATCTTCCAGCAAAATTGGACAATAAATCTTCGGGAACAAACTCGTATATAAAGGCACCTATACCAGCACCAAGAATTAGATAGGGGACTACCTCCCTAAGTAAGTATAGGGAATCGATAAATGCATGTTTGAATGCTATTTTATTTTTTTCTATAAATGTCCCTTCCAAATCTTCATATGCTAGTTCATTATCACTGCCACCCTTTATACTAATATTTTTAACTTCCTTTTCAAACCCAAACCTATCAAGTAGCAACCCAATTATGACTGCAATTATAAAAGTAAATATCGCATAGATAATAGTGGCTTTTATGCCGAAGAAGGTTAGAAATAATATTATGATAGCAGGATTTAATATGGGTGAAGTCAAAAGGAAGGACATGGATCCTGAAAAAGGAGCACCTGATTTCAATAATCCTACTAAAATAGGTACAGTAGAACAGGAACAAAAAGGTGTTACAGCTCCAAGGATAGCCCCTAAGATACTATTTAATCCCTTGTGTGGTGTAGTAAGTATTTTTTGTATCTTTTCTTTAGATAAGTAAATTTGGATTAATGATACGATAAAGCTGATAGCTATAAAAAGTAAGAGTAACTCTCCCATTAGAAATAGAAACATCTTTCCTGCATCTATTAAATTACTCATTTGAAACATTATCTCTCCACTCCCCTTTATTTATATTTTTAAAAATATTAATTAATATAGGGTATATCTTGCTAGACTTGTTAATTGAATAATAATTCCACACTGCTACTTTCCTCTTATGGATTATATCTGCATCGGTAAGTATCTTTAGATGATAGGATATGCTAGACTGACCTATATCAAAAAAATCACATATATGGCATACACATCTTTCATCATTTACATATAGGTATAAAAGAAGTTTAAGACGAAATTCGTCTGATAAAGCACTGAATGATTTAACATAGTTATTTAATATTTTCATTGAAAACTACCTCCCTTCCTATACATCAAATATATTTGATGTATATATCGAAAAAAATTGATATATACTATATATTATAATATGGGCATATCTTAATTTTGTCAACTCTTATTATAAAGGTTAAAAAACTATTGACAATATATAATTAAAAGCATACTATATGAGCGAAAGTGAATATAGATATATAACTATAAGGAGGTCATTTTTATGGATTGTTGTCAGCCACAAAATAAGAACTGCGGATGTAATACAGGATGTTATGAAGACATAGAAGAAAGTCAAGTTAAGAAAAGTAGAAAGATAATCATTGATTTTCTATATCTGGATCTAAATATATGTACTCGTTGTCAGGGAACGGATGAAGGACTCGATGAAGCAATTGGAGATGTGGCAAAGGTACTTGAATTAACAGGCATGGAGGTAGTTGTCAATAAGGTTCATATTAATAATAAGAAAATGGCAATAAAACACAAGTTTATTAGTTCACCTACTATACGAGTAAATGGAAGTGATATACAAATGGAAGTAAAAGAATCTCTCTGTGAATCCTGTGGTGATTTATGTGGTGATGATGTTGATTGTCGAGTATGGATATATAAGGGGAAGGAATATGATGTTCCTCCAAAATCAATGATTATCGATGCTATTCTTCGCGAAGTATATGGTGATAGTAAAACACCGGTAAAGGGTGGAAGTAATAAAGAAACGTATAAATTGCCGGAAAATTTGAGAAGGTTTTTTGATGCGATTGATAAGAATAAGGATTCAGATAATGAGTAGAAAATTATGCAGTAATATTTGTAAATAATACGGAGGTGAAATCATGGATTTAATAAAGGTTATGAAAGTCCTTGCTGATGAAACACGGATGAGAATATTAAATATACTAAAGGATGAAGAGCTATGTGTATGTGAAATTGAGATAATACTTGATATATCACAGTCAAATGCCTCCCGCCATTTAAATCGATTGATGAATGCTAAGGTATTAGATAATTATAAGGATGGTAATTATGTATATTATAAAATAAATGAAAAGGGAGTGGAGGAATATCCATTTATAAGAGAAATTATAGAAAAACATACTATGAAAGATGAAATATACAAAAAGGATTATGGCAGGTTGAAAGAGTTTAGGAAAAGGGGCTTAACTTGTAATTCAATAGAGGAAGGAGAAATCTTTTAAGTTGGATAAATTGAAAAATCAATGGAGGATGATTATATGAAACCTAAGGTTGCATTTATATGCGTCCATAATTCGTGTAGATCTCAAATGGCAGAAGCATTGGGTAAGTTATTCGCTTCAGATATATTTGATTCATATTCTGCTGGAACGGAAATAAAATCTGAAATCAATCAAGATGCAGTACGGATAATAAATAGTTTATATGGTATTGAGATGAATAAAACTCAACATTCTAAATTGCTAACAGATATACCGAAAGTTGATATAGTAGTAAAGATGGGCTGTAATGTTATTTGTCCTTGGCTACCTTCCAAACATGAAGAAGATTGGGGCTTAGATGACCCTACAGGCAAAGATGATGAAGAATTTATAAAAATAGCTAGGATAATTGAGGAAAGAGTAAAGAATTTAGCAGAAAGAATTAAAAGTGGACAAATCAAATTATAACTTTAGAAAGGTTAGTGTGTGAGCTGGCCTTTTTTATTTTTGTAAAAATTATTTAGTTATAATAAATAAACTTTGCGTTAAACTATTGACAATTAACAATCAAAAAGTTATCATACTTATAAGGACATATACCCATATAAGTATATAGGTATATCAACATGATAAAATAAAATTTAAGGAGGAATATATATGTCAGCCAAAACAAAATTATACTTACTTACAGGGTTTTTAGGATCAGGGAAGACCACTTTTCTTACCAATGTTCTAGAAGATTTATCAGAAAATAAAGTAGCAGTAATAATGAATGAGTTTGGTAAGGTAGGGATAGATGGAACCATAGTTCAAAAAGAAGGAATGGAGCTTGTAGAAATAAACAGGGGTTCCATATTTTGCTCTTGTTTAGAGCTTTCCTTCGTATCTGCTTTAGTAGAGATGGCAGATAGGGATATGGAATATGTATTTGTTGAAAGTTCAGGTTTGGCTGATCCATCCAATATAGGAGAGTTTTTAGATGCTGTTATAGTGGCAAAAGGAGATGTATATGATTATAGTGGAGCCATATGTATAGTAGATGGGGTCAACTTTTTAGATCAGGTAGATGATATAGAAACGGTAGAAAGGCAGCTCAAATTTGCTCATCTAGTGGTTATATCTAAGGTAGATTTAATTGATGCAAAGAAGTTAGAGCAAGTGAAGGAAAAAATTAGAGAAATAAATGGTAAAGTGGAGATAGCAGAATCCATAAATGGTAAGGTGGATTATAATTTCTTGGAAAAGGACCTTATAAAGGATGGTTGGCTTGGGGTAGAAGACACTACGAATACTCCTGAAAATAGACCAAAAACTTTAACTTTAACCTATAATGGGGATCTTACTAAAGAAAAAATGACCCAGTTTTTAGATGCTATTAAAAAAGATAGCTATAGGATAAAAGGATTTTTCAAACTGGAAGATGGCTGGAATCAGGTAGATGTGGTAGGCAATAGGATAGATTATAAAACGACGGATAACGAGGAGCCTGAATCCGAATTGGTCATCATATCTAAAATAGGACCTCAACTAATAAGGCCTATATTTAATGCTTGGGAAGAGATAGTTGGAGAAAAGATGAAGTTAAAATAGAAGGGATGATTAGATGGAGAAATTAATAAACTATTTTAAATTACTTTCAGATGAAACAAGACTTAGAATAATGGTGCTTTTATTCCACAATGAATTTTGTGTATGTCAAATAACGGGGATAACTGGCATATCTCAACCTAATGTATCTAAACATCTTGCTAGACTTAGGGATATGGGATTGGTGAAGGATGAGAGAAAAGAACAGTATATATTCTATTCGCTGAACATTAAGGATAAAATATTTGAAGATATACTGGAGAAAATAGTGGATAATATAGAGGACTATCCTATTTTAAGGTTGGATATAGAGAAAAGCAAAGGAGCAGCAAGATATATTGAATTAATGAATATGAAAAATCGGGGATAGGTGGTGATTTTTATGAATATATTTAGTTGGCTAAATGCTCAATTGTTGAAGATGAAATGGCTTTGGGATTTGGTAGAATTATTGGTAGAGAAAGTTTTTGGGCTATCCATGGATACCAGACTAGGAGGAAGTGTTCATTTCTTCATCTATGATACTATTAAAATCTTCATACTCTTGTCAGTGATGATCTATATAATATCCTATATTCAAAGCTATTTTCCACCAGAAAGAACCAAGAAACTGCTTGGAGGAATTAAAGGTATTAAGGGAAATGTACTAGGAGCCTTGCTTGGTATTTTGACTCCTTTTTGCTCTTGTTCTAGCATACCTATCTTTATAGGATTCGTGTCAGCAGGATTACCTTTAGGAGCCACATTTTCGTTTTTAATATCTTCACCTATGATAGATTTGGCTTCACTTATGTTATTGATGTCCTTTTTTGGCACAAAGATTGGAATAACCTATGTTGCCGTAGGTGTTGTCATAGCAATTATAGGAGGAGTTGTAATCCAGAGATTAAATATGGAGAAGTATGTAGAATCCTATGTATGGGCAGCAGAGAATGTGGATATTGAATTGGATGAAATGACTGGAAGGGATAGGATGGAGTTTGCTAAGGATCAAGTAAAGGATATAGTTCATAGAGTATGGCCTTATATTTTGATAGGAGTAGGTATTGGAGCAGGAATTCATAATTGGATCCCTCAATCCATTATAGAGAGAATTCTAGGTCAGGGAAATCCTTTCTCAGTTTTAATAGCCACATTTATTGGAATACCCATTTATGCGGATATATTTGGTACCATACCAATAGCAGAAGCTTTAGTTGCTAAGGGAGTAGGCATTGGTACGGTAATATCCTTTATGATGGGAGTAACTACCCTATCTCTTCCTTCTTTGATAATGTTAAGTAAGGTAGTAAAACCAAAGCTATTAGCAACATTTATAGCTATTGTAACAATTGGAATAATAATAGTAGGATATGGACTTAATGCTTTTACAGCATTACTAATATAAATGGGGTGAAGTAGAATGAATATTAAAATATTAGGAACCGGTTGTTCAAAATGTGAAAAGTTAGAAAAAAATCTTAATATAGCGTTAAAAGAATTGAATATGGATGCTACCATAGAGAAAGTGGATGATTTATTAGAATTGGTAAGTTATGGTGTCATGAGTACTCCAGGATTTGTAGTAGATGATGAGGTAAAATCCGTAGGCAAAGCACTCTCTGTTAAAGAGATAAAGAAGATGTTGACATAAAGAATATATAATCATATAATTTAATTGGCATATGCCAATTAAATTATAGAAGGGAATGAGCCAAAATGGCTGATTGTAATAACTGTCCATCAAAGGATAATTGCAATTCTAAAGACAGTTGTATGATAGAAAATAATCCAAATAATAATGTAAAGAATGTTATTGGGGTTATGAGTGGTAAGGGTGGAGTTGGTAAATCTACGGTTTCTGCTTTGATTGCCAAGGATTTAAAGGCTAAGGGCTATAAAGTAGGAGTATTGGATGCAGATATTACAGGCCCAAGTATTCCAAGGCTTTTTCAAGTAGAACATAAAAGGGCTACAGGTAATGAATCTGGAATGTTACCCATAACTACCCAAGATGGTATAAAGATAATGTCCCTTAACCTACTAATGGAAGATGAAAATCAACCGGTTATATGGAGGGGACCTATAATCTCAGGTATAGTAAAACAATTTTGGACCGATGTTATATGGGGAGAATTAGATTATTTAATAATAGATATGCCGCCGGGAACAGGCGATGTAGCCTTGACGGTTATGCAATCCATACCTATAACTGGAGTAGTAATGGTGTCTGTTCCTCAGGATTTAGTTTCCATGATAGTTGCTAAGGCTATAAATATGATGAAAAAGATGAATATTCCTGTTTTAGGCATAGTTGAAAATATGAGCTATATAAAATGTCCAGATTGTGATAAAAAGATTAGAATATTTGAAAGCGATAATATAGTAGATTTTATAGAAGAAAATGAATTAGAACTATTAGGAGAACTCCCTATGTCTAAGTATGTAGCCAATATATCTGAAAGGGATAGTAAAGATACAGATGAAGAGATAAAAAATACATTTGAGAACATTGGAGAAAGGATAGTTGAGCTTTCAAGATAGGCTACTGTGAAAGGAGATATATATGGGAAGACTAATAAAGTCTAGGAAGGTAGAATTTTTTCCCTATATTAGACGTTTTGTTCCTTCAGGTGAGAAATCTGTAGATTCTGGATTACACAATGTAGATGAGATATTTTTAAAGGTAGAAGAATTAGAATCCATGAGACTTAAGGATATAGAAGGTTTAACCCAACAGGAATGTGCAGATATAATGGGTATATCAAGACAGACCTTTCAAAGCATTATAGCTAATGGCAGGAAGAAGGTAACTATGTCCTTAATAGAGGGTAAACCTATTAATATAGGGGGAGGCAATTATAGTTTTAAGTTTTGTAGGCTTAGATGTAAATCTTGTAACAGGACGTATGATATTAAATATATGAAGGATAAAAACATTTGTCCATCTTGCAACTCCCCAAAGATAGTTTGTAAAAATAAAAGCAAAAAGTGTATGGATTGGTGTAGTGGATAAATGGTATAAACTCCCATGGTTTTGGAAAAAATAAAGATAATAAAGCTATGGGGGTTATACTATGGATAGAACAAAGAAATATTATAAGGCTAAGGGAGAAAAGATACTTAGGTATGCGAATATATTAGCTGAAGGCTTAAAGGCCAAGGAGAATATGGAAGAGGAAAAGATTCTGGAAAGCCTAAGAAAAGCCCATAAGGAATGGAAAGATAAAGAAAGATACTTTCAATCGGTAACAGATGAAGACCTAATAGATTATGCTATATACGATCTTGAAGCATCTAAGATGAAATATAACTATCTACTTAAGAAACTAAAGGAAACCAATTCATCCTATGACTAAAATTGCAGTTCTTTTGATAATATCGTAAATATTATGTAATATTTACACAAGCCGTCTTCTATTATATAATAAGGGAAAGATAATAGGAGGGGATATTATGGATATGGGTACTATATTTGCTTTCATATTTGGATTATTCCTATTATACATAATAGGAATATTGCTAGTTATCCCTATTAAACTAATTATAAAATTAATAGCAAATGGAATAATTGGAGGAGTTTTTTTGTTGTTATTTAATTTAATAGGAGGGCTCATAGGATTAAATCTAGTTATTAATCCATTAACAGCAGTGATTACAGGATTTTTAGGCATACCTGGAATAATACTATTATTAATAGTACAGAACATACTATAGTCAATAGCCCAAAGAAATTTGCAAATATTCATTATATCTGATATAAATAGTATATATAATATTTTTTAGTAAGGAGGCATTATAACAATGGCGGCAATCAAATTACAAGTTGAAAAGAGAACTGAACTTGGAAAAAACAAAGTAGATAAGATTCGTCAGGCAGAATTAATCCCTGGAGTTTTATATTCCAAGGGCGAAGAAACAAAACATATACAAGTAGATAGACGTAATTTTGATAAAGTATATAAAAGTGCTGGGATGAGTACTTTAATAGACTTGGAATTAGAAGGAACTGTTGAACCGGTATTGATAAAAGAAGTTCAAACCCATCCATTTAGAAATATATATTTACATGTGGATTTTCAGAAACTGGATATGACTGAAAAGGTTAGACTTACAATTCCTGTATCATTACATGGTAGAGAGAATATAGAAAATAAGGAGCTTATATTGGTTCAGCAGTTAGATGAAATTGAAATCGAATGTTTACCAGGAGATATTCCACAATCCATAGATGTGGATGTGTCTGGAATGGATCTAAATACTCCAGTATTTATATCCGATTTAGAAATATTCGAGAACGAAGACATAACAATATTTAGGGAAGCAGATGATGTAATAGCCAGTCTAATAGAACCTACTACAGAAGAAGAATTAGAAGAATTAGACGAATTAGATGAAACCGATGAATTAAGCGAAGCAGACGAAGTTCCTGTAATAGGAGAAGAAGACGACGAAGTAGAAGAGGAAGAATAATTTTAAAATTGTAGGAAACAGGTAAGTTAAACTTACTTGTTTTTTATTTGCCATTTTTTGTTGACTCCTTTAAAATATAGGTATAAGGGGTACATCAAGATAAGGAGTGAGGTTATGGGTAAAATATTAGCAGGATACCTTTTTCCCCACCCTCCTATTATAATTGAAGAGATAGGAAGGGGAGAAGAGACAGAGGTTGAGAAAACTATAAAGGCTTGTAAGGAATTGGCCAAGGATATAAGGGAGAAAGCACCAGATACTATAATTGTTGTAACACCTCATGGTCCCTTGTTTTCTGATGCTATAGCTTTATCTATAGAAGAAGATTTAAAAGGAGATTTTCAAGATTTTGGCAATAAAACCTTAGACTTTGAATATAAGAACAACTTAGAGATAACCAAGAAGATAATAAAAAAGGCTTATAATGATAATATTCCTATAGCTGAAGTGGACTATGAATTTGCAGAACATTATGATATTAGTGTAAAGCTAGATCACGGTACACTGGTTCCTTTATATTTTATAGAAAAGGAATATTCGGATTTTAAATTAATCCATATTACCTACGGTCTATTATCGCCAAAGGATTTATATAGGTTTGGCAGAATAATACAGGAAACAGTATTAGAATCCCATGAAAAGGTAGCTTTAATTGCCAGTGGAGATCTATCTCACAAATTATCCGATAAGGGGCCTTATAATTATTCACCCTATGGGGAAGAGTTTGATAAAAGAGTAGTAGAATTCCTTAGAAAGGGAGATTTTAAATCCATAGTATCCTTTGACTTAGACTTAAGTGAAAGAGCGGGACAGTGTGGGCTTCGTTCCCTTATGATATTGGCAGGGTTTTTAGACGGGTTTAAAATAGACGCAGAAGTTTTATCCTATGAAGGGCCCTTTGGTGTAGGATATTGCAATGCTAAGTTTTCAGTAGGGACAAGATTAAAAGGAACAGAGATTTATGAGGATTTAATTAAAGATGAAAAGGAACAAATGGACAATATAAGGAAAAAAGAAGATGAATATGTGACATTGGCTAGGAAAAGCTTAGAATACTATATAGAGCACGGAAAGCCAATGGAAGTTTCTAAAGATATAGGAGAAGAGTTTTTAAATAATAGAAAAGGTGTTTTTGTTACTATTAAAAAAGATGGTGTACTGAGAGGTTGCATAGGTACTATAGAACCTACACAAGAAATATTGGCTAAGGAAATAATAGAAAATGCTATCAGTGCAGGTACAAAAGATCCTAGATTTGATCAAGTGACCAAGGAAGAATTAGGAAGTCTTATATATTCTGTAGATGTTTTGAATCCTCCAGAGCCTATAAAGTCCATAAAGGATTTGGATGTGGAAAGATATGGGGTAATAGTGACTAAAGGCTTTAAGAGGGGATTACTATTGCCTAATTTAGAAGGGGTAGATACGGAAGAAGAGCAAGTCAGTATTGCCCTTAGAAAAGCAGGTATAGGAGAGAATGAGGATTATAGGTTGGAGCGATTTGAAGTAATAAGGCATTATTAAGGAGGAGATTGGATTGGAGTGTGCGTATTATGGGAAAAAGGATAATAATATTGTAGAGTGTCATCTTTGCCCTCATAATTGTACTATTAAGGAAGGTAATGTGGGGATTTGTAGAGTTAGGAAGAATGTAGATGGTAAACTTATTGCCTTGAACTATGGAAGGATTACTTCCTATGCTTATGATCCAATAGAAAAAAAACCTCTCTATCATTTTTATCCTGGTAGATCAATCCTTTCCATAGGAAGTTATGGTTGTAATCTTGCCTGTGATTTTTGCCAAAACTGGGAGATAGCTCATGAGGAATCCTTAACTATGGAGATAGAAGATGAGGATATACTATTATTAAGTAGTTCAAGGGATTCCATAGGCATAGCTTATACCTATAATGAACCGAGTATGTCCTACGAATATATACGGAAAATATCCAAAGTTATTAGAAAACATGGCCTAAAAAATGTAATGATAACCAATGGATATATAAATGAAAAACCTTTAAAAGAATTATTACCCTATATAGATGCTATGAATATAGATTTAAAATCTATGACAGACGAGTTTTATAAAAGGATATGCAAAGGAAGTTTGGAACCTGTGCAAAGAACCATTGAAATAGCGGCTAAATCTACTCATGTAGAGATAACTACTTTGGTTATTGAGGGAGAAAATAGTTCGGAAGAGGAGATGGAAAAGCTAGGGCAGTGGATTGCCAATATAGATAAAAACATTCCTCTTCATCTATCAAAATATCATCCTGCATACAAAATGAAATTATCGGAGACCAAATATGAGGCCCTTGTAAAAGCTAAGGAGATAATAAAAAAGTATCTTAATCATGTATATATAGGAAACGTATGGGGGATAGACAACAACACCTATTGCCCTCATTGTCACAATAGACTCATCAATAGGTATTCTCATGCGGAAATAATAGGCATAAAAGATAAAACCTGTGCCAACTGTGGAAAAGAAATAAATATTATATATTAAATAGTCTCTGGCAAGCACAAATTCAATACTGAATGAATAGAATGTATTAATTAGGCAATAATTTTAGTAAATAGCAGTGACAAGGGGTTGGTGGGATGTATTGTGCTCTTTGTAATCAAAACAAAAAGCCAAAGATAGAGGTATTAGGGTTGGGGATGTGTAATTCATGTATGGAAGAATTATCATCTACACCTGTGATTGGAACAAAATACGATTATTATAAGGAAGTTATAAAAATAGCTTTACGAAATTATATATACGAAAGAGTGGAAATAAACCCTGTAAAGTAGAACAGGGTTTATTTCTATCCTATTTATCCATACCTAATTTAAAATCTAAGATTCTTCGCCATGCTCAGAATAAAACTATCAAATAAAGGGATGTGAATAAGATTTATGGATACACCTATTTTAGACCAGCTAAGAAGATTGAAGTATGAAAAGGGTATATCTTTTCATACTCCAGGGCATAAAGGAAAAAATACTTTAATTGATTGGGGGGATTATATTCCCTTTATAGACACTACAGAAATATTTGGAATGGACAACCTACACGACCCGGTAGGTATTATTAAGGAGAGCCAACAATTAGCAGCCAAAACTTTTGGGGCAAGGGAGACCATTTACTCTATAAATGGAACCACTGGCGGGATATATATAGCCTTAGGAGCGGCAACCAATCCGGGGGACAAGGTATTAATTCAAAGGAATTCCCATAAATCCGTATATAATGGAGTTATTTTAAATAGATTAAATGTAGAGTATATATATCCTAACTATAATAAAAGATATGGATTGTTTACAGGTATAGTTCCAGAGGATATAGAGGATAGATTGAAGAAAGACAAAGACATTAAGGTGGTATTGATAGTATATCCGAATTATTATGGAATTTGCTCTGATATAAAGAAAATAGCGGAAATAGTACATAAATATGATAGGATACTAATAGTAGATGAGGCTCATGGAAGTCATTTTAAATTTTCGGACAAACTACCTATATCTGCTCTAGAAGTGGGAGCAGATATAAGTATTCAAAGTACCCATAAAACATTGCCAAGCTTCACTCAAACCTCTATGATTCATTTGGGAACAGATCGGGTAGATATAAACAAGCTAAGAAGTATCGCTTCCCTCTATCAAACCACTAGCCCTTCTTATCTGTTTATGGCTTCTTTGGAGATAGCTAGAGCTTATATGGAAGAAGAAGGAGCGCAACGCCTAGATAGAACCATGGAGTTGATAGACTATGTAGAAAAGGAATTAAAAAACATGGATAGAGTCCATGTCTTTACAGGCGATGAAGAAGATAATACTATTTATGATAGGGACAGGACTAAAATACTATTAAGTTTAGATGGAGTTACTGGAACAGGAATAGATAAAATATTAAGGGATCATTACAATATATATTTAGAAATGGCAGATTCTCAATATGCCCTAGCTCTTACAAGCTTGATGAACGAAAAAGAAGATTTTGAACAGTTGATAAAATCATTGAAGGATATGTCTGAGAACCAACCTTATAATCAAATAGAAAATATAGGTATAGGGCCTATCTCTCCTATAAAAGTGTTATCCATATATGAGGCATTTTATAGGAAAAGGAAGATTCTAGACTTTGATCAAAGCATAGGCAAGGTATCAGCTTCTTTTATAACCCCATATCCACCAGGGATCCCTTTAATATGTCCAGGGGAAAAAATAACCAAAGAATTAGTGTCTAGGATATTGAGTTTAGTAGAAAAGAATATAGAAATAGTAGGGTTTTTAGGCTATAATAAAAGAAAGATAGAAGTAGTAGACTAGGAAAGGAATGACTTATTATTGAAGGGAATATTTATAGCATTAGAAGGTCCAGACGGTTCAGGAAAAAGTACTATTATGAAAAAAATAATGGATTACTTTAAGGATAAGAAGGTAGAGTTTGTTGGAACTAGAGAACCAGGAGGTACAGAAATTGGTGAAGATATTAGGAAGATAATACTAGATAGGAAGAACAAACATATGGCAGCAGAGACGGAGGCTCTTTTATATGCTGCATCTAGGGGTCAACATGTCCACGAAAAAATTCTTCCTGCTTTGAAGATGGGAAAGGTGGTTATTTGTGAAAGATTCATTCTTTCTAGTCTAGCTTATCAAGGAGTGGGTAGAGAATTAGGAATAGAAGAGGTTAGGATTATAAATGATTTTGCTATTAGGGGAATAAGACCTGATTTAACCTTATTTTTTGATGTGGACCCAGAGGAAACCTTAAACAGGAAGACTAAAAAAATGGGTGGGGATCGGCTAGAAAAAGAAGGGGTAGAATTTCACAGGGAAGTATATCATGGATATAAGAAACTCTTACAAAAATATCCTGATAATATAAAGATAATAGATGCTACTCAGGATGTGGAGAAGGTATTTGAACAATGTATATATAATATAGAGAATACCCTTAAAAACAAGGAGGAATGATTTTATGAAACTGATTATCGCCATAGTTCAAGATCAAGATATACCTAGTTTAATAGATGACCTAACGAAAAAGGATTTTAGGGTTACAAAGTTAGCATCAACAGGGGGATTTTTAAAATCAGGAAATACAACAATATTGATGGGGGTTGAAGAGGAACTGGTGCCGGAGGCTCTAAAGATAATTGAGGATAATTGTCAAACAAGGGAAATTACCACGTCTCTATTGACGGTATCTATGCCTGGAGACACCTATATACCTTATCCCCTAGAGGTTCAAGTAGGTGGAGCTACATTATTTATATTGGATGTAGAAGAATATATTAAAATATAGTTAGGAGGAAGACATTGTGAAGCTTGTAATCGCTATAGTTCAAGATGATTTTGCAACCAAGGTTATAAAGAGCCTTATGGAAAAAAAGCATAGAGTAACCAAACTATCTTCCACAGGTGGTTTTTTGAAGACAGGGAATACCACTTTGCTTATAGGTGCAGAGGATGAAAAGACAGGAGAAATAATAAAGGTGATAGAGGACGAGTGTAAAAAGGAAAACACTGTTGATAAGAAAGATGGGATAGCTGATATTTATGCCAATATATTTATATTGAATATGGATGAATTTAAGAAGATATAATGGATGAATCTATAGATTTTAATAAGGTAGTAGGTCATGAAAGGGTAATCGATAACCTTAAAAGAGCCATAGATAACAACCAAATATCTCATAGCTATCTCTTTGAAGGGGAAGAGTCCATAGGCAAAAGGATGGTGGCGCTATCTTTTGCTAAGACCTTACTTTGTAAGGAAGAAGGACTGGAGCCTTGCAACAGATGTAATTCTTGCATCAAGTTTGATAATGCTAATCACCCAGATTTTAAATTAATAGAATCAAAAAAAGGATTAATTTCAAAAAAAACCATAGATGAACTAATAAAAACTATGAATATAGCTCCTTTAGAGAGCAAAAGAAAAATAATCATTATAGATGATAGTCATGATATGAGGCTGGAAGGACAAAATGGATTATTGAAAACCTTAGAAGAGCCTCCAAACTATGTTAATATTATATTGATTACATCTAATATAAATAATCTTATTTCCACAATCCTATCTAGGTGCCAAGTTATAAAATTTTATCCCGTAGAAAACAAGAAGATTGAAGAATTATTGAAAATAAACTATAATAAAACATTGGAAGAAGCCAATTTTATAGCTCATTTTACAAAAGGCTCTGTGGGTAGATCCATTAAGCTTTCTGAAACTGAAGATTTTCTAGAAAAAAGGGATCAGATTATAAATATAATTGACAATATTCTTAATGGAGATAAAACTAATATATTTACTGCTAGGGATTTTTTCCTCAACAACAAGGATTTCATTGAGGAGATATTGGATATGATGCTTTATTGGTTTAGAGATTTAGCTATATATAAAACAGTGGGTAAATCAGAGCTTATAATAAATATAGATAAGATATCTTTATTATCTAGTCAATCTTTTTTTAGCATAGACAAGATTAATGATATAATGGAAAGGATAGTAGAAACAAAGGATAATATACAAAGAAATATAAACTATCAATTAGCAATAGAAACCATGCTTTTAGGTATGCAGGAGGTATAAATTAATGATTACAGTTGTGGGAGTAAGGTTTAAAAAGGCAGGTAAGATATACTATTTTGATCCTGATGATTTAAATATAAATAAACACGATAATGTAGTAGTTGAAACGGCCAGAGGAATAGAATTTGGATATGTGGCCGTAGGTCGGAAGCAGGTAACGGAAGAGGAGATAGTTCCTCCATTAAAGAAGGTTCTTCGTATAGCTGAAGAAGAAGATATACTAATCCATGAAAGCAATAAGGCAAAGGCTATAGAAGCTTTTGATATATGTGAGAAAAAGATAGAGGATCATGGATTGGATATGAGGCTAGTGGATGTAGAGTATACCTTTGATAACAACAAGGTTATATTTTACTTCACTGCGGATGGTAGAGTAGATTTTAGAGAATTGGTTAAGGATTTAGCTGCTATTTTTAAGACTAGAATAGAGCTTAGACAAATAGGTGTAAGGGATGAAGCTAAGATGGTAGGGGGACTAGGCCCTTGTGGTAAACCTGTTTGCTGCACTACCTTCTTGGGAGAGTTTGAGCCAGTGTCTATAAAGATGGCCAAAGAACAAAGCTTATCTTTGAATCCAACGAAGATATCTGGACTTTGTGGTAGGCTTATGTGTTGCTTGAAGTATGAACAGGAATCCTATGAAGAAATACTGGGAAGGATGCCCAATATAGGTATGATTGCAATAACTCCAAAAGGAAAAGGGACCATAATAGAAACCCATACAATAACAGAGAAGGTAAAGGTTAAGATAAAGATGGAAGATGATACGGATGAAATATTTACCTATAAAATAGATGAAATAAAAATTACTGATGAAATAGATCCAAAATATTCTAATGAGACAGAAACCATAGGAAGATGCCATATGAATTGTAAAAAAGATAACAAATAAAAAATAAATACTAAAAACCCCTTTTATTATGTTAAAAAATTTGTTAATATAGAGGAGATAAAAGATTATCCTTAGGGGGGGTGAAACATTTGGCATATGTAATAAATGACGAATGTATCTCATGTGGTTCTTGTGAGGCAGAATGTCCAACAGATTCTATATCTGAAGGAGACGATAAGTACGTTATAGATCCAGATACATGTATTGATTGTGGTGCTTGTGCTGATGTATGTCCAACAGATGCGATTCACCCAGAGTAAAAAATAGCTAAAAGACCCTAAGATAAGGGTCTTTTTTATTTAAGATATATTAGATAAGCCATAAGAAATAGGATAGGTCAAAGGAGAGTTAATATGAAATTGGGAGTTCTTTATATTTGCCCCACCCCTATTGGGAATTTAGAGGATATAACTATTAGGACCTTAAGGATATTAGAAGAAGTGGATTTAATTGCAGCAGAAGATACCCGTCATACGATAAAATTATTAAATCATTATGAAATAAAGAAACCATTAATATCTTATCATGAACATAATAAGAAGGCCAAGGGTCATATATTAATAGAAAAACTAAAATTAGGAACCAATATAGGCCTTGTTACCGATGCAGGAATGCCAGGAATATCAGATCCAGGTGAGGATATCATTCACTTAGCCATAGAAAATGGAATAAAGGTTATTTGCCTTCCAGGACCAACCGCTTCTATAACAGGGCTAGTTATTTCTGGGTTACCAACGGACAAATTTGTGTTTGAAGGGTTTCTACCTTCAAAAAAGAAAGATAGAATAGAGGAATTGAAGAGGTTAAAAGATGAATATAGAACTATAATACTTTATGAATCCCCCCATAGATTAATAAATCTTTTAAAGGATCTAAACCAAGTACTCGGAAATAGAAAAGTTTCCATATCTAGGGAGCTAACCAAGCTACATGAAGAAACTTTTAGAGGAACCATAGAAGAAGCTTTAAACAAATTTCATAATGAGGTTCCTAGAGGAGAATTCGTATTAATTTTAGATGGAGCAGAATCAGTTAAGATAGACCTATATAAAAATATTACATTAGAAGAACATATAAAACTTTACATAGATGACGGCTTAACAAGAAAAGATGCAGTAAAAAAGGTGGCAGAAATAAGGAATATACCTAGAAATTTGGTTTATAAGGCAAGTATCAATAAGAATTCAAAATAAAAATACCCGTTATTATTCCGGGTATTTTTAGACTAACTTTTTAGATCTTGTAAACAGGCTGGACAAATATTTTTTCCTTTAAAGACTTCTACATCCTTAGCTTGTCCACAAAATATACATGCAGGAGCATATTTTTTCAGGATAATATGTTCTCCTTCTATAAATATTTCTAGTGCATCTTTTACATCTATGTTCAGATTTCTTCTTAGCTCTATAGGTATGACTACTCTACCTAGTTCATCTACCTTTCTAACAATCCCTGTTGATTTCACGATGATTCCCCCTAATATTTTAATTATAACAAATTTCGACATTTTATATAATCAAACAATACTATAAATTCCCATATAAGTCAACTATAACAAGTGAAAATAGATATTATTAGGACCAAATATCCACAAAGAGGTGAAAAAATGTATAATATTGATAAAGGCTTAAAAGAGAGGATAATTAATTTAAACAAAGTATTATCGGCAAAGTATGAAGATGTATTATCCCTTGATAGAACATCTTTTAGAAAGTTTATTGGACAGAATGTGGGCATGTTGGCAAAGGTTGAGAAGCTTAGCAAAGAAGAATTGTCCCACTGTGCAAGAAAAGGGGGTATACTAGGAGTAGATGGTTCTAACAATCGAATGGGAGGAGCTTATCCTCATTTTGTGGAAGTATATCAAGGTCTTGCCATGTCTAGCATCCAGAGTAATAAACCTGTATTTAAGACGGATTTTTATACACCCTTATATTTTGAGGGAGAAGACAACCTTCTAGAGGATACCAGGGAAGGAGAAGAATCCATAAGGAAGAGGAAGCTTTCTACCATAGAGGTTGAAGCTGCATTAGAAGGGATTAGACAGTTTAAACCCCATGTTGTAATGATGGATGGCTCCCTTATTAGATACGATATAGAATGTTTTGATCGATGGATGGAGTTAAGAAAAGAGTGTGAACAAAAGGATATAATACTTATTGGAGTGATTGAGGATATTAAAACATCTATTATAGGAGATTTGCTTTTAGAGGATGAATCTTTAGATATAAAGGGATATTTCTATGATAGGGAGCTATTATATGGTTTATTAGAATATGGAGAAATGATCCTTGTAAATGAAAGGGTAACAAAAAAAAGTGACGAAGGTTTTTCTACTTTATTTATGAGGAGCTCTCAATCGCCGGCTGTAATAGGGATGGACATACTGGATACTCAAAAAGAACATCTAGAGGATATGGCAAGATTGGTACTAAGCTTGACTCCGGAAGATAGTAGAGGGGTGCCTTTGTGGATAGATATAGTGGATAGGGAGGTAAGAATTCCTAATCAGATGATAAGGGGACTTTTGGAGTCCTATTTAGACAGGGAAATATTGGAGATATTTTTCACATCGGAAAGAGACAAGAGGACGTTATAGGAGGGGAAAGGATGAAAGTTGTAGGAATTACTACTCAACAAGAAGTATATGTGGGTTCTAGAGATAGAAATTTTAGGATAAATGAGTTTCTAATCATTAGTGATCCTTATCAAGGAGATCTTATGGGAGAAGTGGTTGAGGCTAAAACCTATAATAGGTATATACCTTTAAGTATTCATGGAGATTTAGCGGATAGTTCAGTTATAGAGTCCTTAAAAGCCATAGGATATAATATAGAGGAGGATACCATATATATAGCCAAGATAAGGCTTTTAAATGAAGCTTTATATCCAATAGAGACAGGCTCTGATATACGGATCCCATCGTTTCAAGAGGTTAAGGATTTGATGGTTCAGTCTAGGGCGGAAGAGGGCTTGGTACTAGGCGTAATCAAGAATACGGATCAGATGGTAGAAGATATGGAAGAGCAGTATAAAGATTTACTATATACATTTGAGGAAGGAAAATTAATGGAACAAAGGGACATTCCTTATATATTCAATATACGGGATATGCACCAATATCCCCATATTGGGGTATTTGGAGGTTCTGGTTCTGGTAAATCCTTTGGGCTTAGGGTAATTTTAGAGGAACTTATGAAATTAAGTATACCAACTATAGTATTGGACCCTCATTTCGAAATGGATTTTAGTGAAACGGAAAGCTACATGACCGAAGAGATGGCAAAGATATATGAAGACAAGTTTAAATGTCTACAGGTAGGTTTTCATACAGGAGTTCGTTTTGAAGATTTGTCCGCCCAGGATATAAAAAACCTGCTGGATGCTTCTGGAACTTTGACTGATTCTATGAGTAATGTGGTAGATATATTATTTAAAAGGAATGATTCCTATAATAGTTTTTCGAATAGGCTCAAGATGCTAACAGAGGCACAAGAGGAAGGTTCTTTAGATAGGATAGATGCTAGGATAGCAGATGCCACTTCTGATTTAGAAAGGGAAGGATGGCAAAAGAGAAAAGAAATATATCTAAGCTATGATAAGACCTGTCCCTATAGTTCTGTAAGGGGGATAATATGGAGACTTCATAGATTGAACAATGAGGGAATATTTAGTAAGGACATTAAGCCAATTGAAGAAGGGCTACATATGGGTAAACTGATAGTAATTCAAGGAAGTACTAGAATTCTTCAGGTATTTAGCACCTATTTATTGAATAATCTATATCGAAAGAGACGAGATTATAAGGATGCATTATACAAGCAAACCACAGCTGACTATTTTCCACCTTTCATAATAGTGACAGACGAAGCACATAACTTTGCACCAAAAGGATATGATTCTCCATCTAAATCCATATTGAAGGAGATTTCTCAGGAGGGAAGAAAATATGGTTCTTTTTTAATATTAGCTACTCAACGACCAACTCTATTGGATGAAACCATAACGGCTCAGTTAAATACCAAATTTATATTTAGAACTGTAAGGGCTTCCGATATACAAACGATAAAGGAAGAGACGGATATTACAGAAGAAGAATCTCGAAGGCTTCCCTATTTGAGAACAGGAGATGTATTTATATCCCAGGCTTCTATGGGAAGAACTATATTTTCTAGAATAAGAGCAGCAATTACCACTAGTCCTCATACGGAGAATCCCTTCGATGAGTTAAAAAACAAGGTAGAGGAAGAGGATGGAAAATTTCTAGAAATTATAAAGGATAAACTGCCTATTAATGGTAATGACTTTTTAAATGTTATAAAGGAAATAGAAGAGGAAACAGGTCTTACCTATCCAATTAAATTCTTTGAGGAGAAGCTAGATTATTTAGTAGAAAAGGGACATATTAAAAAAGAGAAAACTCCATTTTTTAATGTATATAGATAAATATTATCTAAACCTCATTCATATATTTCATATGAAAGGGGTTTTTTTATGATCAATACCATTTGGTTTTTAATGATATTTATTGGAATTGTTTATGGAATTATTACGGGGAATTTAGGAGCAATAAACGATGTGATTATAAAAGAAGCAGGGGAGGGGGTAACCTTTACCATAAGCCTTATTGGAATTATGTCACTTTGGTT
The DNA here is from genome assembly GCA_012518955.1 of Tissierellia bacterium. Lineage (GTDB taxonomy): Bacteria > Bacillota > Clostridia > Tissierellales > Tepidimicrobiaceae > DUNJ01. The sequence goes on along the minus strand of JAAYRD010000019.1, from coordinate 3,368 downwards.
AGGTATAATGAATGTTGCCGAGAAATCTGGTCTTATGAACAGTATATCCAAGGGGTTTAGGCCAATTATAAGACTTCTATTTCCTCAGGTACCTAAAAACCATCCAGCAGAAAGGTGGATACTTATGAATTTTATTGCCAATATGTTTGGAGTAGGAAATGGAGCCACGGCTTTTGGACTTAAGGCAATGAAAGAATTGGATAGTTTAAATAGGAATAAGAAAGAAGCTACTAATGCTATGGCTATGTTTTTGATAATCAATATGTCATCTTTGCAGCTAGTCCCTTTAACCGTAATAAAACTCCGATATGACTATGGTTCTAGTAATCCTACAGGAATAGTTGGACCCACTATATTGGCTACAACCTTGTCCACTATTGTAGCAATAATTATAGGAAAGATATTTGAGGGAGGAAGGTCATGTTAGATATAATCTCTATAGGAATAGTGCCATTCATAATATTGATAATTCTTGGTCATGGTTATATAAAGGGAATAGATATATATAGTGCATTCATAGAGGGGGCAAAGGAAGGGTTTAAGACCGCTATTAGAATCATGCCCTATTTGATAGCCATATTTGTAGCTGTAGGCATATTTAGAGGTTCCAGTGCCTTAGAGATGTTTACCGATATATTAAGTCCTGTTACCAATTTGTTGGGTATACCCGAGGAAATACTACCGCTGATAATGATTAGACCTATATCTGGAAGTGGGGCTTTGGGAGTAGTAAGGGATATAATAAGTTATTATGGTCCTGACTCATTTCCTGGCTGGGTAGCTTCTATAATGATGGGTTCATCGGAGACCATATTCTATACAATAGCCTTATATTTTGGCTCAATAGGCATAGAAGATCACAGACATACATTAAAGGCAGCCCTTATATCCTATGGATTATCTATATTTATCACCATATTTATATGTGGACTATATTATTGACATTTGAAATAGAAGAACAATTTTTAGAAGTGTTTCAGGATTGAATTGAAAAAACAATACTATATTAGCATAAACTGGGTATGAGACTATTGAAGAGATTTATAATAAAAAAGAGGAGGATGGATAATGAAGAAAATTTTATTTTATGGAATGACTGGAGAAAAGATGTGTTTTCAACATATCTTGTTAAATGCATTGGATTTACATTCATCAGGAGTAGAAGTGAAAATAATATTTGAAGGAGCATCTGTTAAACTGGTACCTTTGTTTGAAAAGGAAAAAAATCCACTATATAAGAGAGCTAAAGAAGCAGGAATTATAGCAGGTATCTGTCTAGCATGCTCAAAGGTTCTAGATGTCTATGATCAGAATGTGAATACGGGGCTATCGATGTTGGATGATATGTCAGGACATGCAGGAATGAAGGATTACATAGAAGAGGGATTTGAGGTCATAAGTATGTAATATCCTCCTGGTCTATTAACATAGGCGGAGATTTCTCATATAGAATTGGGAGAAATATGAGTATATAGGTAAGTTTCATTACAACAATTGATGTAGATTGGCTTTTTAATGAGTTTTTTATATAAAAAAGGCTAAGGAAATTTCCTTAGCCTTTTTTTAGTTTAAAATATGCACTTTTACATTTCTTCTGCCAAATCTTTTAACTTCTCCAGCGGTATCAAAGAATAGATCTATCCTATTTCCTTTAATAGCTCCACCGGTATCTCCTGCTATAGCATAACCATAATCTTTGGTACCGTCGAGACTTTCAATGTATAATTTAGTACCTAAAGGTATTACCCTTGGATCAACGGCTACAACTCCTCTTCTTGCCTTGGTCCCAGAAGCTGTAATGCCGTAACCTCTATCACCAGGTCTTTTTCCACAGCTTTCGTAGGATAGATCATAGGCAGTAGCTGACATAGTAACTACTTTTCTAGACCTTAATCCTCCCCTTGAGGCTGTTGCTTGTTTTGAGGGAGCTGTTTTTTTAGGAGTAACCACTTTTTTTCTTGTACCTTCTTCTACAATTTCGGGGATTGGTTTTTTAACAACTTTTTCCCCTAAAACATCCTCAGAAATTAGTTTGTCATTTTCAAACACTTTCTTTATTTCTATATTTTTTGTTCCATTTTGCCCTTTTTGCGTTACCTTTGAAACACCAATATCTAGTTTATCTGATTTGTTAACGACTTTTTCGTGGGGAATAGGTTCCTCAACGTTTTCTATAACCTCTTTAATTCTGAAAACTTGAATTTCCCCTCCAATAGTGGCATCATCGCTTAATGGAGGAATTGTATAATCCTTTTTCCCCAGAGATATATCTAAATCCTTCAATATATCCTTGACGTTAACGTATACGGATTTCACCTCTTTCTTTTCATCACCTATATTCAATATATAAGATTTTGGCTGTCTTATTATAATATGTGTATTGTCTTCTAATTTAGTGTCTAAGGGAAGGTTTATATATGCACCATCGGCTAGAACAATCTCTTCTGACTCTAGCAGTTCTTCTACAGTGTTATCATAGGAAACTACCTCTCTTGTCTCATCATCTATTAAGATGGTAACTTCCTTAGCTTTGTACATATATGCCCCTAAGGTTAAACTGGCTGCTATAGCGAGGATAGTCAGTATTTTAAAATGATTTGACTTTTCCTCTGAAAAATCTTCCATGTTTTTCCCTCCTATTTTTTTAACTGACTTGTATTCTATTCAAAAAGCATTTTGATGTCAACTTTTTAACCTAAAAATTGGATATGAAATTGTTAAAAAATAGAAAAAAGTTGTATGGAAATTATTATCTCCTATAGAATTTAATATATTCAGAATATTATAAAATAGTATCAAGGTGAGTAATTGACCATATTTAAAAATAGGATAAATTATTTTAATCTGAAAACTATATAAATCATTCAAAAATTGTTAAGTTTTTGTAACAATTTAAAAATGCCCTTGAAAAAAGGGCATTTCATAATTTGACATTTTAAGTTTAGTATGAATTGAATTCATTAGGTTCTACAGTGAAATTATGATGATAATCCATGTACATAGAAGATTCCATAGGCTTAGGGTAGCTTCCACACCTCATCATACATACCTTAACACAATCTCTAAATTGAGGATCCATCATGGGACATGAAGGCATATGTGGATGAGTAGGTGCTGGGTTATAAGGTGAAGGCATTGGTTTGCAGGGATCCATTGGATATAAAGGTGGAACTGCTGGGTGAGTATAGTTTTGATCTATTGAATACATAAAAAATCAACTCCTTTTAATATTAACTAATATTAGTATATGTATAATATCTATACTGGTCACTAGAAACATGCTTAACTTGACAATGATTGCAAATTATTGTATATTATTGAAGTAAATAATCCATTATAAGAAAAGTACCTATAAAAACACTATAGGG
>JAAYRD010000120.1 GCA_012518955.1 Tissierellia bacterium | reverse complement strand
ATGGCCCTAAGTCCTCTATCAACGCATAGGTTTATAAGACCTTCTACAATCTTCTTTCCTACTCCTAATCCTCTATATTTTTCTTCTACCGCTATATTGGTAATATGACCTTCATCTATTATTAACCATATACCTCCATATCCAGCTATATCTCCATCCACCATTCCTACTATATATTTGGCCAATAAATTTTTATTCAGTTCTAACAAAAAGGCCTCCCTTGACCAAGGAGGTGTAAATGTCTTATTTTCTATTTCCATAATTCGATCTAAATCCGATTCCCTCATCTCTCGAATAGATATATTCATCAATTACCACTTTCTTTCCTTTTTAATTCCCTTTGAGCTTGGGATTCCCTTAAATAATCAGGTGTTAAATTATAATAATTATCCTTATTCTTCTCGTCTCTTTTTAAAAAACTCAGTTCAGCAATACTGGACGCTCTACATTCACATACACCTACAGGAGCTATCTCAACCTTGGATCCTAATCTTTCTAATATTTTACTCCTATGTAAATGAGTTCCATTTCCATTTATCATTATGCTGTCATAGTTTTCATTCAATAATTTTAATAATTCTTCCATTTCCATTATGCAAGGCTTTAATATATTTTTAAGCCTACCCTTTTCCCATCTATATATACCTGTATATACCCTATTTCTCCGGGCATCTATCATAGGCACAATAACACCGCTAAAGGTTAGATTGAACGCTAGACCTTCCAAAGTTGAAATACCTATAATAGGCTTATCAAATACATGGGCAAAGGATTTTATAGTTGCCATTCCAATTCTAAGCCCGGTAAAAGAACCAGGACCTATAGCTACTCCATATATATCTATATCTGATATATTTAGATTTAAATTATCCAACATTTCTTTAATCATAGGAACTAGATTTTCAGAATGAGTCATCTCTTGATTTATCGAATATTCCCCTAAAAGTTTATTATCTTCTAAAACGGCACAAGTAGCCATCATAGTCGACGTATCTATGGCCAATGTTTTCAATTTATATTCAACTCCTTAACTATTTGTCTATACCTATCTCCTTCTCCATCTAAAGTGATTATCCTTTCATCTAGCTCTTTTCCCTTTTCTATTCTTATATTTATCCTATCTTCAGGTAAGATATCTTCTATTTTATCTCCCCATTCTACAATGGTAACTCCATTAGAATAAAAATAATCCTCATATCCTAAGTCTAATAGGTCCATTTCATCTTCTAATCTATATACATCAAAATGATAAACCCAAACTCTTCCTTTGTATTCATTTATCAAGGTAAAAGTAGGGCTAGTTATATAATCCTTAACCTCTAATCCTATTCCTATGGATTTGGTCAAAGTTGTCTTTCCCGCACCTAAATCTCCCGTCAAAGATAGTACATCTCCACCTTGCAGAAGGTTTCCCAGTCTTTGCCCAAACTTTTCTGTTTCATTCAATCCCATTAGCTTTATCTTAACCATCAAATCAACCTTTCTATTCCTAAACTACTATTTATTATAACATTTCAAATATATTTTATCTAGATAATCTTAGTATTCCTAATCATCTAGAGTATTAGCTGCTTCTATCTATAGAATATATTAACTATTTAAAATTTAAATAAATATCCACCCTATGAATGTTTATACATTTGTACGTATTTACTTGCAATTTTAGATTTTATACTCTATAATTTAATTCATAAAATAAATTTTCTAGGAGGAATAAAGATGACAAAAAAATTGAGCGGTTATATAAGTCTGATCATGATTATAGTTCTGTTTTCATTGACTTTAGTAGGATGTGGCAATGCTAAAAATGATCAAGGGGCAAGTGGTGACTCTTCTGAGGAGGTTAAATCATCTTTAGACAAAATTAAGGATTCAAACAAGATTGTTTTAGGAACCAGTGCCGATTATCCACCTTATGAATTCCATAAACAAATCGATGGAAAAGATGAGATTGTTGGATTTGACATTGAGGTAGCCAAAGAAATCGCTAAGGATTTAGGTGTAGAACTGGAAATAAAGGACATGGATTTTGATGGACTTTTAGCAGCATTGGATACAGGAAATGTTGATTTTGTTGTAGCAGGTATGACAGCTACCGATGATCGTAAAAAAAGCGTTGATTTTTCCAAAGAATATTATACCGAAGATCAAGGCCTATTGATTCCTACTGCTGATAAGGATAAATACCAATCCATAGATGATCTTAAGGATTTAAAAGTAGGAGCACAAAAAGGAACTGTACAGGAAGAAGTAGCAGAAGAAAAAATTGAAGGTGCACAGGTTAAAACTTTAGCAAAGATTACAGATTTAGTTTTAGAGCTAAAAAACGGAAAAATTAATGGATTAGTTCTAGCAATTCCTGTTGCTGAAGCCTATGCTGCAGCAAACCCAGATTTAACACTTTCTCCACATATAGATCTTGGAAAAGGAGATGGAATTGCAATAGCTGTTAAAAAAGGTAATCAAGAATTAGTGGATATTATGAATGCTACCATAGACAGATTAATGGAAGATGATACTCTGGATAAATTTATACAAGATGCTACAGCCCTTTCAGAGGAGTAATGGTATATATACTAAGGGATTGACGTACTGGGGAGGTTTAAAAATTGGATTTTAGTTTCTTAAAAGACTACTATATGTTTTTCATAAATGGTGCAAAGATAACCATACTTTTAGCCATATTAACCATTATCTTCGGAGTGATACTTGGAGTATTATTGGCTTTAATGAGAATATCCCGCAACCCTATCTTGAAAGGGATAGCAGCTGTCTATATTGAATTTATCAGGGGTACTCCCATAATGGTACAATTGTTTATATTTTACTATGGCTTATCTTTTGTTGGAATAACATTTCCTGATATATCCGTATTGGGAAGTAATTTAAACGATTTAATGGCAGGAGTTATAGCCTTATCCATAAATAGTGCTGCCTATGTTGCAGAAATAGTTCGTGCTGGAATTCAAGCCGTAGATAAAGGACAAATGGAAGCTGCCAGATCACTAGGGCTAACTTATTCCATGTCCATGAGGACCATTATATTACCTCAAGCTATAAAAAACATATTGCCTGCTCTAGGCAATGAATTTATTGCAATTATTAAGGAGTCTTCAATAGTATCCATAATCGGTATCCACGAATTGATGTTTAACAACTCCACAGTTCGTGGAATAACTTTTAGGCCGTTTGAACCTTTAATAGTTACTGCAATTGTATACTTTGTTATTACTTTTAGCTTATCTACTCTTGTAAGAGCCCTTGAAAGGAGATTGGAAACCGTTGATTAAAGTTGTTGATTTGCATAAAAGTTTTAAAGATCTACATGTATTGAAAGGAATTGACTTGAACATTAATAAAGGAGAAGTAGTGGTTATCATTGGTCCTAGTGGTTCGGGAAAAAGCACAGTGCTCAGATGTCTTAATAAGCTGGAGGAAGCTACTAAAGGTGAAATATTTTTCAAAGATATATCTGTTACCAATGATAAAAATAATATAAATGAAATAAGACAAAATATGGGTATGGTTTTCCAAAACTTTAATCTATTTCCTCATATGACGGTTTTAGAGAATATCACTCTTGCACCTATTAGGCTTAAAAAGATGACGGAAAAAGAAGCTAAAGATACAGGACTTAAACTTCTCAAAAGAGTAGGTTTAAGTGACAAAGCCAACAGCTACCCAGATCAACTTTCTGGCGGACAAAAACAACGGGTTGCCATAGCTAGGGCATTAGCAATGTCACCAGATCTAATGCTATTCGATGAACCTACATCAGCTCTTGATCCCGAAATGGTTGGTGAGGTATTAGAAGTAATAAAACAATTGGCGGCAGAGGGCATGACCATGGTAATAGTAACCCATGAGATGAACTTTGCCAAACAAGTGGCGGATAGGGTTATATTCATGGATGATGGGATTATTTTAGAAGAAGGCTCTCCAGAAGAACTTTTTAACAATCCCAAAAATCAAAGAACTCAGGATTTCTTAAGAAGAGTTACAAACTAATAAGCTTCTTTT
>JAAYRD010000119.1 GCA_012518955.1 Tissierellia bacterium | reverse complement strand
GAATTCTAGACAACGCTCTCCATAGTATGACCAGCTTAATAGAGTTGAATATGCAAACAACAATATACCTATTGAGACTATATAACCACCGACTACTGGCAGAGATGTATCAAAAGCTAAAGTAGTAAGAGCGGCTCCAGATTCTCCTGTATTCCATACACCTGTTACTATAATTGATAAGGCTGTTATTGAACAGATTACAATTGTATCCATGAATACTTCAAATACTCCCCATAGTCCTTGACGTACAGGGTGATCTGTAGTTGCAGCAGCGTGGGCTATTGGAGCACTACCAAGACCTGCTTCATTGGAGAATACCCCACGAGCAATACCCATTCTAGACGCTAGTACTATGGTAGAACCTGCAAATCCACCTACTGCAGCAGTCCCTGAAAATGCACTCTTAAATATTAATCCAAATGCTGCTGAATAGCACTTGCATTTATCGCCAATATTACTATACCACCTATTATATAGAGTGCAGCCATAAATGGTACCAACATCTCTGTAACTTGCGCTATCCTCTTGATACCACCTAGCATAACTACAGCTGCAGCTACTGCTACTACGATACCTGTGACTAGAGTAGGTATTCCAAATGTCACTTCCATTGAGGCAGATATAGAGTTTGCCTGGGTCATATTTCCTATTCCAAATGATGCCAATGCTCCAAATAATGCAAATAAAGTAGCTAACCATTTCCAATTTAGGCCGTTTGCAATGTAGTGCATAGGTCCACCTATGAATCTACCATCCTCTGTCTTTTCCCTATATTGAATACTAAGTACTACCTCGGCAAATTTTGTGGTCATTCCAAATATTGCAGAAAGCCACATCCAAAATATTGCTCCTGGTCCACCAACTGCTATAGCTGTAGCTACACCAGCTATATTACCTGTTCCTACCGTTGCTGCAAGTGCTGTCGCAACAGCCTGGAATGCTGTGATCTCACCTTCTCCTACCTGCTCCTTTTGGAACATCCTTAGGAAGGTGTTCTTCATAATATACCCTAGCTTAGCAATAGACATGAAATTAGTGCGTATCGTTAGATAAATTCCTGTTCCTACCAGTAAAACTAGCATTACTGGTCCCCATACAAAACCATTGATCTTGTCATTAATAGCCATAAAACTTTCCACAGTCATACCCCCTTTATTTTATTAGTTTTACTATATCACGGGGGTTTCGGAATACTACAGGAATATACTTTAATTGTCAGAAAATTTACAATTGTCCGCCTATTGTCAAATTATTCACAATAGGAAATTAATCCCAATAAAAACTTTTTAACATTAATTGAACCGCCTCTATCCACCCTCCCACGTATATATTCCATCTCTAATCTTACTTGCTCAAAATTAAAAAGGGTATTAGAATACTCGGTAAAGGCTTCATTCATATAGTCCTCAAGCCCTAGGTTTGCAATATTTGACATACCTATAGCTATACTTCGTCTCATCCGTTGTTCCATAGATTTAGGACTATCAGTAAAACAACTGCATAATTCCTCTAAGGTTATATCATTTAAATTGACTTTATTTTTGATTAAATACTTACACACCTTTATGATATCCTTACTACCTTTTTCACCAATAATCCCTATTTTTATCAATACATTCTTGATACATTGTTCACAAAAACCCATTGAATTTGATACTTCGTTTTCAATTTCATTATTAAAAATCTCCTGAATCTTTGAGATTTTCCTGCCAATTCTAATTCGTTCTACCACTTTTCCAACTATAATTGCAATCTCAGCACTATTTATCGGTTTATAGATATAATATTCTACTCCATATCTATAAGCCAATTCTACAACTTCCTTTGATGTTTCTTTTGATATCATTATAAAATAGATATCAGGATATTCTCCTTTAATTTGTTCTATGTATTTGTCAACTGAAAACTATACCATATTTTAATCGAAAACTGGGCCAGTTGAAATAAAAAAAATTAATTACTTTTCTCTAACCACTCTTTAGTTTCTTTTATTCTATAAGAATCTCCATTC
>JAAYRD010000118.1 GCA_012518955.1 Tissierellia bacterium | reverse complement strand
TGGTCGTCAGCATAGCTAAAAAACATATTGGAAGAGGACTATCTTTTTTAGATTTGATCCAAGAAGGAAATCTAGGTCTTATGAAGGCAGTAGAAAAATTTGACTATACAAAAGGTTATAAATTTAGTACTTATGCCACTTGGTGGATACGTCAGGCCATAACAAGGGCCATAGCCGATAAAGGGAGAACCATAAGAATACCAGTTCATATGATTGAAAACATAAATAAACTCATTAGAATACAAAGGCAACTTGTACAAGACCTAGGCCGAGAGCCTACTCCAGAAGAGATAGCAGAACTTATGGATATGGATATAGATAAAGTCAAAGACATAATGCAAATATCTCAAAAACCTATATCCTTAGAAACCCCTATAGGTGAGGAGGAGGATAGTCAACTAGGAGACTTTGTTGAAGATGAGCACATGGAAACACCGGCCGAATCTACAACATTTATTATGCTTAAGGAAGAACTATTAGGGGTTTTAGAAACCTTAACCCCTCGAGAGCAAGAAGTTTTGATTTTAAGATTCGGTATAAAAGATGGGAAAACTAGAACTTTAGAAGAGGTAGGAAAGGTATTTGGTGTTACAAGAGAAAGAATTAGGCAAATAGAAGCCAAAGCTCTTCGAAAGCTTAGACACCCTAGTAGAAGTAAAAAGTTAAAGGACTTTTTAGAAGGTTAAATAAAGGATTCACCTACAACTGTAAGTGAATCCTTTCATTGCTTTAATCCTCATCAAAAAACTCTAAGAACGAATGCTTTTTACCATCCTTTTTCCAACCTAATATACCGTTTATGCTTACATTCTCAGCGGATCTAAATATGGACATATCCACATTTGTAAAGCTTTTCTTTAATTGTTCTATTAATTCCTTTATTTCTTGCCGTTTGCTTCCTATCTTTTTAGCAGCTACCATACATGCACAGTTTAAGGGCCATATACCACTATATTGGATAAATCGTTTTATATATTCCTCTTCTATATAGTAAAGGGGTCTTATAAGTTCTATTCCTTCATAGTTCTGAGATTTCAGCTTTGGTAGCATGGTTTTGAAATTTCCAGAACACAGAACATTTAATAATATGGTCTCTATTACATCATTAAAATGATGGCCTAGGGCTAGTTTGTTGCATCCTAGTTCTTGAGCTTTTCCATATAATGCGCCCCTTCTCATTCTTGCACACATATAACAAGGATTCTCCTTAGCTATTCTATCAGCTATCTCAAATATTCCCGATTCATATACATGTATTGGAATGTTCAAATATTCACAGTTCTCTATCAGTAATTCCTTTATATCTGGGTGATACCCTGGATCCATGGCTATGAATTCCAATTCAAAATTAGAATTGCCATGGCTCTGTAGTTCCTGAAATAGTTTAGCCATAAGTAGACTATCCTTTCCCCCTGAAATAGCCACCGCTATCCTATCCCCATCCTGGATTAATTCATATTCTTTTATGGCTTTTACAAACTTACTCCATATATTCTTTCTATATCTTTTTATTATACTTCTTTCTATCTCGTATAAAGTTTTTTTATCATCAGAAGGAACTACCGTCTCACAAACAGTCTCCGACAATTTATTTTCTTTTCCACTCACATTATCACTCCATTAAAACTTTATTGACCCTGTATATCTTATCCTATAAAATATATAAAATCAATTCAACTCTATTTAACCTATAATTAAATTTCTTTAAATATGTTTTATATGGGTATATAATATAGTATATGAATTCAAGGAGGAATATCATGGTTAAGGAAATATTGAAATTGTTAATATACAGTGCTGAAAATGCCTTTATACAGGTTACTGTATTTGTAGGCGCTGTGTTATTATTATTTGGATATATCAACTTTAAACAATCTGGAAATCTTGTTAGAAAGATAGAAAAATCTAAAAAAACCCAACCAATAATAGGTTCTTTATTGGGTTTGACTCCTGGATGTGGTGGTGCCATATTTGTTGTTCCACTATTTCCAAAAGGAACGGTTAGCTTTGGTACCATAGTAGCTACTCTCATAGCCACTATGGGAGATTCGGCCTTCGTCCTTATGTCCGTCATGCCTTTGCAATATATATTGATAAGTATACTATCCTTTGTAGTTGCTATTATAACCGGATATATAGTAGATCATTTTAATTTTGGGGATAGGCTATTAGAAAAAATAAATGAAAAAAAAGCAGACAAAAAAGAACTAAAATCCATTCATCTAAAAAAAGATCATGATTTACAAGAAACAGTCCTTGAGGAAGTTGGACACAGTTCAGATTATATAAATCATATTGGCCATAAAGAAGGAGATGAAATAGATCTTATCCTTCACCATACTATAAAAGGTCATCAAGATACCAATACCATTGGATATAGGCTTACTCATGATGGATATATAGTTTATTGGATAATCATATCTATAGGCCTAGTCCTAGGTGTATTGGATTTATTTCAAGTAGATCTAAATGCCATGATAATACCCAACCTTGGCACTATAGTCGGTGTACTAGGAACATTGCTATCGGTAATTATGATGATTGCAAGTAAGAAATTTATTCAAGACGATA
>JAAYRD010000018.1 GCA_012518955.1 Tissierellia bacterium | reverse complement strand
TAATATATAAACGATTATTAAACTTGAGGAGGAATATATATGGATTATTTAGAAATTGCCAATAGCATTCCAATGTGGATAGCTGCAGGTTTAGCAGTGTCTTTGGTATTATTTCAAGCTATTATTTTCTTTAGAAAATCCTATAATACAGGAAAGAAAATAGGGCTTCCAGAGGAGAAAATGAAGAGTGCTGTCAAGAGTAGCTTGATAACCTCGATAGGACCTTCTATAGTTATTCTAACGGGCTTGTTGTCTTTATTGGTGACCGTTGGTGGTCCTATGGCTTGGATGAGATTATCTTTTATTGGCTCTGTAATGTTTGAGATGATGGCAGCAGGATTTGGGACTGAAGCATTAGGGATTAAAATGGGAATAGATCCAATGACAAATGTAGCCTTTGCCAACGCAGTTTGGACTATGATTTTAGGTTCTATAGGTTGGATAATATTTGCTACACTAACAGCAGATAAGATGGAAAGGGTACAGACTAAATTCTCCAGGGGAGATGAGGCATTATTAGGTATTATATCTATAGCAGCTATGTTAGGTTCCTTTGGTTCATTGGTATCAGGGCATCTATTAGCAATGAATAAAAATACCATAGCAGCAATATCAGGCGGAATTATTATGTTGATATTGGCCCCAATAGCGGATAAAAAGAATATTACATGGCTGAAAGAATGGGCTCTGACCTTTGCTTTATTTGGCGGAATGATAATAGCGGCAGTGATTTAATAAAAGACGGGAGGGTGTTAAGATGAAAAACAATAATGAGTTTAATGGTGTATATTTGCCATATATAAACAAATGGGGAAAGATAACCAATTGGCTTGGTGCATTGTTAGCATTTGGACCAGCTCTAGTATTAGCAGTAGTTTATAAAATAATTCCACCAATTAGTGCAATTATTACAGGCTTCATAGCTATAGCTTCAGCAGTAGGTGTACTTTGGTTTGTAGAGCCTATATCATTTTTTCCTATAGTAGGTGTACCGGGCACATACATGGCTTTTGTAACTGGAAATATCTCCAACCTTAGGATACCAGCTGCAGCTGTATCTCAGAATGTGGCAGGGGTAAAACCCGGTACAGAAGAGGGGACTATTATAGCTACCCTTGGTATGGCAACATCTGTTATAGTAAATATTGTAATTTTAGCATTAGGAGTATTTGCAGGAGTTGCAATTTTGGAATCCTTACCACAAAGCGTAGTTGATGCATTTAACTATTTATTACCTGCATTATTTGGAGCATTGTTTATACAGTTTGCTTTAAAGAAACTAAAATTAGCGCCTATAGCTTTAGGTATTGCACTTGGGTTAACATTTGCTGTAGAAGCAGGGTTATTTAGTTTTCTACCAGGTCATCCTTCATATCTAGTGACCTTAGGTTCAGTATTTGGAACTATTGCTATTGCTTCTGCTTTATACAAGAAGAAACGAATATAGTAAGTTAGGGAGGGTTTAATTTGGATAAATTAGATGTATTAAATTATTTAGATGAAATTAGTGAAGAGGTTGTAGAAGTGAGTTTAGAAATATGGAACAACCCGGAAACGTCTGAGAATGAGGTTAAAGCATTCAATCTATTTAAGGAAGTATTAAAATCCTATGATTTTAGAATAACCGATATAGAGGATTCTGGATATGCTTTCGTTGCCGAATATGGCAGTGGTTCTCCTGTAATAGCAGTGCTAGGAGAGTACGATGCATTACCAGGATTATCTCAAAAATTGGATACTAAATTTAATCCAGTAGTAGAAAATGGACCAGGCCATGGGTGTGGACACAACTTATTAGGAAGTGCAGGTCTTGGATCTGTTCTTGCTATTAAAAAGTATTTAGATGAAACTAAGAAAAGTGGTACCATTAGATTTTATGGTTGCCCTGAGGAAGAAACTCTACTGGGTAAGGTAAAGATGGCTAAGGTAGGGGCTTTTGACGACTGTGATATAGCATTGAGTTGGCATCCTATGAATGCTAATGTAGCAATTGATGAAGCATTCCTATCAAATAACTCTATTAAATTTAAATTTAATGGAATATCTGCCCATGCAGCCCAATCCCCAGAGTCTGGAAGGTCTGCTTTAGATGCAGTGGAACTAATGAATGTTGGTGCAAACTATTTAAGAGAACATGTTATAGATTCTGCCAGAATCCACTATACCATAACTAACGCAGGTGGAGCACCAAATATAGTTCCAAAAGAAGCAGAGTCCTGGTATTTTGTTAGGGCACCTTATAGAAAAGATGTAGAAGAAATAACGGAAAGATTGATTAAGGTTGCAAAAGGTGCTGCTATGATGACAGAAACTACAGTAGAGCATACCATATTAGGTGGTTGTTATGAGAAGTTGCCAAACAATGTCTTGTTTGATCTGACCTATAAGAATATGATGGAAATTCCAACACCTGAATATACGGAAGAGGAATTGGAATTTGCAAAGACCATACAAGAATCACTGGATCCTGATAAGGTGGATGCAGAGATAAAGAAATATGGATTATTGAGTGATGAGAAACAATATATACACCAAGGAGTAGTGGACAAGGATAAGGTAGGATCTGTTGTAGTATCAGGTTCTTCCGATAGTGGAGATGTTTCATGGTTGGTACCTATGAATTTATTCCTTACCGCTACTTGGCCTTTAGGGGTACCGGCTCATTCATGGCAAGCAACGGCATCATCTGGGTCGTCTATGGGAAATAAGGGCATGATCTATGCTGCCAAAATATTTTCAGGGATGATGTATGATCTATTAAATGATCCTAAATTGGTGGAAGAAGCAAAAGAAGAGTTTGAAAAAAGGACCAAAAAATCAAAATACAAGAGTCCATTGGCTTAATAGAAAATAGAATTCATTTTTATGGCTACTGGATACCATATATAAATATTTTAAGGTATAATATATATATGGAATGAAGGTAGGTGTAAATATGGGTTTGACTATTAGAGAAATGTTAGAGGCAGATTTTTTTAAGGATTTTCAAGTTATTGCAGGAAAAGAGGGGTTGGATAATCAAATACAGGGGATAGCTATATTGGATGCACCTGATGGTTTTAATTGGACAAAGGGTAAGGAGCTGGTTATAACATCGGGCTATGTATTTCATCAGCATCCCCATCTATTTGAAAGTTATATAAATACAGATGTATTTAGGGATATATCAGGTATGGGGATTAAAATGGATAGATATTTAAACACTATTCCTGATCATATTATAGACGTATTTAATGATCAAAATATTCCCCTGATAAATGTTCCTGTTTCCCCCTCTTGGATGGATATTATGAATCAGCTCAATGTACTTGTGATGAATAAGAATATTAGACAATTTAGAATTGGTAATATTAAGCCAAAGAGTTTCTCTGATATAACTTATCAAGAAAGAAAGATAAATAAGATACTGTCACAAATCGAAGATGAGATGGATTTTCCTGCCATGCTTTATGATGTGTTTAAAGAAAAGGCTTATTATAGCTCATCCTCTTTCATAGAGCTAATGGAAGATATGGTATTGGAAGATTTATGGAATCCATCAATGGAGGTTACCCAAGAGGTATTGTGTGACAATCTCAAGATGATAAGATATAGGGTACATGATGATAGATATGAAAAACCGTATAGTTGGATAATAGTACCTATTACAGTAGGAGACAAGTTAAGAGCATACTTTGTCATAGTAGAAGCCGTAGGACTTATAGATTATTTTGAGCAATTTACATTGCGAATAGGGTTTCTATTAATCCAATCTCTATATGAACAAATATTGGTAGCTCAAAGTATTGGGGACATAGGGTTTGAAAAATTTATTTCTGATATTATAAGCAATAATTTGTCAGAAGAGACTATTTCTAAAAGGGCCACTGATTTGGGTATAGATATTAATATGAATTATTACCTAGTTATGATGAGGCAAGAAAAAAAGGAAGTTCACCTTGCTAATTATAAGAGTGAATTAAGACAAGCCATAAATAGCAGTATATCTGATATAGATGCAAGGATGGCTATGGTAGATGACAATAGTTGTGTTTTTTTATTGCCTGCAGACAATAGGGTATCAGATGAAGAGAATTTAAAGCAAATAAAAAAATCTTCGCTAATATTTAAAAAAAGAATCCAATCCAAAATACAAAATTCTAATCTAATTTTAGGATTATCTGATAGTGAAGGTGCAATATTTGAAATAAAAAGAAATTATGATAGATGTGAGCAGACTTTAAGGATCGGAAGGATTCTATACCCAGAAAAAAATTATATAAAATATTCTGATTTAGGAGTTCTGGCTTGGATGGATATTAATGAAGACGAATTAGAAATGATAGCAAAGGATATTAAGATTTTAATAGAAAATCCAGAACATAGAGAACTTATAGAAACTTTAAAGACATATCTTCAGTGTAATATGAATTATAGTCTTACAGCAAAACAACTATATATTCATATCAATACGGTTAGAAAAAGAATAGAAGAAATAAATGATTTAGTGGATTTAGATATTGAAGATCCAATGAATAGATTAAAATTAGAAATTCTATTAATGTTTATATAATTAGTTCCATAAATGGTTTAAACCATTTATGGAACTAATTTTTATTAGAAAATTGTAAACAAGTTGCACTGATATTATTAAAAAAAAATAAAAACACATAAAAAAGTTGACCATTGGTCAGTTTAGTATTATAATATAATCTATGAAACTGACCAATGGTCATTTTATTTAATGCAGGGAGGTGGAAAACTTGGTATCGAAAGTTGAAAGGAATAAGAGAGAGAAGGAAAATTCTCTCTATGCCGCTGCGTATGAATTATTTATAAACAAAGGAATAAATGAAACAGCAATAAACGATATAGTTAAAAAGGCTGGAGTGGCTAAAGGAACATTTTACTTATATTTTAAGGACAAATACGATATTTTAGATAAGCTAATTTTAGATAAAAGTAGTCAAATATTGAATGAAGCCATAGTAGAGACTAGGCTCAAAGTTTTCCAAAGCTTTGAAGAGGAACTTTTATACTTCATTGATTATATTATCGAATATTTTAAAGAAAATAAACTTATGTTGAAATTAATATATAAAAATCTATCCTGGGGAATATTTAAAAAGGCATATAGAGATTATGATGAGATACATGAAATATATAATATGTTTGAGAGGGGATATGAAGATACCTCTCTACCTAGAGAAGATATTGAAAAAACATTGTTTATAATTTTAGAGTTAGCAGGTTCTGTATCTTATAGTTCAATAATATTAAATGAGCCTGATAATATAGACGAGATGAAGCCAATCCTTTTTGATACTATAAAGAAAATTATATAGGAGATGATTAGATGAATAGATTTGGACTATTTGTAGCAAAACACAGAAAACTGGTTTTACTTATTGCTACACTATTGCTACTGCCTTCAATATATGGAACAGTAGCTACGAGGATAAACTACGATATTTTGACCTACTTGCCCAAAGGCTTGGAATCGGTAAAGGGACAGGAGATATTAAATGATGTGTTTAATAGTTCTGCTACTGGTATGTTGATAATTGAAAACATGGAACCTAAAGATGTTATTAAGGTAAAAGAAAAGGTATCTCAAGTGGAAGGGGTTAAAAGTATAACATGGGTAGATGACTTTGTAGATACAAGCATACCCAAGGATATGCTGCCAGAAGCATTAGGAGAGATGTTCTATAGGGAAAATTCTACATTACTCATGATCAAATTTGATCATGAATCATCCTCAGATATAACTAAACAGGCAATAGTTGATATACGTAGCATACTAGATAAACAGTCATTCCTAAGTGGAATGGCAGCTGTATTAAAGGATACTGTAGATTTAGCAGATAAACAAACCCCAGTATATGTAGCATTGGCTGTAGCCTTAGCTACTGTAGTACTCATGCTAACCTTAGAATCTACCATTATACCTTTTATAATTTTAATAAGTATAGGATATGCCATATTATATAATTTTGGAACAAATATAATTTTTGGAGAGATATCCTATATAACTCAGTCCTTAGCAGCAGTATTGCAGATGGGGGTTACACTGGATTATTCTATATTTCTACTCCATAGATATGAAGAGGAATGTAAAAACTCAGAGAATAAAGAGGAAGCCATGGCAGAAGCTATTGGTAAGACAGCGTCATCTATAGTGGGCAGCTCGTTAACGACTATAGCAGGATTTTTGGCTATTGCCGTTATGGAACTTACCATAGGAAAGGATATAGGATTTGTAATGGCTAAGGGGGTAGTATTTGGGGTAATATCCGTATTAACCATATTGCCAGCTCTTATACTTACATTTGAAAAGACCATCAATCGGTTTAATCATGGAACTATTTTACCAGAATTTAAAGGACTGGCCAAATTGGTTACCCAACATTATATGATATTTATTTTAATTGGAATATTAATATTTATACCAGCCTTTTATGGACAACAAAATAATGATATCTACTATAATTTGGATGAATCTCTACCAGATGATATGGAATCTATAATAGCTTTTAGAAAATTAAAAGACGATTATAATATGATGACTACCCATATGGTCCTTTTATCTAAAGACACACCGAATTATAAAATAAAAGAGATGATAGACGAAGTTGAAACGGTAGAGGGAATAGAAAATGTATTAACATATCAAAAGTTAATAGGGGCAAATGTGCCAGAGAATTTTATTCCAAATGAAATAAAGGACAGGTTTGAACAAGGTGACTATAAGCAAATAATTATAAACTCAAAATT